>CALGNN010000017.1 GCA_937961455.1 uncultured Saprospiraceae bacterium
TTGGCAACCCCAATACCAGTAAATCCATTTGAGCCTCTAATTTTAAAACGAACAATACCATTTTGAATAAATCTATCATCAACGATTCTTGTTCGAGTATTACTTCTCAATTCATAATCGAAAAGTCTGTCCCATGACATACCTGCATCATTTCCAGCCCCTATAATAAAAGCGGATTTATCCTGTCTGTCAAAAACGATAGATGCAGATGCTCCTGAATTAACAACAGTACCATCTACCATTTTCACTCTACCATCAACTTCTAATTTTTCAGTTGGTGCAGATGTACCTACCCCTAAATCACCAGAAGAAATCACAGTAACCTGTGCAAATGAGCTGAAGCTCATAAAAACTAAGCCTAAAGTGAGGCCTAACATTAAGTTTTTAAATTTTTTCATTTTAATAACGTTTTATTGTAATTGATCTTGAAGTATCAATATTAAGTTAACAAAAAAGATTAATGTGGAGGCAAGCGAAATGAGATTCAAAAGTATATAATATGAATGTCAATCGCAAACTTCCGGGGTTAATTTTTACTTGAATTTCTGTCAACATCCCGTCCAAAAGATGTTTACTTTCAAGTGAAGAAACTACTTTTAGTTTCTAAGAATATGAATACGTCCGATTTACTTTATAAAGATAAGCCTCTTTTTCATTCTGAGCATCACCCAAAAGAGGGAATTTTGTTCAAAATTGAAGCTTTATGGTAGTTTCCTGAAGTATTAATAAGCATTTCTGACTTTAAAATATCCAATTTTCTGGTAATAATTTAATTAATTCTGCTCTAATTCAGAAATTCTCGCTTCAAGTGCTTGAATTATTTCTTGCTGATCTTGAATTGCCTTAGTTAACACAGGTATCAAAGCGATGTAATTAACACTTTTGATCTCCATTTCGCTTGATCCAGTATCAACTTCTCCTGGATTATCAAAAAAGATATGATTATTTGTGCTTACTACTTCAGGCATAAGAGCTTCAAGATCTTGAGCTAAAAACCCTATTTGTTTTCCAGTAGACAAGTTCAAACCTTTTGGCTGCTCGTCAGCTTTAAACTCATAAGTCTTAGGCTTCATAGCTAAAACCGTTTCTAAGCCATAAGAAGCTGAAGCAATATTCTTTTTCAATCTTGCATCGGATGTTGAGGTAAATGTGCCTGTATAATATAGATTACCCGCAAAATATCCTGCCCAACTTCCGGTTTGAGCAGCCGCATCTCCATAAACTCCATATCTGTTGCCCGTTGTACTAACAGCAGCACCTCTTACACCGTATCTTGCTCCAGTAGCTCCTGCTGCGCCACTGTCACCTATTATTGCCCACATACTGCTAGTTGTGCTTTTAGGATCATCAACGTATAATTTAGTTAAGCCTGCAGTGCTGGAATAACCAACAGTCATATTATTATCAGCAGATGTTGCAGCAGTAAAATTATTAATTTGAGCTGCAGGATTAGGGCCAGCTACATTAAATTCAATGGCTTGTGATCCGCTTTCCAATTTCAAAGTATGCGCGTCTGAGTCATCATCAAAAAGAAAGTGATTTCCTCCTCCGTTTGAAATGGCTAATCTGGTATCTCCAGTATCGTTACCCGTAATTCGAATTCCATTAGCTCCAGGAGCAGTCACTTCAAGTCTTTGTGTTGGTGCTTCATTACCAATACCAATATTACCATTTCCTATTCTGACATGAAGTGCTGGAGTAGTGGTGGTTAAACTTTGAGCAAAGTTAAATGCATCTACATCATCTTTATAGTTAAGACCCCAAGTACTGAATGCAGGAGAATGTGAAATAACCGCTTTGTCGGCGTTGGATGTTCCTGAATCAAACATATGTCTGGTCCCTGGAAAAAATAAACTAAAGTCATTGTCGGAAAGTCTAAATGATTCGTCAAAACCATTAGAATAAATAACTAAATCACCATCGTCCCCTGTGGCTATATAATTTAAATCGCCAGTAGAGTTAGATTGTAAAGCTAAATTTGATACACCTGCTGTACTACCAGCTCCTTGTGAAACTATGGTTTGTGCTATTTGAGCTTGTAATCCAAATCCAAGTAGAACAAAAGTTATTAAAATAAACAAAGATTTTTTCATGATTAAAGTAATTGTGGTTAAATAATTAATTCGATTAGTTAGCACTCTTTATGAGTTCTATTGCTTAACTGGGGGCTAATTTCAGTCATATTCTTACCAATTAAATCACCCAAAATGACGATATGTAAAAAATCATGTTTTAGGGTTAGTATTTTTATACTAGCTTAAAATATGTGCGAGGAAATCCAATAATTTATAGTCCATCAACTTTGCAAAGAATTCCACCTGTTGATATAAAAGCGCAACAATTAATGTATTTTTGCGCTTCAAAATTTTGACATGAAAGGAATTATACTTGCCGGAGGTTCCGGTACAAGATTATACCCTATAACCAAAGCTATTTCAAAACAATTAATGCCGATTTATGATAAGCCGATGATTTATTATCCGCTTTCAATTCTTATGTTGTCAGGTATTAAAGATGTTTTAATAATAACTACGCCTCATGACAGTGAGTCGTTTCAGCGATTGTTAGGGGATGGTACGGAGCTAGGATGTAATTTTCAATACGCTGTTCAGCATGTACCTAATGGTTTGGCTCAAGCATTTGTGATTGGGGCAGATTTTATTGATGGTGATCCTTGTGCATTGATTTTAGGGGATAACATCTTTTATGGGGCCGGGCTGAGTGCTCTTTTAAAAGAAAGTGCATCAATCACTGAAGGTGCAAGAGTTTTTGCTTATCCAGTCCACGATCCAGAAAGATACGGCGTTGTAGAATTTGATGAAAATCATAATGCAATTACCATAGAAGAAAAACCAGAAAATCCCAAATCAAATTTTGCAGTACCTGGCCTATACTTTTATGACAATCGCGTCACCGAACTTGCAAAAAACTTGGAACCTTCTGCTAGAGGAGAATATGAGATTACAGATCTCAATAGAATCTATTTGGAAGAAGGGAATCTTTCGGTCGGTATAATGGACAGAGGTACCGCTTGGCTTGATACCGGTACTTTTCAATCACTAGCAGATGCTTCAGAGTTTGTTAGGGTCATAGAGCAAAGACAAGATTATAAAATTGGAAGTATAGAAGAAGTAGCGTTTAGAAGTGGATTTATTGATGAAGCCCAATTGGAAAAAATAGCGCAGCCACTTGTTAAAAGTGGATATGGTGAATACCTCATGCGTCTTATTAAATAATCAAGCCCCTTCTTTTATTAAATTAAACATATGAATATTTCAGTCATTGGAACTGGTTATGTTGGATTAGTGAGTGGCACTTGTTTTGCAGAGACAGGAAATGTAGTGCATTGCGTGGATGTTGATGCTAAGAAAGTAGAAAGACTCAAAAATGGGGATATACCCATTTACGAACCTGGCTTAGAAGTTATTTATTCAAGGAATCTAGCACAAGGAAGACTCAAATTTACAACGGATCTAAAAGAAGGTATTAAGGATGCCGAAATCATTTTTTTAGCACTGCCGACACCTCCAGGGGAAGATGGCTCTGCAGATCTATCTTATATTTTGAATGTTGCTGATGAGCTTTCTAAAATAATTAGCTCTTATGTAGTTATTGTAGATAAGAGTACGGTACCCGTGGGTACATCAAAAAAAGTGACTGAGGTACTTGCTAAAAATCTTGATTCAAGTTTATTTGATGTGGTTTCGAATCCAGAATTTTTAAGAGAGGGTGTAGCGGTTCAAGATTTTCTAAAACCAGAAAGGGTTGTCATTGGGTCTACCAGCGACAAGGCGCTTCAAAAGATGAAAAGATTATACGAGCCATTCGTCAGACAAGGGAATCCAATAATTTGTATGGATGAGGAATCAGCTGAAATGACAAAATATGCAGCAAATTCCTTCCTTGCTACAAAAATTTCATTTATGAATGAAATTGCCAATTTGTGTGAGAGATTGGGTGCAAATGTAGATTTGGTTAGAAAAGGGATGGGAACAGATTCAAGGATTGGAAAGCGCTTCTTATTCCCAGGTGTGGGTTATGGAGGATCATGTTTCCCTAAAGATGTACAAGCATTGAGCAAAACTGCTTCAGAATACGATTACAATTTTCAAATTTTGGAGGCAGTTATGGATGTGAATGCTAAACAAAAAGAAATTTTGGCTCAAAAGATTTCATCTCATTTCAATCAAAATCTTACAGATAAGACTATTGCTATTTGGGGTTTGGCCTTCAAGCCAAATACAGATGATATAAGAGAAGCACCAGCGTTAAATACGATAGATGCACTTTTAAAGAAAGGTGCTAAACTGAAAGTCTACGATCCAGAGGCAATGGATAATATTGAGCGCATTTATGGTGATAAATTGTATTATGCAAAAGACCCGTATGATACCATTCATGAAGCAGATGCACTTGCTATCTTAACAGAATGGAATGTATTTCGAACACCAGATTTGCAATTACTAAAGACTAAGATGCACGAAGCTGTGATTTTTGATGGTCGAAATGTATTTGATGTCGAAGAAATGAAAAATTTAGGGTTTCAATATTTTAGTATTGGAAGACCTTAAGAAGGATTCGTCAGATTAAATATCTTATTGGGTTTATTCAAGAAAGCATAAATAAGTAGCAAAGCTACTATGATTAAGATTCCTTCTAAAGGATGTACGATATGGTAAGTAACTTTTGATGGAAGTGTTGTCCAAAAACTTTCTGAGGGTACTTTAATTAATAAGTCCTTCATCGCCAAAATGCCTATTGACAGCAGACTCAAAAAAGCTGTAATAATTGAAAAATTTCTTGGCCCATTATTTCCAGTTGACTTATTGAAAAAAGGGACACTCCTAATTAGTATCAACCCAAAAGTAGCACCTACCAAATTTAGAATCATATCATTAAAATCAAGGAAATTGGTTCTGTCTGGAGCTAGATAATAATATTGAAATGCTTCATCGATTCCGCCTAAAAATGTGCAGCACCAAAGTGTATGGAAGTAATGCTCGAATAGGGGGAATAATATTAATGCAAACGCTCCATATTGTACGAGATGAATCAACTCTATATTGAGTATCAAAATGGTTTTAAGCATTAAGATGGTAAGAAAAACGGAAAGTCCCAGGAAGGCGAAAACGATTCGCTTCGAATCGTTGTTTTTCAAATTTAGGATTAGAAATAATACGTAGATGATTAAGCCAACGGCTGCAATAATTAGTACTGTTTGGTTGTAATATGCTTTCGTACTGTTCTTAAAAATTTTACTAATAATCAGTCCAACTTGCTCATGGGGGAGAACAACAGCAAAGAAATAAATAACGGCAAGAATAATATTTATCAATCTATTATTCCTTAAAAAATTCAAAGCCCACTTGATCATACTATTAATTATTTTGCAACTTTTGTTGCCTTAATTTTCTCTTGATTTTCTTTTTTAACTGAATCAATTCTTTGTTTAATTCAAGAAATTTCTTGTCGTTCAGATGGAGTTTTTTACTGTACGTTAAATAATATCTATTTTCAATTATTAATGCTTTTTCAAAAACAACACTATCAAAATTTAACAAAGCGTCTGCAAAATTATAATTGCCAAACTCCGCTTCTATCTTAGCCAACAAAAGGCGCGAAAATAGATAATTTTCACTTTGCGAAATCAACTTTTGTAGGATTTTTTTAGAATTAAATAGATCACCTTTTTCGTATAAATGTTCAGCATACATGTGTTGATATCTCGTACTATTAGGTTCAATGACATTCAGTAATTGATAAAAACTATCACGCTTTGCGGCATACTTTTTAGTGATAGGTTTCATATTATCAATGTCTTTTATTGCATAATAGGGCAGTGGAATATTCTTAAAATGCGTTTTTTTATATGGATGGAAAATATCTTCGACTAAGGCTATTCTTATTTTAGATTTTTCAATACTTCTTTGTCTTACTTCTAAAAGCTTATTCTCGACTCGCAAATTTTCATAAAACCAAAGAAGAGAAATTATGGAGAAGATTAATAACAATAGCGCATGGATTTTAGAAAAACGATACTGTTGCTTATGCTGAGGTACAGCAATTGATATTAGGAATACCAAGATGGCACTCCCGCAGTAGTTATAGTTAAAATTGGTTATTCCAAAGAAGAATGAGAGTATTAGAAAAACTAGGCTAGCTAAGGCGAAGGCCAAATATTTTTTTTGCTTAATTAATTTAATTAATGAAGTCAAAATACTTAAGAGAAAGAGCATGAGCCCTACCAGTCCTAGTTCAGTCAAAATTTGAATAAATAGATTATGAGGGTGACGAAAATTACTCGTATTAACTTTCCCAGCATGTTGTCCAAATTCAAAAAACCAATTACCATTTCCAATCCCATTTAAAAAATGCTCTTTGAATAAGTCTAATGATTGACTCCACATAGAAATTCTATCTCCCACTCCAAAATTATTGGATACTCTTGCGATCTCAGGCCACCATAGGTATCGTGTATTTAGTTGAAAGATGACAATATTTAAAACTGCTAGGCAAAGAAAAACCAGGAAAATGTGCATGGTTTTTAGCTTAAAAATTTTGGCTAAAAAGTAAAAGCTTGTTATTGTTATGAGTGCAAATTTTGCAGATTGAACATCATTTTTGAGGACGAAATAAAAGAACAATAAGGATAAAGGCAGAGCGAGTAAAGCTGTAATATGTTTTCCTATCTTATTAAGTAAGAATGGAAATAAACAAAGTAATATACTAACAAGACCATTAGCATTTACTTTCAAGTGATCTAACAAATAATTGTCTTTTAATACTATGTTTTTAGTACTAAAGGCATGGAATAAGGTAATGCAAAAAACCACACAAAATAGGGCACAGAGGACATTTTCAATTAGTACAATATTGTCCCTTTTTTGAAAAAAAATTTGAAAGGACTTATAGAAAAGGTAGCCATTTAACCAAGCGAAACTGTAAAACATGCTTGATGAAATATTAATCGCCCAAAAACTTGATAGAAAGCCCCATATCACAAAAAGGAAGAAGAATAGATCTGCAAGTTGAATATTAAATGCGGCATTATTTTTAAAAACACTAAAGCATATATAACTGATTGCCCCAACATTCAAAATGGCTAGAATGACATATTTCAGACTTTGATAGTTAGGGACTTGCCATTCACTTGGCAGCAAAATAAATAAGGGCAGCAGGGCAAAGAAAATACCAAATGAAACTAGATAGTTACGATTTTTCAAATTTTTAATTCGTTTAATACTTCCATCCAAAGCTTAGAAATAGGTTTTTCTGAAAATGTTATAAATCTCTGTCTTGCCATTTTTTTTAGTAGTTTGACATTTTCAGTTTTATCTAATTTCAACATATGATTAGTAAGTTCTTCTTGACTGTCAAAAAGCCACCCGCCATTTCCTAAAACTTCAGGAATAGATGAATTATTTGCTGCGATCACGGGACATGAAAATTGCATGGCTTCAAGTATCGGATAGCCAAACCCTTCATAGTATGTATTAAAAATTAAGCAAGAAGCATTTTGGTAAAAATAGGATAATTTTGAGTCAGTTACATCTTGCAACCAAATGATATCTTCTTTGAATGGATTATTAGCCATCTTGGTTTTAAATGCTTTATTTTTCCAACCATCTTTGCCGATAATTATAAGCTGCGTTTGGCTCTTGCTCTGACTCTTGAAATTGATAAAAGCTTCTATGGTTTGCAGGTGATTTTTTCGAGGTTCAACTGTTCCAACCACAAGAAAGTATTTTCTTTTTATTGAAGGCAAAAGTTGAACTGTTGCTCCTTTTGATTCTGATAGAAAATTCGGTACTACTGCAATTTTATGCTCAGGTACGATAAATAATTTTTGAAGATCTCGTTTAGTGTTTTCAGATACTGCAATAATTTTATCTGCCTTTTTTAAAGAGAAGGGTAGAATGTATTTATGTGCTAAATAACTTGCTCTACTATGAAATTGCTTAAATAATATTGGACTCAGATCATGAATTACAGTGATCCTTTTTATGGATTTAGGAAGATTGTATGGGCCAAAGTGCGCAGGCTCAATTACTACATCAATATCTAAGCGTTTTAATAATCTTGGTATGGCACCAAACTGTCTAAGCCTGTGACTGAATGGGAATTTTGAGATTTCAACCTGTAAGGACCGTACATTTTTGAATTCATTTTTGTTTGAAGGTCTGATAATAAAGTATTCATTGTCCTTGTCTTGATGACTTAAATTTTCTATTAAGTTTTTAGTAAACCGCTTTATTCCCGCATATTGGATATCTAATGAATCAGCAAGGATGGCTATTTTCATTTTATTAATTTGAAACTTTTATGGTTTCGTAAATCCTAAGATAAGCATCTATTGTATCTTCTAAAGGAAATTTTTCCTTTTGCTTAATGCTCCAATTGTCATTAGCTGATGCTAGAAGAGCATGGTATAATCCTTCAACACTAAATTCTTTCATCTCAACAAATTTACCATTTACAACTTCTTTCAAAGCTCCTTTACCAGATGAGATTATGGGAGTTTCAACAGCCATTGTTTCTGCAGCAGCAAAACAAAAGCCCTCACTATAAGAAGGAATAATTACTGCATGAGATTCTTTTATGTTTATGAGTAAATCCTTAAAGGATAATTCATGTTCAATATGTATTGAATCAGCTATTTCTAGCTTTACGATTTCATTTTTAATCTTTTGAAGGAATCCATTTGGTGTCTTAGGAATAACTAATTTTAGCACAGATTCAGGCCTTTCTAAGGTGAATTTTTTCCATGCAGGTAAGAGTAGGTTTAGCCCTTTAGAAATGCCTAACCTTCCAAAGTAGCAATACTGATTTGAATCCTTATCTAAGTGGACTGTATTGGACAACAATTGATTTATCTCACTATATTCAATGCCATTTTTTATTACGACAATTTTATCTTTTGTGATCCCTTTCTTAAGGAGCATTTCGGAGGTATAATCAGAAACGGCAATAAATTTGTGAAATGGCATTTTGAGCAATAATGCTTCAAATAAATAATGGCCCCATTTTGAAAAAGTTGAAAGATATGGTAGTTCAAACCATAAATCTCCCCATACCTCATGAAAAGTTATGAGTACTTTTTTTTTTCTTAAAATGCCAGCAATAATTGCAGGTAGTCCAGCATTATATGAAGTTGTATGAATGAAATCTACATCCTTTAATTTTTTATAAATGGGTACTATGGCCAAAAAGCTAAAAAAATATCGATTGATAAAATTGTAACGAAAAATCTCTTGACTTCCGGACTTTTCATACTTGGGACTTTCATTGTCAATCCAAGTAGTAATAATTGAAGCTTTTATATTTTTTTTGTTGAGGGCGTCAGAGAGGCATTTAAATAATTTTTCTACGCCTCCAATATTTGGGTAGTAATTCTCTAAAACGAATAGGATTTTTAAATCATGGTTCTTCATCTACCTCAATCAATTCTTTTTCTTTTTCATCAATAGCCTTGAGTAACTTTCTATGTTCCTTTTGATAGTAAGCCATTTCTCTGGTTAAGGTGTTGATGTGTTTTTCCATTTTTTCAATGGTATTGGACAGGTAAAATATGAAGATGAAAAGTAGTCCAAGTGCTACAAATATAATGGCAGTTACATTACTTCTAAAGCCAAATATTTCAGCCAATTTAAAGGATACTTGATTAGGTATTAAAGCAAGTGCCGTGACCGCGATCCAAAACATGGTCCAAAAAACAGTACTTTTTATTCCACGGGTTTTGCCTTGGTATTGATTGATTATTCTAAAAATATACGCTACAGCGATCAGGGGGACAACGAAGCGATAAATGTCAAAGTTCATTAAAAGTTAATGTTAAGGCCATCTAAGGAACTGCAAACATACGTGAAAGAAGTCAATGTTTTAAATTTTCTTACAGCCATTTTGATTTATTAGGGATTTCTTTATAAATATAATGTAACTTTGCAAAGATTTGTAAAGAATCAGTTAAAAATTAATTGATAAATAACCCTTTATATATAAATCAAATCCATAATATTTAATTTAAGTGGCATTTAAGATTAATCGAATCTTATTATTCTTATTCTCGGCATTTTGGATTGCATTCATATTAATTGATTATTGGAATAAGCATCCAAATCATTATTTCGCATTCAATAATTATAATTTCCAAGTGCTAAGTTTGTATCATGTGTCTTTAGCTGGAGCTTTTGCAGCTTTAGTATGGTTTTTCAATACCAAATTGAAATCACTTAAATTTCTCAATGGTCTCAGTCTCATTTTCATTGGATTTGTCGGTTTAAACATTAGCTTTTTTGAGTATGCTAGGGTAGCCGAATTTGAAAAGCAATTTGATTTTTTCAACATCTTATTATTGCATCAAAATATTATTACCTATTTGCTAATGAGTTTAGGGATTCTCCTGGCAAATTTATTTTATGGTAAGCTGTTTTTGAAGAAGGTAAATTTTGTCCCTGAAGGAGTGCATAGAACATTGATTGAGCTATCTCTGGGGCTGATGTTAGTTACGCTAATTTGTTTCATTCTAGCTGGGTGTGGTATTTTTAATCGGTATGTCACAATTATTTTATTGATCATTCCGATTGTATTACAATACAAAACATTTTTTAAAACACTTGCTGCAGTTTTCATCAAACCGATCAACTTTTTTAAGGATTTTAATTTCGTTGGGAGTATAGCATTCTACTTTTTGTTTTTGATCATGAGTTTGAACTTTGTTCATATTCTTACCCCAATGCCCATTGGGTTTGATTCCATGTCCCTCTATGTCAATTTACCTAAATTGATCGCTGACAGAGCGAGTCTCCAAACTGGTTTTCAACCTTATAATTGGTCATTATTTATGTCATTGGGTTATGTCTTGGCGGGTAAAACCCAATTAACTTTAATCCTATCTTCTTTTGGAGGATTGTTCAGCACTTATGCGATTTACAGGGTGGCAGTTGATCATTTAAAATTCCATAGCAATCATGCAATTTTATTAAGCCTTTGTTTTTATGTGACACCTATTATTTTTCACCAGTCGTCTAAAGAATTAAAGGTGGATTTAGGATTATTATTTTATTTACTTTCCATCTTATGGTGCTTGTTGTTATGGCTCAAGGAAAAGAAATTTTTCAAAAAAGAAAATGAAGAACTTGCTCCAGTTAAGATAGATGGCTTACTTATTTTTATTGCTGTTCTTATAGGATTTGCCTTAGGAATAAAACTCACCACACTATTTATTGTCATTGCAGTCTTAGCCATTATTTGGTACAGCTATTATGGTATAAATGTTTTCATTGCGTTTTCTAGTTTTAGTATTGGAGTGTTATTAATACTTAAGCTGGATGATATGAGTGGCATGCGAGTTTACAATTTATCCGTTACCTATGTTCAATGGATTTTATTTTTCTTTGGTGGAATTGCACTTTGCTACTTGGGTCTCAAGAAGAAGGAGATTTTTGGAAAGTTGATAAAAATGAACGTGCTATTTTTGACATTTATCTTCTTGCCATTCATGCCTTGGCTTACAAAAAATATTATTGAAACTAAATCAGTATCAATTTATTCTATTCTAAATGGTAAAAAGAACGCTCCTAGGATTAATATTGGGAAGGTTATAAATGACTATGAAAAAGAATTAAAGCAAGAGAATAAAAATGAAGAATAGGAGCTTTCATATCATCATATTATTCTTCTTAAGTTCTTGTTTAAACTTTTGTGTTGGACAAGATAATAGCAAGGATAAAGAGCTGAAGGTCAATGAAAGCCTCTATGAGGAGGTGCAAAGATATATTGGTTATGAAGATTTAATTTATCGATATACATCAGTTCCCTATGATGTAAATGTGAATATGAATCTCAATGGATATTTTGTTGAAATTGGTTATTTGCTTCTGATGTTCCTTCCAATTTTGCTATTAATCTTGCTGAGAAAACACAGCTTGTATTTTTATGGATTTATGGCCTCCTTGCTTATCATGCTCATCATATCAGTTGGTAATGGAGTAGTTTTGGGTCCCACAGGAGAGCGAATTAATAATGACGCCTCAAGCGTACAAAGTTTTTTGGCAGAGAACACCATAGCAGGTCCAGAGCTTACAGGAAACATTTATTTATTTGTAAATAAACTTTATAAACCCTTCGATGCGATCAGTCAAAAGGTCTCAGGAAATTTTGATCATGTGAGTTATCCTTTCATGTTTATCCTATTCATTATAGGTGTATTATTAGTATATAAAGCCACAGAAAAACTTCCAAAAATTGATCGGTATTTGAGCCTATTTTTAATGCTTTATGGATTTATGTGGGCTTTGTTTTCTGGTGGAATTATTTGGTATGGCTTTTTGGTTTTACCCTTAGGTTTAATTCTCGTATTCAGACATTTTTTAAGTCGAACAGAAAAGGAAACTTCCATTCGACTCTTCAAAAATATAATTTTTACTGGAGCGCTAAGTATCTGGCTGGTCCTGTGTTATGTAGCTCGAGTTTCTAATATTCAAATTATACACGACGGTGCAGGTAAAAATTTAATTGATCAACCTACATTATATCATCTAGCTGGGATAATTGATGAAAATCAAGTTTATGATTCTTATTTTAATAACCTAAGCTCAGCACTGGCAAAAATCAATGCAGAAGATCAATCTTTAATCTATCGTGTAGGTACCATGTTTCCCTTGCTCATTGAAAACAATGACATTAGACTTTATACCGATACACTATTAAAGTTGTTTAAAACCATCCAAAATAGGAATAATACCAAAGAAGGAATCACAGCCATTTTAAAGCGAGCTGGCTTTAAGTATATATTGCTAGGATTGAATATCCCAGCTGAAGATAAAACACCCGAGAAGAGCTTAACTAAGAAGTTTAATGACTTCACTCAAATCCTTTACGACAACCCCGAAATTCAATTATTATCAACAAATCGCATTATTAACAAGAGTAATGATCCAAATAACCCAATTCTTGAATATAATGTGTTTGGCAAGGTATATGCATATGGAAATTATGCTATCTTTGAGATTAAATAATTTAGATTTTCACTTATAGATGTTGCAAAAAGTCTACATTATCATCCCGGCTAAGAATGAAGATCCTAGAATTGGGGGTGTTATTAGAGAAATTAAAGACGCTGGTTATAACAACATCATTGTAGTCAATGATGGAAGCAGTGATGATACCGAGTTTATTTCCAGAGCAATGGGAGTCGACGTGATCAGTCATCCCATTAATTTAGGTGCTGGAGCTGCAACTCAAACAGGTATACAATATGCCCTTTCTCTTGGTGCTGATATTGTAGTTACCATTGATGCTGACCATCAGCATTTTCCTTCAGACATTACAAACTTAATCGATTCACTCAACCGATATGCTGCTGATATAGCTATTGGAAGCAGATTCTTAAGAAAAGATAATGATATTCCGATTAGCAGGCTAATCTATAATCGTATTGCAAATGTGATTACATTCTGTCTTACAGGATTAAAAATGACGGATAGTCAATCTGGCTTGAAGGCTATGAGATCAGGATTTGCAAAAAAATGTAATATTCAAAGTGAAGGCTTCGAATTTTGTGTTGAGATCATTAGAAATATCAAAATTCATAAAGCATCAGTAATAGAGATTCCAATCCGTGTAAGATACACAGCTGAGACTTTAAATAAAGGTCAAAACTTGCTTCAAGGAATCAAAACACTTCAAAAACTTTTAAGGCAAATTTAGGATAGTTATTTAGCTATTGAGCATTTGGCTGTTTAGCTATTTAGCAAAATTGACTTGATTAGATCTTGTATGCCTATTGTATTTCAAATTTTTTGCTGTACTATTCGAGTACTGTTGTACTTGACTACTTTGCAGATCGTTCGTTCACTATTTAGCATTTAGCTATTTGGTTGAATGTCGATTTTATTTTCTAACCATATAAGCGCCAATAAAAAAAGCCCCTGTCAAAGTTTCCTCTGACAAGGGCTATAATCCAACTACCTTAGCTTACATCTTCAATACGCTCGCTAATCAAATCCATATAAACAAGCTGGACTTAAATAGCTTCTGAGCATATTTTATGTTCTAATCTTTACAAATTTTTGTTTTAATACTTTCTGACCATCATTTACCATCAGGATATAAATTCCATCTTGTAAATTGGATATGTCAATTCGTGTCTCAACTCCTCTATTCGAAGGATTAAGAGACTTTACTAACTTTCCATTGCTGTCAAAAATATTCCACACTGCATTTTCATCATCCAATGATTTATCAAATGTAACATCGATGTATGTAACTGCAGGGTTTGGATAAATGGTCATCGTAGGCTCTTCTACATTTGTAGTCACATCTTTAAAAGTCTCTATTGTGAGATCTTCTTGATCAATGTTTGAGCAACATTTTCCATCTTCTGTATGTAGGTGACCTAATACAAGGTCTTCATCTTTTGCTATTTCAGAAGCAACAGCATCCATTTCAAGTGCATCAGATTTTTCCATGCTAATACCTGGGTTTTCTCCTCCAGCTACAGTCAAGCAATAATCTTCGGTTTCTCCATAAGGGAATACACTACATGGACCTGCTGGATAACATCCGTACTTCATAGCAATACGCATAGTGGTTTGACCTGGCCATACATTTGCAGGAATGGTCATGTTTCCATGCAATTGTTTAGCACCTGAACCATAGGCAACGAATTCTCCATCATCAAGATAGTCACCATCCATATTCCAATCAATCCACATTTTCCAGTAAACCGTATATGCTAAACTTGCAAATCCTGGAGTAAACTTCAATGGATAAGTAAATCCTGATTGGATGGTTGGGCAACCGTCTCCTGTGAAATCTGCATAACCCCAGTTGTTGCCAGATGTATTATTTATAGGTCCAAATTGGAAGTGCTCAATCCACATGTACTGTGTGCTTTGTCCGCCAGAAGTACAAGTTGTAGGCTCTGGTGTATCAACAGTAATGTTAAAGCTGCATATGTCTGTATTTCCACAAGCATCTGTTCCACTATAAGTAACCGTATATGTACCAGGTGTCAACCATGATCCAGGAGCTGGTCCAGAAATTTGAGTCACTTGCTGGTTGCAAATTGGAATTTCTAGAATGTACTCTCTTTTCACTTTGTCATACTGGTCATTCCACTGTCCTGTATTTAATAACTCTACTACATCTTGAGCATTGTTATAGTTATTTGGCTGACCTGGATACCAAGGAGCATAGCTAATTGGAGTTCCATCTACCCAAGTAAAGTTTCCTTCACTTGCGATGTCGCTTAGTCCAATGTAAGCTGCTGGAGCAATTATTTGAGAAGCTAAAAATGCATTCTCAGCTTGGCTATTTATAATAGCTAAGTGACCTCCATTTGCTTGGCATACTAAGTCAGCGACAGACCATAATTCTGGTGCAGCAGAACAGTAATATTGACTTCCACCGTATGTCCCCATGTATATAAATCCAGGAATTGGTTCACCTGGAACAACTCCGCTGCAATCATCTTCACAGCAAGATTCAATCGTTGGATGATTCCATGTTACATGAGCTCCTCCTGCGCTTGCGTCACATTCAATGTAGATATCGTCTGGGCAGATTAAGCTCATAGACTCTTCTACTGTCACAGTGAATTCGCAGTACTCAACATTTCCACAAGCATCAGATGCTCTATATTTAACAGTAGTCGTTCCAACTGGGAAAGAGCTACCATTAGCAGGACCTTGAATTTGTTCTACCGTAGAACAAGGTATCTCCATGATATACTCTAAATGCTTCTCTCCGTTCTGATCATTCCACAATCCATTAGATAACATTTCTAAAGCATTTTGAGAACCGTAGTAATTATTAGGTTGTCCAGGATACCAGTTGGTATAAGTAAACCCACTGCCATCTGACCAAACCCAATTTCCTTCATTTTGGTGATCGGTACCACCTATGTAGGCTGATTGTAAAGTCAGGATACTGGCAAGGAATGCATTTTCACCAGCATCATTTATTCTAGCTAAATATCCTCCCTCAGCTTGAGCAAGCGCACTTGCAGTGAACCAAGGTGCAGGATCATAAGAGCAATAATATCTGTGTCCATTATAAGTTCCCATGTAAAGGTAACCTGGGATATCAACGGTATTTCCACAATCACCACATGAAGTATTGAATGTAGGTTCTTCCCATGTTACATAACTTCCGTCGCCGCTTTGGCAATCTACATAAATATCATCTGGACATTCTAATGATACATTTCCACCTAAATCTTCTACAGTTACTGTGAAAGTACAAGTAGAGCTATTCCAGCAATTATCCTCAGCAAAATATTCAACAGTAGTTGTTCCTACTGGGAAAGTATCACCAGGACTATAATTAGAGGTAAAAGCAGCAATACCACAATCATCTGTTGCTGTAGGTAAAATCCAATGTGCAATACCATATCCTCCAAGTCCTTCTACCGTAATGTCTGCTGGACACTCCCAAATTTCAGGATCGAAGTTATCATTCAATGAAATATTTTGAATACATGTTGTGAATAAACTTGGGTCTGCAGGATCTTCTGCTTTCCATCTTCTCTGGAAACTTACTTCTCCGTCACAATCTCCCATGCTAAAGCTTAAATCAACGTAGCTTATGATTGGGTCAGCACACCCTGGCTCAGTCACTACAATTGGATAACCTGTATTTGTTGGATCTGTAGACGTAGCTACACATCCTGAAAAATCTGTAGGACAAGTAATAACTGGAACACTTGAGCAACAATCACCAACAACGTTTACTGTAAAACTTGAAGATGAAACTTGCCCACAAAGATCTGTTGCCGTATAGGTTACGATAGTAGTTCCATTAGGGAATACCGTTCCGCTTGGATAATTTGAACTTACACTTGCAAGTCCACAATCATCTGTAACTACAGGCTCTTGCCATGTTACCACAGCACCGCAATCTGGACTGCCATCTGGACTAGCTGTGATGGTATTCGTCCATAATGAAATAGATGGTGCAGCAAGATCTTCTAAACTAATTGTTTGAATACATTGTGCAAAAAGTGATGAATTGTCTGGATCTGTTGCTTTCCATACTCTATCAAAAGTCATTGAACCAGCACAAGTGCCATTTACTATGTTAATATCAGTATAGGTAATGATTGGATCTCCACAACCATCAGATGCAGCTGCTGTGGGATAACCTGTTGTAGCAGGATCAGTTCCAACACTTGGACAACCCCAAAAATCAGTTGGACAAGTAATTGTCGGAGGATCAGTACAGCATGATCCAGAAACAGTCACGGTAAATGAACAGATCGCTAAGTTTCCGCAATTATCAATTGCAGTATAACTAACTATAGTAGAACCAGAAGGGAATACAGTACCTGGACTGTGTGTCCCATTCATTGATGCTACATTACAATTATCTGTAGCTGTAGGTACAGTCCATGATACAACAGCACCACAATTAGCACTACCATCAGGAGCGACTGTTATATTGGTTGGACAATTTTGGATAACTGGAGTTGTATTATCTTCCAGTGTTATATTTTGAATACAAGTTGAAAACAAAGATGGATTATCTGGGTCCGTTGCTTTCCAAACTCTTTGGAAGCTAGTTGAGCCATTACAAGAACCTGGATTAATATTAATATCAGTCCATGTAATTAATGGCGTCCCACAATCTGTGCCGCTTGTTGCAGTGGCATAACCTGCTGCGCTAGGGTCAGAAGGACTTCCTGGACAAGAATTATAATCGGAAGGACAAGTGATCGTCGGAGGCACTTGGCAGCATGATCCTGCCACGGTAACAGTAAAGCTACAGCTTACAGAATTTCCACAATCGTCAACTGCAGTATAAGTAACGGTTGTTGTGCCTAAAGGAAAAATGTCGCCTGGCTGGTGTGTAGCACTAAAACTTGCTAAACCGCAATCATCAGTTGCTGTTGGTACGGTCCATGTTGCAACTGCCCCACAAGAAGCCGACCCATCAGGTGTTAAGCTGATATTTGAAGGACATCCTTGAATAGTAGGAACCGTTTGATCTTTTAAAAATATATTTTGCGTACACTCGGAGGTGTATTTATCAGCATCTGGAATTCCTTCATACATGGCTAACCAAACCCTTAAAATATGAACTTGACCAGGACAAGGCCCTTGGCTTAGAACGATGTCAGTATAGGTTAATACTGGATCTGGACAATCAGTGCTACCAGCTAAGGCTGTAGCGGCTCCAGTGTTGGAAGGATCTAATGATGCATTTGGGCATCCAAAGAAGGTGCCTGGGCATGTCAATATAGGAGGTGTAGTACACATTAACACCTCTTCTGTATCTTCATTAATATCGTTACTCCCGTAAACAGGAGAAGTTTGAAAAATACAAAAAGTTAAAAGAGCTAAAAAATAGAGACCTTTTCGACTGAAAGCCGAAGGCAAGTAAATCTGGCACATAGCGAGAATTTTTTTATGTAAATATGAATCGGATTATATCCTACCACGTTTGGAGGATTATAAAATGATTAGGCCAGATGTTTTCTTTTTTTTAAAGAGGGTATGTTTTCTTAACGCTGCAAATCTAAGGGATGTTGAGTTACGATTTGCTTAATGATTGCTTAAACATATGTTAAAGCTTTTTCGCTGCTTAGACGTTTTAAAAATCTTAACACACATAATCTATTAATGCATTCATTTGTGTTATAATTCCCTAAAAGTCAGCTTTTTCCAGTTAAATATTGTTAAGCCACTTTACTTAGTATAATAACTATTCTAAATTATAGTATCTCTTAACCATTAATAAGAATATTATGAAAACACAAGTACACACATTCAAATTAACAAGCCTCTTACTTTTAGTTGTTTTCCTAATAAGTTCTTGCTCTGTAAACCAAAGTCTTCTGGAATCAGGACAATATGATGCTTTAATAGTAAAAGAAATTAAAAAACTTAGAGGAAAAAGAAACAAGAAAGAAAAGGATATTAAATTTCTTGAAGAAGCTTATGCAAGAGCCATTAAAAAAGATTTGAAAAAAATTGAAAGGCTCAAAGCTGAAAATAACAAGGAGAACTGGCCTACAATATTAGGGATCTATCATAAAATTGATCGTCGCCAAGAGTCTGTGGCTCCATTGCTTCCTTTAGTAAGTAAAGATGGTTACTATGCTCAGATTGAATTTTATGACATAGATGCCATGATTGTAGAAGCAAGACTTGAGACAGCCTCATTCTTATACAATGAAGGGTTAATTGCATTGGGTCAATCAGTAGGCGGTAAAAAACTTGCCGCTCGTGAAGCTTATCATTTATTTAATGATGCTCAGGATTTGAATCCTGATTTAGAGGATATCAGAAGCCTCATTGCTGAGGCAAAATACAAAGGAACGCAGCGCATTCTATTTATGGTAGATGAGCAAGATAGTTATTCACCTTATCACATGGACGTAAATGAATTTATAGAAATTCCAGTTCATGACTTGAATAGCAAATGGCAAAGGTTTCATAAGAATCCTGCAACAGCAAAGGATATTGATATGACTGTGGTATTCAAAATGGTAGATTTTGAATTAAGCCCTGCTTATGAAAGAGAAAGAAATTACTTTGAAGAAAAAGTAATATCTAAAGGCTTTGTAAGTCTGAAAGACTTGAATGGAAGGCCATTGACAGATACCTTAGGTAATGTAAAACAGAAAGAAATTTTTGAAACTGTTACAGCCGATGTTTTAGAAGTTACCCAAGAAAGAAAAGCAACGATCATAGGTGTATTACATTATTACGATCACCATAATGGGGAGCTACTCAGAAAGAGAACTGTAACTTCAGCCTCAAATTTTAACAACCAGTTTGTAAGAGTAAGAGGAGATAATAGAGCCTTGAGTAGTGAGACTAAAAGAAAGCTCAATGGGGATTATATTCCTTTTCCACAGGATTATGTTATGCTGATGAGAGCTGGGCAAGCCTTGACTCCAGCCGTGAGAAAGAATTTGCAGAGTTGTGAAATATAAAAATAAAGGAATAGGGTCAATACAATATATTGACCCTATTCCTTTCTAAACTTAAACCCCCAATAAAAGTCCCATAATTACAATGGGCAACCATGTAATGATTACAGTCCACATGATTAATTTTCTTGCAATTTTTAGTCTTCTTTTTAACTTTTCTGAATGTTCTTTTCTATTTATTTGATCTTTCAATTTGTGGAGCAGAATCCAAGCTAAAACAGGTATTAAAACCATTAATGCAAGTAAACCTGAAATCGAACCCCAAATTAGTATTGAATACCATAAAATTGTGGAAAAAGAAGCAAGAATGGATAATATTGACAACCCAGCCAAAAGCTTTTCTCTGATTTACGATCAATATAATTTGTACTATTAAATTTTTCTACATCATTAGAAAATGGGACAGTATCTTGAGTTATTGATTCCTCTAGTATAATTGCTTCTGTTGGAATAGAATTAGTAGGTTTAATTCCAGATAAAACTAAAGGAAAACCAATAATGAGTAGTAAAAGAATGCGCTTCATATTTTAAAAAATTTAAATGTATAGTGATTATTATCTTGCTTCCTCTGTATTGAGTTTTAAAGCGGCTAAAAAATAATTAGAGTAAGTAAAGTTCCAAGCATTGAAAAAAGAAGAAATACTGCATATACGATTGCTCCAATCAAAGACTTTTTTAATATTTTTTTGTCGGATGCATCAGGAGTAATTCTATTGTAAGCGATAATGGTAAGTAATCCTAATATTAAGCTTATGATCCCAAGAGGTATTAATGTCAAAATAAAAACAAATATTATTGATTCTGCAATCATTGCAGATAACGCTGATATTGCAGCCAGTAGAAGCAACAATCCAATATTTACTAGGAAAATATTACTAGCGCTTTTGCTCCATTTAGCACGTTTTCTAAATTTTCTTTTATTTTCTTCCATTAAGGATCCAGTTTCTAAGCTGGGAGACAAAGTATCTTGAAGCATTACACTTTCCGAAATATTGGTTTCCATCATTTTAAATGTACTTACATCATCAATATTTTGGTTTTTAGGTTGAATTCCAAATGCTATTGTGGGTACTAATACCAGTAAAAAGAGTATTTTTTTCATTATAATTTTTACTCTTAATAGCTCTTATAAAGAAAAAGTCATAATTTTTTTCAATTAATCCAATTTTCAATTAGCTGATATTCAGTTAGTTAAATAGAATTAATATAAAAATTTCAATTTTTTCATAAAAAATGTTGTTTTTCACCAACCTCTCTGCTTTTGCTGCGGTCTATATAAGCAGAATCCATTTATCTTTTAATTTTTAGAAAAGTCGAAATAAAGTCGCTCATCATTGGTGAGCGGCTTTTTTTTATGTCCTCTTTGGATTAATTCCTATTTTAGAATCATGAAATACA
>CALGNN010000018.1 GCA_937961455.1 uncultured Saprospiraceae bacterium
GGTGCTAGAATAAAACCTAAAACTGCGGCAAAGAAGACAACAACAAGAAAGCCAGCTGCTAAGAAGGTAACAACAAGAAAGCCAGCAGCTAAGAAGGTAACTACAAGAAAGCCAGCAGCTAAGAAGACTACGACAAGAAAGCCAGCGGCAAAGAAGACGACAACGAGAAAGCCAGCTGCTAAGAAGACGACGACGAGAAAGCCAGCAGCTAAGAAGACAACGACGAGAAAGCCTGCGGCAAAGAAGACGACAACGAGAAAGCCAGCTGCTAAGAAGACAACGACGAGAAAGCCAGCGGCAAAGAAGACAACGACGAGAAAGCCTGCGGCAAAGAAGACGACAACGAGAAAGCCTGCAGCTAAGAAGACTACGACAAGAAAGCCAGCAGTTAAAAGGGCAACGGCAAGAAAGCCTGCTACTAGAACAGCTGCAAGGCCAAAACCAGGTGCTAAAATTAGACCTAAATAAAACGACTTAGATTGGGTGGATTATTTCCACCCAATCATTTTTGATCCAAGGTATTTTTCAGGATCGAAATTCAATTGGATTGGAAAAATCTTTACCTTTCTATCTTCCGTAATAATGACCAAATTGTTATCAATATAAAAATGTTGATATACAAAATCTTGAAGTGAAAATGCATCAACAAGTTGCTTTTCATTTCCTTCATCAGTCCAAATGGATATTTGTTTTTTGTTAATGGTAGTGTACACTTCTTCTGCTATTGAATCAGGAATGCTATCTGAATAATTAAATCGATAATCACCGTTTACGGACTTTTGAAATTCATTTGAACTTATAGCAGCATCCTTATTCCATTCGAATACTTCTTTTTTTATAGCCCAATCAGTTGCACCTCCTACTGAAAATCCTGATAATACGTCATATGTTATGAATCCTTTTTCAGTAAAGCCAGCAAAATTTTCTACGATAGGACCATCGATTGTTTGACTGACTCCATTATACACCTTATAAGCTTCTCCATTTTCTTTTAGCAGGAGGTATTGATCCAAAGAATACATATGCAATATCTTTGCTTCAATTTCCTTGATTAAACGTCCCTTAACATCCCATATGTAAACCGTATTGCCATACTTAGTAAGGATCAATTGCTCATCTTTAGCCCAAGTATATCCATGATAGCTACCCGGTAAAAAATCTGCTATTCTGATTTCATTAAGATCCCATATTCCAGCATTACCCGCTTCATCCCAAAACAAAGCATAAGGATGATTTTCGGAAAAATGATAAGATCGGTGCAATGCAGTACCCTCTGTTATTTGTTCATCGAATCCTCTTCCAACGTATTGAAAGTCACAAGGATTTACAGCTTCGAGTGTTTCAATTACATAGGGTGACTCATAACAATATTCTACATCAACTTTGAATTCAACTATGGGGATGGATGCATAGTCATCCATCCTAAGTAAAGTATTTTTTATAATACAGAGGTCGTCATCATTTTCACTGCTTAATTCATTTCTATGTTCATAGGTAAGTTGACTTGAAGGGAATGATAATAATTGATTGCCTGACTTAGTTTCAAAATTAAGCATTAGCCCAGTTTCTGCACTTACATCATTTGATAGGGATTGCATGGGCTTAGTATTAAAATTGATATTATCACGTTTTCCTATTTTATCTGGCGAATATTTATTTCCAAAGGAGCTTATTATTTTTTTGTCCTTAGCGTCCGATAACTGCCAAATAGCTGAATTGAAAAAATCGGACTTAATTTCCTTAATGCTTAAAATCTTTTCTTTTTTATCATCCAATGCTAGGAAGCAGCTAGTTCCTGGAAAAGTAGATACAATATCGCCATCAGGCAGTTTGTCGTATCCTTCTCCTAACTGACTTTTTGGATCTTTAATATCTTCATATTGAAAGCTTGAAATATTCTCCAAAGTCCTTGTCTCGAAAAGTTGATATTTGGCTTTTTTAAAATTTTCAAGGGTTCCTTGATTTCTATGAGAAAAATGATAAGATTGATTTGAGTTTTGATGGTATGTTATGCCAAGAATATATTTTTCATCATCTGAAAGCAGCAATTCATCTGATTCGATATTGGTGCAAATTTGGGTTTTAGGATTAAAAATAAAAGTACTTGTTATGATTAAATCTTCAGTAGAATGCATCATTCTAGGTTTTGTACTATGGTCTGCATAGACAATTGGCATAGGACTTCTTGCCATTTCTTTAATCAGTAAATGTACCTCTTCTCTTTCTGGATCCAATTTCCACAGTTCTTTTGTAATTAGTAAAGCTTTTGCTCTTTTTCCTTGTGAGAATAAAAACTTGGCCTGACTGATTAAACTTAGTATCCTAGATTTCTTTTCTGATGCTACAGCTTTGTTATAGTTGTCAAGTGCTTCATTTTTTGCATTTTTAGCCAGGATGGTTTGTTCATTTGCTAGCTCCTGAGCATCTAAAGCTTCCTTGCGACGTGCCTCTGCTTCAATCGTCTTTTTAATTGCTTCCTTTTTCTGTCGGTTGGCTTCTATTTTTTGTCTATTAGCCTCAGCAGCTTGATTTTTTGCTTCATCTTCATTGTCTCTTGCTTCTTGTAGAGCAATTAATCGTGCCTCTTCACTTGCAGTTAATGCGTTAAATTGTTTTTCTAATTCATTATTCTGATCTTCCAACATCACCTCTTTCTTGATCAGTTCTTTGGACTGCATATATTGACGGAAAAATGAGAATGCACTTATCAAAGCTAGGGCAACCATTGCGTATGAAAATAGATTGGCTCTTCTTCTTTTTGCTCTTTCTTGAGCCAGTTCTTTTTGTTGCCGAATACGCTCTTCTTCATTTTCTTTTTGTTCTCTTAGCTCTTTTGCCATGAGTGCAGGTCCAATAAGCGTGTCGTGACTCAACTCATAATTATAGCCACCATTTTGATCTAACTCTCTCCTTAACAAATGAATGTTGATCAATTTATTTAACAATTCTTGGTCAACTTTAAATAGATCAAATATTTGGCTTTCATGCAGGGTTAAGCGCTGTTTTCTTTGGTTATCTACTAAGCCATCTTCAAGAAGTCTAGCAGCTTGTAGTTTTTCTTCTTTTGTGTCAAGCGTTTCAAGTTTATTATGATAGTAATTTTGGACGATGGCATTAAGATCGCCAATATTGTTTTCATCCAGTTCTGTCCATCCCTTACTGATTACATTTTCTTCAAATGAAGTACATACGATTTGTAGCTGAATGGCTTCAATGAGCTGGGTGTCTTTATCTTGAAGGAAATCAATTATTTTATTTTGAGCCGCTGATGTATAACTAAATTTATTGGATATGAAATGATCACCTTCTAATGAAGCAGGTTTAATGATTGCTTCGGTTGCGCCACCAATCTGCAATGCTTTTAGCTCGTGATTATTTTTAAATATGGTTGGTAAGTAGTCAGATAATTGGTCCAATAAATGCATTTTATCAGAGCGGATGATAAAAAGGATTCTGACATTTAGTTCTTTATAAAGGGCATCTTCTTCGTCTACTGTGATTACGTCCTGTCCTCTATTATATGCGATATTTAATATTTGTTCAAAACGCTTGGGAAGTTGTTTTCTGATCAATTCTGCGATTTGACTCTTGAATTGATGGACCTCGGCATTTGGGTAACTAAACAGTTCTTCAAATTGATCAAAGATCAAAACCTGTCTACTATCTGGTGCCTTAAATTGTCGCTCTTTTATAATACGCCATACAGAGTCATCTGATGGAATAATTTTGCTAATTATGCTAGCATCTCCTTGTACATTTTCAAGAGATTCAAGTGTAGTTTTTAAAGGGGTTTTCTTCGATGATTCTGTCCATGCATTAAATCGAAATTGAATACATTCATTGTTGGGATCCTCTTGAAGTTTAGGTATTAAGCCAGCGTTTATCAATGAGCTTTTACCCAATCCAGAACGTCCATGGAGAACAACCAATTTTTCTAAACTGACTAATTGATGTAACTTTTTTAAATCTTCCTTTCTACCAAAAAACAATTTTGCCATGTCTTTGGTAAAAGGTCTACCGCCTGGATATCTTTTAATTTTATCTGATTGCATTATAATCCTAGTGTAGAAGAAATTTGAGGAATCAAAGTGATACAATTAAAAATTGATTGATTCAAATTGGCTTTGTCCGTTTCAGTTGCCATTCCAGTTACTTCTTTCTTATTTAACTCGACAAAACTTTGTTGAATTTTTATCAAGTCATTGAGTAAGTCCTGAGTTAATGGAAGATGAAATTCCAAAACTGATTTAATGAGATCAATTCCTTTTTGAATTTTGTTTTTGGCAAGCAAGCCCTGAGCTTGTTTTAAATCTTGGGAGAAATCTCTTACTGCTGAACCGTCTCCCTCTTCTTTTAATAATTGCTTCTCTTCGCATATCTTATGCAAATCATGAATGAAATCCTCTCCACTTTTTGGTAAGAAATCAATTAAAAATTCATTGCGATACAACTGGTCTTGCGACAAACTCGACTCACTGCTTGCATATTGCAATATCTTATTAGGCTTGGCCGAAATATGATATAAAACTCTTAAAAGTAATTGCATGTACCATTTTTCATAGGGCAATCCTATAAAAACAAAAGTCTCCATGTCTTGGATGTACTTTCTCAAGTCTTCAGACATACTTTTACCAAGAAAGATGGATTCCAAATAATTGAATAAATCTTTGTGGGTCAAGACTAAACTTTCAGATTCTTCCAAAGAACCCATGAGCCCATAGATTAATGGATTCGATAATGATGGTTTGATAAAAGGTTTAAAGGGTTGACCCATAAAATAGAAGTCATATTGAAAGGGGAGACCCTTAGCACTAAATGCTCTATTCAAAATGGCATTTGGAGACATGTTTATGATCAAAGGGAAGGGTAAGCTTGATAGTTTTTGAAAAAATTGATCTGTTTGCTCAAAATCATTTTCAAAAAAACTGCGCACACGCCTTGAGAATCTTCTTCGCTGATTGTCTTCTCTAAAAAGAAAAAATCCATCATTCTTAAAGAAATTTTTGATCATGGCGTTTTCTGAATTCTCAACGTCAAGCTCTTTCCACATGTCCGTGGTTATCGCTTCTCCTTGAGCGTTTTTCATCACACCTGGCCCAACAAAAAGTGCGCATTTTTCTCTACTAATAGAATCTAAAATATCTTCAAAAAAAACCTCCATCTCTTATTAACTACTTATGCAATTTGCTTTTGAAGTTCTTTGATTTTTTGCATTAATGATGCTCTTTCATCTTGAGCTTGTAATATTTGTAATTCAGTTTTGAATACGGAGCTTGCATCGATGAAAGTGAGTTTTGTAGTTCTTAACTGTTTGATCAAGTCCGTTTGTGTTTTGAAGTTTTCTTTTAAGCCTTCAATTTCATCTTTGGTGATTTCAATTAGGAAATCATCTTTCTCAACGACTACTTTAGGAGCATCTTTACGTTGCGCCTTAGGCACAAGTGTTAGGATAAGATCATCATCCATTTCGATCTTGACAGTAGGTCTCTGAGGCTCAGGGGATCTCTTCGGTACTTCTTTCCAGAGGTGTTGCAAGGCTTCTGTCATTCTTATATAAGAGTCATCAAACTCTTTTTTATGTTCTCCTCTCAGTACTTCTAATAATACCTGTGTAAAGAGACTATTGTCTTCACCAATGATCCATGATAATTCATTCGCTCTACAAGAAGATACATAAGATAAGCCTGAAACGTCATCCATTTTCTTGGCCAATTCGTCAATTTTTGTCAACCCTGTTTTAGGAGTAGCTGCTTTTTCCACAGGAGCTGATTTGGATTGATTCATAGTCATTCCTTGAGCATGGCAACAGTCTAGAAATAGCAAAGTCTTTTTTGACTTTAGCGCTTTCAAACGCTCTTGGAGTTCTTCGGCTTTCACCCAAGTATCCTCAAAATTATCCGCATCAAATCCATTTGGGACTAAATAGTATTGATCCCAAGGTTCATACACACCTCCGTGACCTGAATAGAATATGAAGACCGTCGCATTTTCATCTGCTTTTTCTACGAGGTCATCCAAAGCTTTTAAGATTCCTTTTCGGTCTGCTTCTTCATTGACTAATATGGTAATATTTTCTGGAGGATATCCAGCTAGATTGGGATCGGCTAAAACATTTTGAATGGCTGTTGCGTCATTTACTGTAATAGGTAAATCGTCTCCGACACCTATCAGCAAGGCGTGACCTTGCTCAAATAATGTACTCATAATAGTTTTTTAAGGTGATGTAAAATAACATATTATTAAATATTCAATGACTTATACATTTTTTGAAATTCCTTTAAATATTTAGAATCCAAATGGGTAGGCAATTCAGCAGCTAAATCTAAAAGCGCTGAAATAGCTTTGTAATCACTAAAATTTATTTGTCCTGTTTTATTGAGTTTTTCCAAAGCTGCTCTTGACATAAGCGTTGAGTCTCCTGCCTTATTTTTTATTTTGTTGATGAGTTCTTCATTCCATTCCAATATTTGAGCTTTGTTAGACATGGCGTTTGAAATGTTGTAAGAGCTTGTTCCGATTTCTAAACCTCGATCAGATTTTGCTTTAGGGATTTTTGTGAAAAGGTTTTTTGCTTGTTGTACTTTATTTTCGAATGCTTCAAATTTTACTCCATCCTTATTGGCTTGAAAGCTTTTTAAATGGGCAAAAAAGTTTTTTAATTCAGACTTAAAAAATCCTAGAATGATTAATAGCGTAAGCGGCCAGATGATTACATCTAAGAGCTTAATAATAAAATCTAAAATTTCCATTACACAGGGGTTTTATCATTTCCAATAGTTGTGCAGTTTTATAAATCTTGAATCGTCTTGCAAACTAGCAAAAAATGCATCATTGCAAAAACTACCAGTTTTATAAATTTGTCCGTTTTCGATTGCCTTTTGTAGATACAATAGACAATCATCTTTTTTTCCTTCTGCTAAAAATAATTTTGCCATTGCGTATTCTGTCGCACCAAAATCAAATGATTCCTTCGAGTTTAAAATTGTACTCTTTGATGATTCAAAACAATCATTCAGATTTAAGCTTAGACAATTTAGGGCATTATAAGTGAGGGCTTCTGTATTTTGTGGTTCCGATAAAAGCAATTTGTCTAAGAGTTTTTTGCTTTCTTTAAAATCATCTAAATAATAATACGC
Organism: uncultured Saprospiraceae bacterium; assembly: GCA_937961455.1. GTDB lineage: Bacteria > Bacteroidota > Bacteroidia > Chitinophagales > Saprospiraceae > CALGNN01. The sequence continues at coordinate 7,137 of CALGNN010000018.1, forward strand.
CATTGATTTTTCCAAATCTGAAAAATCACTTAGCTCAAAAAACTCAACTGACTTTTTATAAAATTGATGGGCTTTTGTTTTTTCGGATATAAGGAGCGACTCATTAGCTATAGTGAAGTATAGATAGGCAAGATCTTCTTTAGGGATCTGAGCGGCAGACATATACTCTTCGACTTTTGACCAACTTTTTTCTTTTACAAAGGTCCTTAGCAGATGAGTTAAGTAAGCTCTATCATAAGCCAATTCATATAAATTTAAAAACTCCTTCTGGGCTTCTTTATAGCGCTCTAGTTCTATTAAGGCAAGTCCTTTTACATACTGTCTTATCTGGCAATCAAAACATTTTGCCAATGCCAAATCTGGTTCTTTTACTTCTTCATAAATCTCTAAGACCTCTTCTGCGTCATGAACGAATTGCAAAGCCATCACCATCATAGTTAGATTTGATGTGGGGTCATAGGGAGCAAAATCATATTCTTCTTTATATCGATTATAGGCTTCCAAATTATTCCCATCCAATAGCGCATCATAGAAATACAATAAATTTTGTTGTCTTTGACTCGGTCTAAGTTTTTCTAAATTAATTTGATTCCTTAGCGAATCCATGGTGTGATAATCATCCATGTTATAATAGTAACTCAGTCGAAGTAATTTTGCTTCAAAATAATTTGGATCGATTTTGAGAGCACTTTCTATGTGAAAAAGTTCTTCACTTTCAGGACCCATTTTAGATTCTAGAATGTGTTTGAGGGCCTCATATTTTGGCAACTCCTCTTCTATGATTAATTCGGGCAAGTCAGCAGTAGCTAGAAAAGAGAGCACCCTTTCACTTAATTGTTTTATTGCTTCGAGTGGCTCATCTTTGTGGGATGTAATTGTCTCTAAAGAGGCTGCTAGGCTCCCAGACTTGGCATCTACCATAGAGCAATCTATAAGTATGCTATCCTTATTGAGATAATAGCTACCTGTGATAAGAGAATCTACGGCAAGATTTTGTTCTAATACGACATTAAAATCGGCACTTCCATTTTCTGCGGAAGCCATTTCATAGTAGTTGTCTATAACCTGTGACGAAATAACAGATGCTAAATTATTTCTGCTTATTGCATGAGCGATTCTATCTTCAAGCATCTTACCAAAAATATCAAGTTCATCATTTCCCGTATTGTTTTCAAATCCATATACAGCGATTCTTTTATCATCCGTAGCAGAAGATAGAAATTGACTTTGCTTATTCTCCCATGGAAAATCAAATCCTAAAAGTTTAAAGCTAAGTAGTGCAACAAAAAATGCTAAAAGTACATAGCTCAGTTTTGATTTGACAATTTTTTGCCAAAGGCTTTCATTAACTGCTTTTCCTTTGAAGGTTCCTTTAATTTGTTTTTTGTCAGGTATTACTAAGCCCTCATTTGCAAAGGCAAATATTTCAATGGGTTCCTCTACATTTTTAAAGACATAGGTGCCTACAGAACTAAATTGAATATCTGCTTGGCTCTTTAGTTTTTGTTGGGTTGCTTTAGACATTAAAATTGCACCAGGTACAGCCATGGATTCAATCCTAGCAGCAATATTTATGGAATCACCATAAATGTCATTTTCAAGAAACATCACATCGCCCACATGAATGCCAATCCTTAATGGGATGACGGGTTCTTTTTGAAATATTCTTTGAAGGTCTATGGCACAATGCGCGGCGTTTAAAACGCTACCAAATAAACACATGCTTCCATCACCATAGTTTTTAGTGATTTCACCATCATATTTTGACACATATTTTTGAAGGGTGCTTTGATAATGTTTAAGCAATTGCATTGCCAACTTCTCATTGGATTGCATCAATGCTGTATAACCAGCGATATCAGCAAAAAATATGGCAGCAAGTTTTCTTTTGCCCTTTGGATTAGACATTAAGAAAATTTTTGGAGTGCTTTAAATACATAAAACTACTTGAGAAGTCAATTGAAAAAATAAATTTCTTTGCCTTTACAAGCAAAATAGGCTTATTTACTTTGGTCTAATTTTCGCTCCAGGTTTTGGTTTAATCTTCGCTCCAGGTTTCGACATTTCCGCCTGGTCGTCGGGTTCTGTCTCGCTATTAAAATTACGAATTTGTTCCTTTAAAGAATCCATTTCTTTTTCTAACTCTTCAATGTTTAATTGAATTTTAAACAAGTTGGCACCCGGTAATGTAAAAGTCTCTTCTTTTCTTAAACTCTTCAATTCTCTCAATTTCAAACTCGCTTCTTCTTGTAATTTAGCTAATCTATCAAGCTTTATTTCTTGTGGCTTTGGCACTTCGACAAGTACCTTTGGAGCATCGATTGGAGCGTCTTTTGCAAGGGTATCAGGTGCTTGAGTATCAATTGGACTTTGCTCTTTTTCACCACCTAAGTCTACTTCGTCATCTTCCAGTTCTTCAATAAGCATTAAAATTGAAGCTTTGATTTTGTTTTGTGCTATTCTACCATTTTCCTCTGAAATGAGCTCATTAGCCAGTTTCTTTTTTAATTCTTCTTGTCTTGATGAAATCATAATCATCTGGTGTGAATATTCTTGATCATCTAAAAATTCTAATCGATCTAACATTTGCGAAATGACCTTAGGGATTTTAGCCTTGGCAATGAGTTCTTTCCATTTGTCAATCATAATAGGTTTTAAAAAGGTTTAACATAAGGTTTTGTAGTATAGTCAAAAGTAGTAGATATGAAGATACTTTAATAATAAAAGACAAAAATTAAGTCGATGTCTATATATCACATGAAAATGTGATGCCAAGGCCTTGCTTTCTAACTTATCTTTGACATAACAACTCCAATTAATAAATCTTGTTAAACACAAACTATGAAAGCCATATTAAATTCAAATCCAAAACTTACTCCAAGAGAAATAGAAATTATTCATTACATCGCTTATGAATATTCTACAAAGCAAATTGCAGGTCTTCTTTTTTTAAGTACGGAAACCATTAAAACGCATAGAAAGAATATTCTAAACAAGTTGAATGTAAAAAATGTGGCAGGCATCGTAAGAAAGTCTTATATGATGCGCATCCTGAAATTTGAGAATCCTATAAAAGAGGCTATATAAGAAATCATCTCAAGGGCTAAAACTACTTCTTTATTAAAACCAGAGAACAAACCATTTTAAAATCCTAATAAAGAATTACGCCGCTATGAAAACGCAATGTTTAAGTCTTACGTCAAGAGAATCTGAAATACTCAACTTATTAACTTATGAATACTCAACTAAAGATATCGCCATAGAATTATTTTTAAGTTTTGAAACTATAAGATCTCATAGAAAGAATTTATTCAAAAAACTACAAGCCAATAACTTAGCTGGATTGGTGCGAATAGGCATAGAAGGTGGTTATGTGAATCTTGATGAAAAGGCATCTAATTGAGGAGAATCTGAAGTTTTTCACTCAATTGGGTGATTGCAAAGTCTATCGTATTGCCTCATCTTTAATAAACAATATAAATACGTCCAATATATTTTAAACCCTATTTTTTATTTAAAAAATTACATGATGAAAAAATTATTCAATAGTATTTTTCTGGTCGCAACTTTTTTATTTGTTTCTAGTGAATTATTAAATGCACAAGTATTTGTTCCAGTTGCCACAAAAGGAGTAAATGGTAACTCTTCCATAACTGATTTTTCGCCTTTTAATAATACGGTCTTATTGCATGCTATAGAAGGTATAACAGGAGATCCTCAAATGAGATTTGTTAATTCCTCTGCTCCAACTCCTTTTTTCGACTTGGGGATGGATGGTAATCAAAACTTTACCATAGAATTTAATGATAGCCCTAGATTGGGTGTTTTACAATCTGGAGATGTAGGAATAGGAGCCAATCTTTTCTTAAATGCATATGGAAATTTTGAAGCAAATATCGTTGGAGTTGATGGAATCTATGGAGTAAACGATATCAGGTTTTTTCCAACGGCTACATCGCCAGCAACCATGACAATATCGCCATTGGGAGAGATTAAGATAGAGGCAGAAACTGTAGGTACAGGGAATCTGTATGATGCAGGATTATATGTTGAGACTACTTACCCTGCAGGATCTAATGTAGACCTTAATGGTATTAGCGGGGTCAACTTGGTTGATGCTGCTGATGGTTATGGTATTGGAGTAAGAGGCGGTGGTGGATATGTCGGAGTAGCAGCACTGTCAGCTCCAAATGCAGCACCAGGTGGATTTTTCTATTCAGGAACCCAAAGTGTTGGTGGTGGTACTTCAGGAGGAGCCCATGCAGGTATATTCGCGACTGCAAGTGGAGGAGTGAATAACTATGCTGGATATTTTTCAGGAGACATAGATGTAACAGGTACTATTTTTAATACATCTGACGCAAAATTCAAGACTGGTATTAAAAAAGCGAGTGGATCTACACTAGCAAAAATTAATCAGTTGCAACCAAAACAATATGAATTTAAATCAGAGTATATTGAATCAATGAATCTTTCAACAGGTTTGCAAAATGGTTTTATTGCACAAGAACTTCAAGCAGTATTTCCTGAATTAGTAGCTGAACAAGTTATGGTTTCAATCGATGATTATAAAACTATTGAAGGAACATATTTAGGTGTGAATTATACAGGAATGATTCCAATTTTAACAAAAGGAATCCAAGAATTAAGTGCTGAAAATGCATCTTTAAAAGATCAAAATGAGGCATTAGAAAGTAGACTAGCAAAATTAGAAGCGCAAGTAGAAGCGTTACTTAATGAATAAACTTGCGTCTAAAAGACATCAGGACATGATTAATGTTTACGACGTACTGTAAACTATTGACAAGTGCTGATAATATATAAAGGATTCGACGAAAGTCGGATCTTTTTTTTTGCATTCTGTTTTACCTATAAGTTAAAAGTTTTAGCTTTTACTAGCAATTGAGTAAATATTTCCTAATTTAAGAGCACCCTTATTCATAAAATCAATTGATACTTGTCATCTCAAAATTGTATTAAAAAAAACTTCCTTATTTGTTCCTGCGTTTTATTGTCATTTTTTGTCAATATCTGTCCGCAGCTTTTAGCTAATAATATAGACCCATATAAAATTGAAATAAGAGAACTCATCTATCTAGATCCGGATAAAGCCTTATCAGAAATTCGTGAGTCAAATACGGAAAATACAGATGATTATTTATTGTATTTAGAGGCCATGTGTCTTAGCTTTCTTTGTGAGAATGAAGAAGCAAATAAAGTCTTTGAAAGTCTTTTAAATAAGGTACAAGACGAGAACTTGAAGATGAGAACTTTTATTGATTATGCGACCCATCTTGGTGCACTTGGCTACACTAAAAAATATAAGAAGATGATTCATGCAATAGATTCTTCTGATATTGACACTACAGCATTATATTATCCAAACTACCTTATAGCCAAAGCCAGATTAATAACATCCTTTGATACAGAATATAAAATCTTAAGCAACATTGCCAATAATTATACAGCTCGAGAATATGTAGAAAAACGAATATATGCACTCGTAAGACTTGCCAATCTCCAACGTATCAAGCAGAAGGATACGGAAGCAGGAATAAGAACCCTTGGGAAGGCAGATTCCATTTCTAGAGTCTTTAATTTTCAAAAAGGGATTGCTTCAACAAAACATTATTTATCTATTTTTCATCGAAAGCTTGGAGCGAATGATCTATCATTTAAATATGCCCAAGAGTCCTTAGACATTTATAGAGCTATTAATGATAAAAAAGGTATCATCAACTGCTATGTTGTATTAGGCGCAACAGCTGTTGCTAATAGAGATACCTTACAAGCTACCGAATACAATATCAAAGCATTAAAATTGGCAAAGAATGCGGGCTTGTTAAGACAACAAACCCATTTACTCATAAATAATGCGGGAAATATAGGTGGACTCAATAAGGCCAAGGAAGATCTCAACCGAGCGTTGAATTTAGCAGTTGAAATGGAAGCAAAAGATTTAGAAGCTTTTGCCAGTTACAATCTGGGAGCTAAATACCAAGAGGAAGAAAATTATTTTACAGCGGATAAATATTATCAAAGAGCATACAATTCATTTTTAGAAGCAGAGCAACATGCCAATATAGCTTGGGTACTTCCTCGTATTGTTGACCTTTATGTTTTGTGGCAAAAATCTAAACCTGCTGATTATCAATTGAAATACAATGATGAACAGCTTGAAGAAATGCTATTAAATTCTTTAAAAGCATCAAAAGAAACAAAGGACTATTTAAATCAAAAAAATACTTATGAAACTCTTATAAAATTTTATGAACTAAGAGGTCGTATATCACAAACTAATATTCTAAGGAAGGAATATATTGAAATACAAAAAAAAATATTTGAAAAGGATCAGCTAGAAGCTGCTGAAAGGTTTGCTGCTGAATTTGAAACGGCAGAAAAGGAAATTGAAATTTTGCAGTTGGAGTCTGAAAAAGAAGTAGCAGAAGTCAAAAGCAAACAATTTAAATTTTTGGCTTTTGGTGGAATGGGTTTTATCGCTATGATATCTTTCTTTGGGTATAATTACATTCAATACCAAAATCGAAAAAAGCAAGAAATACAGAAGGAAAAATTTAGATCAAAATTATCGAGTGATCTGCATGATGATGTTGGGACTATTTTGACGGGTCTTGCTATGCAGTCTGAATTGCTAAGCGACTTTGTTGATGATTCAAATAAAGCTTTAGTGGAGAATTTGGCCGAGATGAGTAGAGATGCTATGTCCAGAATGAGGGATACAGTTTGGGCGATTGATTCTCGGAAGGATAAGTTGATTGATTTAAAAGATCGAATTCTGGATTACGGTGAAGAGTCTTTTTCTCAATCTGCCGTTCAATTTATTTTTAATGATGAAAATCTAAATATTGAAAAAAATATAGATCCAGAGATTAGACAGAATATGTATCTCATTTTTAAAGAAGCCATAAGTAATATTCTGAAATATTCTAATGGTGATCGGGTAGAAGCTGAATTAAAAACATCTAATAAAGTACTTCAACTAAGCGTCCGTGATAATGGTGTCTTTGAAGTTTCAAAAATTAAAAAATCTGGAACAGGTCTTAGTAATATGAAAATGAGAGCTGAAAAAATGGGAGGACAATTTGAGCTGGATACTACTGATGGATTTAAAATCTCTGTAACTGCCTTATTAAAATAGAGATGCTACCTGATAGCATTTTTAGTGAGATCAATCCCTTTTTTTAGTTCTTTAATTTCAGTGGACAAAATGACCTTCTTGTCTAAAACATCTTGTTGTAAATATTTCTGTAGAAGTCCCATGCCGATATTCGAAAAACTTTCTAAGACTTTTTTGGACCTTCCTTCTCTTAAGCGAATGAGAAGATTTGCCATTTTGTAATTTTCATCGCCATCAATGATGTAATAGACATCTGATTGCTGTAGACGGCACTTGATGCCCATTTGCGGTGCATGTCCTGTTGCAATTAAACCATCCGCAAGCTCTTTAAAAAAGGATTGAAAATCCATGTTTACATTACTAGTGCACTCTAAGGTGATGTGTGGCATTCAAGTATTATTTAATGAAATAAAAATTAAGGCTTCGATATTATTGGGGATCAACATTGATTGAAATTCTAACAGATTTCAAGTCCGATTGTTTTGTAAGAAACAAATTTGCTTCGTAAATACTCTTTTTAATTCCCTCCATTTTGTCTCTTTGTTTTTCGTGTTTGATAACTACATCAACATGATATCTTCCAAACATTCTTTCTATTGATGGAGTGATAGGACCTTGTATTCGATCACCCCATTTCTTTTTGAGGAATACTACCATTAAGTGAGCAGCTCTTTCTGCAATGCTTTTTTCCTTATGTTTAAGTGTGAGATGGATCATGCGTACGAAAGGAGGGTAATGAAATAATTGTCGCTCTCTCATGCGCTTAAACGCAAAATTATAATAATCAGAGCCTTTTATAGAATGGTAAAATGCCTGCTCAGGATTCCAACTTTGTATTAAGACTTTCGTTTGCGCTCCTTTCTTTTCTAAAAGACTTTGGATATACTGAAAAGCTTTTTCTTCTGATCTAAAATCAGGGCGGTTAATCATTTGATCTCCACTTACAAAAGCAATGAGTTTTAAAGAGGATGCGTTAATCATCTTCGCTGCTAATTGTGTGCCTACAAGAATATCAATTTTTTTAGCTAGAAATTTTTCTTGAATGATCTGAAATCGTTTGCGTCCCGAAGCCGTATCTGAATCAACTCTATGGATTTTTGCCATAGGAAAAATAAGTTCGAGTTCTTCTTCTAATTTTTGTGTTCCAAATCCTTTGAGCTCTAAATCTGTGCTTTGGCATTCTTTACAAGTAGGAATGTATCGTGCTTTATAATCACAATAGTGACAGATAAATTTTTTGCTAAATTGATGATAGGTTAACTTAACGTCACAATTTGGACAGCTTGCCTTCCAGTCACAATTTTTGCAGATTAAGACTGGAGCATATCCTCTTCTATTTTTGATTATGATTACTTGAGCATTTTGTTCTAATGCTGTCGCAATTTCCTTTGTCAATTTCTTGCTAAAGCTACCGTCAAGGGCTCTTTGTTTTGCAGCCTTTTGTAAATCAATTAATTCGATCTCATTCCCCAGATTATTACTTTCTGCCTTTTGAAGAGAAAGGTATTTTTTTTGATGATTATTTAGAAGGCTTTCAAAAGAGGGTGTATTACTGAATAAACAAATTTTTGCCTTTAGTTGATGTGCTAATATGATTGCTGCATCCCTTGCATGATACCTTGGGCTTGGATCAAATTGTTTATAAGCGGGATCATGTTCTTGAAGAAGGAGGATGTGTTTTAAATTTTTGAATGGTAAGAATAATGAAGATCGAGTACCAATAATAAAACGTACATCTTTTTGCACTTTATCCCAGATTTCATATCTCACATCGTTTCCCTGTTTTGAGTTTTGAAAGATGAAATCATTAGCATATTCATTTTGAATAATAGTTAATGCCTCATGTTCAAAATCTATATTTGGAATTAAGATTAGCGTTTGCTCGCCTGGTTGATATTTTTTATTTATTGCATATAGGTAGGGGATTAATTCAGCGTCGTTAAGTAATTGTACTGCATCTTTTTTTAGTAAATTCTTAATTTTCTTTTGTTGCTTAGGGTCTATCTTGACACCACTGAAATTTACTTTTTTTGTAGGTTCTTCTGTTTCAATTCGACTCACCACACGATCAATAAAAACAATAATATTTTTCTCTTCAAGAGCCTTTAGGATATTTGACTTAATATGGGCGAGGGATGTCCTAGCAATTTCTTTTTGGCTTTCACTTGCTTCAATGATGGCTAAGAGGGCCTCTTGTTGTTTAGCAGCTCTTCTTAGATCAATTTCGTAGATGTTGCTCAGCTGATCATCATCCAAGCTTGGGTGCAGTCTAATGAATTTTTGTGTTTTGGATTTGTAGGTTTTTTGAATGTGGTGAGAAGTCCTTATCCACTTTTTCTCTGTCATCGCTCTGAGCAAACCTAAGATGGATTTTTTACCCAACAGTTTTTTCAAATCATGCGTTTTGACAAATTCATCTTTGCGCAATGCTCTGTAAATAATTTCTTCTTCAAGGCTAAGTGCTTCTTCTAAAAGATCATTGTCTGTTTGTAAAAATGCATATGCATCACTGCTTAATAAATAATGACTGGGCAGTGCAGCCTGCATCACTAAACCTAAAGAGCACATGTAGTATGATGCGATCCATTCCCAGTAAGTAAATTGTTGTTCATTGATAATAGGCTTTTCATCAATGATGTTGAGAATAGCTTTAATCTTCTTGTATTTTGGTTTGTTTTGATGAACCTTATAGACGAGGGCACCATATAATTTTGAAGTCCCGAATATCACTTCAACTCTTTGTCCTTTCGCAATCCTTTCCACCAAAGGAGTAGGTACGGAATAGCTAAACGTGCCTTCCAATGCCAGAGGCAGTAAGACATCAACATAGTATTCATTTAAGGACTTATTCACAGTGCAATTTAAAATTATAGAACCAGATATTTTTTAATAATTTAATACCCAAATATTTCTGTAGCCATCCTGAAGGTATTCGCATGTGCTTCTATTATGGTGGCAATATTTGGAGCATAGCCGCCTCCCATACTTACTGCAATAGGGACTTTGAAATCTTTTGCCCATTGAAAAACCAAGCGATCTCTTTCTTTCGCACCTTCGATACTTAAGGATAGTCTACCAAGCTTGTCTACAGCTAAAATATCAACACCTGATAAGTAAAATATGAGATCTGGCTTTTCTTGTTTTATGATTTGAGGAATATGATGATCCATTGCCTGCAAGTATGTATCATCCTTGCAGTGATCTTCCAATGCAACATCTAAATCTGATTGTTCTTTTCTTAAGGGATAATTGTTTTTGCCATGAAAACTCAAAGTGAACACCCTTGGTTCATTTTGAAATATTGCTGCTGTTCCATTCCCTTGATGAACATCTAAATCAATAATTAGAATTTTTTCTAGAAGTCGTTCATGTAATAAATAATTTGAGGCAATAGCAAAATCATTAAAGATGCAAAAACCTTCACCTCGATCTGAATAAGCATGATGTGTGCCTCCAGCAATATTTAATGAAACACTATTATCGATGGCATATTTTGCACAATCAATGGTCCCTTGAGCAATACAGCGACCTCTGTGAATAAGGTCCGAGCGCACAGGGAAACCAATACTTCTTATTTCTTTTTTACTGAGCGTAAGATTTTTTAGTTTATCTAAATAGTCTTTACTATGCGTCAGTAGAATGATCTCATCAGTTAAAAATCCAGGGCTAAAAAATTGATGTTCTTCGACGGTTCCTTCAAGCATTAATTGCTGAGGCAAGAGTTCATATTTGTCCATTGGAAACCGATGACCATCCGGCAATTGATATTTATAAATGGGAGCAAAAGCAATTTTTAATTCGATAGGAATTAGATATTTAAAAAGATTATCTAATGATAGTTACATCTCCAGAAAGAGCGCTTCTGATGCCATCGCTTCCCTCTATGATAATATGATAAACGAAAACGTCAGGATTAAGTTTAAGTCCTTTAAATGTTCCATCCCATCCTTCTGGTGCGTTGTTGGTATTGAAATTATTTTTTTCGAAAATGACATCACCCCATCGATTATATATGTGCATCTCAAGTATGATATCTGAGGCATTTTTAGAATATGCAGTGAAGTAATCATTGATGCCATCACTGTTAGGGCTAAACATATTTGGAATGTAATATTTTGTTTCATCAGCATCTATGAATACGTTTATGGTGCCTGTAGCGCTGCATCCATTACCATCTGTATAGGTCACACTAAATGACTGATTACCTGTAACTACCCAAAAAGGGATTGGGCAATCGTTACATGATAAATCAGTATTATTCGTCCATGAAATCTGATCGTAGTTGAAGTTGGCTGAATTTTCAAGAAATACAGTGTCTCCAATCATGACTCCAGTAATGTCATTAGCACTTACCGTATAGTCTATTATTGATTCCCCAATGGTATAAGGATACTCATAAAGACATTGATTGCCGTCCATGATAAATATACTACCTGTCCCTGGTGGAATGTTATCTATGCTAACTGGGAAGTTGTTAGCTAAGCTTTGCATTACATCATTGTTCAATGAATAAAAGTAGGGCCCAGCTCCACTAAGCGAGAATATATTAATAGATCCTAAAAGTTCATCATTGATACAAACTGCATCAATGGTTTCGAAGATCAAATCATTTGTACTCGCTGTTAATTGAATATTATAAATGGTGTCACATTCATTGATATTATTTGAAAGGACTGTATCTATACCTGTTAAATTATTGATGTCATAAATGCTTCCAGCTATAATCATAGTATCTGATGGACAAAGAGTCCCAGTTATATTTTCATTGCAAAAATTTAAATCAGAACAAGGTATGAGTGGGATTGAATTGAACAAGACAGAACAGCCAGGAGCATCACTTTCATAAAATTCGATTCCATGAGAAGTGCCATCAGCTAAAAATTGAACAATGTAATTTTGACCATAAAACGAAGAGCCTAAAATAGTAGGTGGATTCGTGAGTTCTGTAGTGTAAGATCCAATTGAATTTGGATTATTAGAAAACACATCAAACTCAAATCTATAATAATCATCTGAAGGATCTGCCGTTCCATTGTTGAAACATTCAAATGAAACTAAGTTGACTTCTGGGACAGCAGGCTGGAGTAAATCAAAAGTCGGACTCATCACAAAACAACTTGGATCTCCTATGACTGAGACCACTAATTGATAAGAACCATTAGTCACACTTGGGAATAAAGGACTGCTTTGGAAAGTCAAGCCTCCATCAATAGAATATTGTGCATTTTGAATGTTTGCTGGAATAAGAATTTCAATACTTCCTGGATTGCCATCGCAGTCAGGGTCTGCAATATTAGATTGAATAACAAAATCAAATGCTGGGGCATCCAGCACAATTGGGCCACTCCATGCAGTAATACAATTTGGGTCATTTCCAGACATTACGATAATATCATAAGTGCCATCAAATAGATCGGGGAATACATTGTTGCTTGAAAAAGTGATTCCTCCATCAATGGAATACGTCAAATTATTTCCTGTTGCTGTGATGTCGATACTGCCATCATTTACACCACACTGATTTGGGTTGCTATATAAAACATCTGTAATCACAGGAAGCTCACAATTGGCATTGCAAGGATCAAAAGGTCCAAAATTAATATTATCGGTACAAGCTGGAATATCCGCATCGGTAAAAATAAAGTTCACCGTTGAGCCATCCGCGGGATAAGTTATTTGTTCTGTCACTCCATAATCGAATGGACCAAATCCACTGCTAATAAAATAACTGTTTGAGCTTCCTGGATTCACGCTGCTTGCAGATACCGTAATATCATAAAAGTCATCAAGTGGATCATTGGGCGTTCCATTATCATTACAGAGTGCAGTAAATTGATCTATGGTCAAAACACAAATATCAGTGCAAGGATTAAGTGGACCTATGATGGTATCAAAGTCACAAGCGTTATCAAATTCAACGAATGATAATTCTGGACTTGAACCATCAGCTGGAAGAATCAAAGTATGATTGGTGTTGGAAGAATATAGACCAAATGTTTGAGCTCCTATTTCAATGTTAAAGTTGTTTGTCGCTTGCTCATTCTCAAGAATCATGTTGAAATTGATCTCGTAAAAATCATCTGTGTCATCATTTGCAGTTCCATTGTCATTACAAATCATTTCGAAGCTACTCGTTGTAAAATCACAATCATTAGAACAGGTGTTGAGTTGGGGGAGGGCTTCATCAAGGGAACAACTCAAATCATCAATATCAAAAAAGCTGATGTCAGTGACTAAGCCATTAGTTGCTATGCTAACGTTGATGAATGTATCAACATCGTAAGGGAAAGGTCCATAAATATCACTTTCAAAGTCAACATTAAATTGATTTGAATTGCCACCATTAGTTGCGCTGATATTAAAATTAATAGTGAAAAAGTCATCACTTGGATCCGTAGGTGTTCCATTGTTATTGCAAACTACCTCCAAATCATTTTCCTCAATAGAACATGGGTTTGTATTGCAAGCATCTAATGGACCAATGTTTTGCATATCTCCACAGCCTGCTAGGTCAACATCTTCAAAAATTGCATCTGGACTCAGTCCATCGGCAGGAATCAAGAAGTTGCCTCCAAGTCCATATTGGAAGGGACCATAAACAACATTGTTAATTGTCACCGTAAAGTTTTCTGATACTCCAAAATTGTTTCCGGTGGCATTCACATTGAGTTGATATTGATCATCACTAGGGTCATTAGGCGTACCTCCATCATTGCAATTCCAATCCAATTGTGTTATTTGTATGTCACATTCAGAGGAGCAGTTATCAAGAGGTCCAATATTTACTGAAGCAGAGCAAGTATTGATAGAGATGTCATAGTAAACTAAATTTACATTGCTTCCATCTGCAGCTAAGGTGAAACTACCACCAGCATTATAAGAAAATGGACCGTAGGTATCTGCTCCGACATCTACAAAAAATTCTCCAGTGATTCCTGGGTTGAAAGCTTCAGCATTCACTAAAATATTATAAAAGTCATCTGTGGGATCTGAAGGAGTGTTATTATCGTCGCATATAAATTCACTGGTTAAGATGTTTAATGAACAGCCAAGCGAACACGGATCTAGAGGGCCGATTGAGACATTGTCTAAACATGCATTATCATCTACATCGAAGAAACTTAAGTTGATATTTGAGCCATCTGCAGGAAGATTAAATATCCCACCAATGGCATAGTCATATGGACCATAGGTATTGATTCCATCACTAACAATATATTGGTTGGAAGCACCTTGGTTAGTTCCAGTAGCAGTTACTGTTATGACATAAAAGTCATCTGAAGGATCACCTTCTGTATTGTTATTATTACAAATTATGCTTGCAGCTCCATCAATATCACAATTCGTAGAGCATGCATCTAGTGGACCTATTTGTGTCTGATCAGTACAGCTAGCATCATCTAAATCTTCAAATACTAAAGTTGGTGAATTGCCATCTGCAGGGAGTGTAAAACTACCATTTACATTGTAGTTAAAAGGGCCAAAAGTATCTGCACCTATGATCACATTGTATTGTCCTGAGTTTCCTGGATTAATGGCACTTGCATTTACAGTTATCGTATAAAAGTCATCAGAAGGATCTGCATTTGTTCCATTGTCATCACAACTAAAAAAAGCTTGATTGATAGTCAAGACACATTCATCGGAACAGGTATCCAGAGGTCCAAGTAAAGCTGTTGTCGCACATGATGGGTCGTCTTCATCTAATATGTTAACGGTAAAACTGCCACCAATGGCAGGTACATTGAAAGAGCCTCCAACATCGTAAGGAAATGGACCAAATGTAAAAGCAAGAAAGCTAACATTAAACTCATTTGATGGACCAGGATTAGTATTGTCTACTACGATAGTAACTTCAATAAAATCATCAGAAGGGTCAGTGCCAGTTCCATTATCATTACATATGAAACTGAATACCGAAACATTAATTCCACAATCAAAGGAACATGGTGACAAAACATTTGATGTCTGATTTATACTACAGCTGTTGTCATCAGTATCATAAATTTGAATATTGTGTGTTGTTCCATCTGCAGGATAGCTTAACTGGTTATTTGTTGTCCCATATGTAAAGGTATTTAATGTGCCATTTAAATCTACAGTATAGCTATTGCTAACTCCTGGGTTACTTGCATCTGCATCAACGTTGATTATATAAAAATCATCAGATGGGTCGGCTGGAGTTCCATTGTCGTTACACAGTTCAGTATAATTAACGAGAAAGATGCCACAGGCTCCTGAGCAGTTGTCTAAGTTTGAAGTACTCTGTGTAAAGCCGCAGCTGTTGTCGTCTGTGTCAAAAATTTGAATGGTATAAGAGTTCCCATCTGCTGGGACATTAAAACTATTATTTACAGTCCCATAAGTAAACGTATTAATGATTCCATTGAAATCTACAGTGTAAGAATTACTGACTCCCGGGTTGCTTGCATTAGCGTCTAAGGTTATAATATAAAAATCGTCAGAAGGATCTGCAGGAGTTCCATTATCATTACAGAGTTCAGTATAACTTACGAGGCTGATTCCACAATCCGAAGAACATGATCCTGGGTCGACTATGGTAACATCTATGGTGCAACTTGCATCGTCATTGTCGATGATGGTAATCACAACATTCCCCGCTCCTGCACTTCCTGGATCAAACATGAATGCAGTAGCAGATCCATAGTTTGCATTGAATGGAAAGACAGAGCCGTTTGGTCCGATCACAGAATAAGTAGCGCCTAAGTTATCTCCAATAGGATTAAGTTCGAAACTCAAAAAATCATCAGTTGGATCACTTGGAGTTCCATTATCATCGCAGATGATGGGGCCTAATTGCGCATCAGTAATATTACAAGATCCTGAGCAAGTGCCTGGGTCAGGTATTGTTATATTTATAAAGCAAGTTGCGTCATCCGCATCTGTAATAGTTATAGTTACATCTCCTCCACCAGCACTTCCTGTTTGTAAATCAAAACTGCTTGGAACACCATAGCTTCCAGTTGAAGGCGTTACATTACCATTATTTGCAGTAAGTATATAATTCGTGCCATTATTGAATGCCAATGGATTTATGGTGAAAGTGATAAAGTCATCAGAATCATCAGAAGGGGTGCCATTATCATTGCAAATGACATTGTTTAATTGTGCATCAGTAATGTCACAAGTAGATGAACATGTAAACAGCGTCACAGAGAGATCTGAGTTTGAACAACCTGCATCATCGGTATCTGTAAAAATGAAAGTGTAAGTATTATCATCAGCATTCAGACAAAAACTTTCGAGTATCCCGTAGCTAAATGGTCCATAGGTATTTGATCCAATAGTCAAATCATAAGTACCAGAACTTCCCCCATTTATGGCACTTACATTCATCTCAAAACAAAGTAGGTCATCGCTAGGGTCTGACGGAGTTCCATTATCATCACAAGCTTGTGGATTGAATATGTCGACACTTAGTGAGCAGTTTAAGTTTATACCTGCACAAGGAATACAGACACCATTACAACCCATGGTTACAGAGTCCATCACGGTCGCTGAATTGCCATCATCGCAAGCCAAATTGTATTGAAATTCAGAAGCACATGGATCCAAAGGTCCTAAGTTGAGAACATCAACACACGAATTATTGTCGCCATCGTAAACACTAATTGAAATATTTTGTCCTGCAGGCAATCCTGTCAAAGTGAAATTAGTGCCGTAATTAAAAGGCCCCGAAATGCCATTGTAATCGACAAAATATTCATTGCTTGGATTTCCAAATGTCAGATTGGCTGACCCTTCTATTTCAAATCCTCCTGAGCCATCACAGATAAGATTGATTTGGTTGGCATTAAGAGAATTGTTAGCTAATTGTGCACTTCCAAAACTTACTGCACAATTAGGCGCATCCAATACTGATACACTAATAGGATAATTGCCAGCTGAAAGATTATCGAAGATATTAGAGGACTGATAATTCAATCCATCAATAGCGTATACTAAGTCAGTTCCTGAAGCATTGATTGTAATTTGGCCGTCATTGTTACATGGTTGAATTACTTCAAAGCTGATATTCGTTGGTGCATCTGGTTCTGAAATAACCACTTGAGACAAATTAGAAATACAATTCGTTGTAGCACCGACTCTAGCGAGCACATCATAATTGCCAGCCGTCAGATCCATGAATATATTTGAACTTTGCCATGTTAGACCATTATCTATGGAATACTCATAAGTAGGGTCATCAGGTGTTACAGTGATAGTTCCATCATCACCTCCGCAATCTGTAACATTGGTATTTTGTGTCAAAATACTTGGTGGAGTAAGTGGGTCAATGGTGATGGTAAATGAGTTAGAAGAAACACAAATTCCCTGCATGGTCAATACGGTATAAGTCCCATTGCTTAATCCCGTAAATACATTATTGGGATCCCAGTTAAGGCCTCCATCTATAGAGTATAGATAGGAATTTGCTACAGGTAAAACCTCAATGCTACCATTTGCATTAAGACAATCGGTAATTTGATTTACGATTGGCGTATTGTTCATTGGGTCATCTATCACATCCAGCAAAAAACTTTCTTCATCAGTACAACCTTCAGGAGTAGTGCTTAAAACATAATACGTCGTGCTAGTAGTTGGAGACACATTGCCTGTAATTTCGTTGGTGTTATTTGCAGGTGTTCCTGAGTGGTAAGTGATCGTTCCAATATTGGAATTGTTATCATTAACGACTAGATCACTTAAAGTAAAATCTTCTCCATTACAAATAGCACTTGGTGGTACAATGCTGATATCGGGAACACCACCAACGGTGATCATAATAGTCGCTACGGCATCGTTGCAATTGATGCCATCTAAAGTATAAGTTATGTCGTAAGGGCCTCCAGGAGTTGCATTAGAAAAGTCGACATCTGCTGGGTTGGAAAAATCCAATCCAAGGCCTCCATCATCCCAAGTACCTCCAGCTACATATCAACTTATATTGGCAATTAAATCTAAACTGTTATTATTTGATCCGCTACAAACGCTTGCACTTCCACCAATAATATTAGCTGGGGCAGTTTCAATACTGACAGTGACAATAGCACTTTCATCTGGACAATTTCCACTTGTGCTTACCGTGTATGTATATTGTCCTGCTGCATCAGTTGACGGATCAAAAGTGCCTTGATCTCCACCGCCAAGACTTGGACTCCAGCTACCTCCTCCTTGAGGTGTTCCTAGTAACTGATCAATTAAATTTAAACTTGGGTCGTTGCTGCACAGATCAATGGTGTTGTCCATCCCTGGATCTGGAGCTTGATCTAAAGTGACAACTACATCTGCAGAAACTGGGAAGCAAGCAACACCACTCCCTGATACAGTGTAGGTATAGGTTGCAGCGGCATCAGTGTTAGGGTCAAAAGTTCCTAAGTGTCCTCCGGATAGAGTAGGGCTCCAAGTTCCTGTATTGTCGGGACTGCCGCCTAGCTGATCGAAAAGATCATATGTCGTGCTTGATCCATCATCACAAATATCAATACTACCATTGGTTCCAGCATCTAGGTCTTCAATCGTAATGAAAAATGCTTCTTCATCATCGCAGCCAGCTACTCCATCATAAGCGTAGTAGGTTCCAGAAACTGTCACAGAAATAACAGGGTCAACACCTCCTTGACTGCTATAAAAACCTTCATTTCCTGTTAGGTCTGAACCATTGATGTCGACATAGTCCATGATGTCATCACCTATACAAATCGTAACATCAGCTATAGGATCTATAGTCGGTTGATCGTTGACCGTAAAGACGGCACCTCCATCAAAATTGGCATAAATGGGACATCCGTTTGCACCAATGACTTCAATGAAAATGACTTCTGAGTCCATATTGACATTCCAGTTGGCATTATCCCCATCACTAGCGCCTACGAATGTGCCAGTAGTTGTGCCGTCTGAATAGGTGATGTCAAAGGGGCCTCCAAGTGCAGGGAGATTAAATGTAAGTTCTGATAGAAATGGACCACAGCCACTGCATGGACTGCAAGAAATCGACATATTGCTAGGAGAACATCCAAAGCTAGGCGAGGATGATCCATTATAGCTTGTGCAATCTGAATAACTGGTCCAGTTTGCAGGATCGCTTATGAGATTTATCCATTCTAATTGACTTAATGGTCCAGAAGGCCCAGTGTATTTTATGAAATTGGTAACTCCTGAAGTAGGATTCATAAAATAGCAAGGGTCGACATTTGGATGTAGCTCAGAATCTTCTGTATCACAGTTAGAGACCCAAGTAGAGGTTGTATTGAATCCGAATAAAACATCTCCGTCATATGTGGAAGAATTTGTTTGTGCCGTTCCTCCATCTCCATCAACCCAATTTCCGCCAGCTAGAATATACAATTGGTCTCCACTAGAATTTAAATTTAAAAATTGTAGAAAGTTTGCACCGGCAGGACGAGTTACTGTCCAATCAGGATTGTCTGCCATGGTGGAAGCCTCAGAAACAAAACGCAATTCGAATGGAGTGCAACTTGGGAGTGTTGATGAGGCAGAATACGTAAAATCTAAGACACCCTCATTGTCTGACCAAAAGCCATTATTGCAGTTGGACCAGCCATTATCTGTAATGGTAAAAGTTGTGCCTGGCTCAATGTCTTTGAAACATAAAAATGTTATCACATCTTCTGTGTTGACACCACAGCCGCCATTATTTGAGTTGACACCTACTATTACAATATCACCTTGTTCTAGTATGGTTTGTGCATGGATGTGATTTCCAAAAATTAGTGCACAGACAAAGGTGCTAAGAAATGTAACATATCTTAACATTGGTTCAATAAGGTTGGGGAGGATTGAACCCTTAGTCATACGGTTGGATAAAAATAATTTTAGAATGTAAAAATAAAATTAATTGTAGTTTTTAGTCCAAGTCATATGTTAATTAATCATAAAGTAACATAAATCTTTAATGCTTACTCAATTTAATTATTTTTGCATGCTTATAAAGAATTATACATGCAATTAAGTGAACAAGAAGAAATAAGAAGGGCATCTCTGCAACAAATAAGAGAATTAGGTATCGATCCCTATCCACCTGAGTTGTACCCTGTAAGTCATTTGTCAAAAGAAATCCTAGAAGGATTTGAAACTGATCCTGACGATTATAAAACAGTTTGTATTGCTGGGCGGCTAATGCAAAAACGTATTATGGGGAAAGCTTCTTTTGCTGAATTGCAAGATAGCGCAGGCAGAATTCAGATCTATGTGTCTAGAGATGACATCGCTCATGACGAAGAGAAGACCTTATATAATAAACTGTTTAAGAAACTACTTGATATAGGAGATTACATTGGAGTGAAAGGCTATGCGTTCAAAACAAAAACAGGTCAAACCTCGGTTCATGTTACAGAGCTCACCTTATTAAGTAAATCTGTTAAACCTTTGCCGATTGTAAAGACGGATGATGAAGGAAATGTTCATGACGCATTTACCGATCCAGAGTTGAGATATAGACAACGATATGTTGATTTAACGGTTAATCCGCAATATCGAGACATCTTTTTAAAGCGTTCGAAGTTGATCACTTTGATGCGTAATTTTTTCAATGAGAAAAATTGGTTAGAAGTAGAGACACCCATTTTGCAACCCATTCACGGTGGTGCTGCTGCAAGGCCATTTGAAACACATCATAATGCTTTGGATATTCCGCTTTTCATGAGGATTGCGAATGAATTGTATTTGAAGCGATTGATTGTTGCCGGTTTTGATGGTGTTTATGAGTTTGCTAAGATGTTTCGTAACGAAGGAATGGACCGCACGCATAATCCAGAGTTTACAGCGATGGAAATATATGTGGCATACAAAGATTATATCTGGATGATGGAGATGGTCGAAACTTTGATAGAACATATTGCCGTGGGCCTACATGGTAAAACCGCATTGCAAGTAGGAGAACAAACCATCGAATTTAAAGCCCCATACAAAAGAATTTCTATGTACGATGCTATCAACGAATACGGAGGTTTAGATATTTCTGGAATGGATGAGGCTGCTTTGTATGCTGAATGTAAAAAGCGACATATAGATGTGGATGAAACCATGGGTAGAGGTAAGTTAATTGATGAAATATTTGGTGAGTTGGTCGAAGCTCAACTGATTCAACCTACTTACATCACAGATTACCCAATTGAGATGACACCCCTTGCAAAAAAACATAGAACAGAGGAAGGCTTGGTTGAGCGTTTTGAATTGTTTGTGAATGGTAAAGAAATTGCCAATGCGTATACCGAGTTAAATGATCCAATTGACCAAAGAGAAAGATTTATGGATCAGTTGAAATTAGCAGAAAGGGGAGATGATGAGGCTATGGCCTTGGATGAGGATTTTCTTAGATCTATGGAATATGGTATGCCTCCCACATCTGGCTTAGGGATTGGGATAGATCGTTTGGTAATGTTAATGACCAATCAATCATCTATTCAAGAGGTGCTATTTTTTCCTCAAATGAAACCAGAAGTACAACAAAAACAAGAAGAAGAAAAAGAATAGAGAAATGATTTTATTCTTAAGTCAATTATTGATGGGGCCCCTTATGGCGGGATTAGGCTATTATTTTTGGGCGAATCCACCTAAAAAAATCAATAAAATTTATGGCTATAGAACCCCTAGGTCTATGAAAAGCCAAGAAGCTTGGGATTATGCAAATAAGTATTCAGCCTTTTTGATGTGCATGATTGGCATTTTTACATCTGCCGTCCAAGTGCTTGCATATTTGCTTTATGATCAAGTGACCGCAATTATGGCAGGAGGAGCCGTGTTGGTAGTATGCCTTATTGCTATGATGATTTATATGGAAATTCAATTGAAAGAAAAATTCGACAATTGAGAATCTTGCCTTAAGGTAATTTGCCGATCACAGTAGTATTGCCTTCCACATGTTGTTCTAGTGATACTTGTATGTCAGTACCAAGAGGTAGAAATAAATCAACTCTCGATCCAAATTTTATAAATCCCATTTCGTCTCCTTGATTCATTTGATCTCCTTGTGCAACATAGGTCTTTATTCTTCTTGCCACCGCACCAGCAATTTGACGCATCAATATCTCAGCTTTATGATTGGATACAACAACCGTCGATCGCTCATTCTCAGTTGATGACTTAGGGTGCCATGCGACAAGGTATTTTCCTTCATGATATTTAGAATAGCTTATTTCACCTCCAATCGGCATTCTATTGGCATGCACATTTAAAGGAGACATGAATATGGAAACTTGAATTCTTTTGTCTTTGAAATATTCTGACTCTTGCGCTTCTTCTATGACAACCACTCTTCCATCTGCGGGTGCATATATAAATGACGGATCAGAAACAGGTATTTTTCTTTCAGGATTTCTGAAGAAGTTTAAAGAAAAAATGAAAAAGAATAAGGCAATTAAAATCAAAGGTGTAATCCAAATTGATTTTGCCACGATCATCCAAATGATTGTTAAGATTAATAAGATTCCAAAGGTCCAAATGTAGCTTACTCCCTCTTTGTGTATTCTCATGTTACCTCAAATTTCTAGCTTAAATAATATTTGATAAAGTTAAGGAATCAAAATAGCTTATCGCTGATAAATTGTATGAATAAGCAATAACTAATTTGAAAGCAAATCTCATGGGTTTTAAAATAGTTATTTAAACCACTGGAAATACAAAGCAATCACAGGCACCGCAAAAAGCAAAGAATCAAAGCGATCTAAGAATCCTCCATGACCTGGTAAAATGGTCCCAGAATCTTTTATTCCCACTGATCTTTTAAGAGCTGATTCAAAGAAATCACCTAGAGTACCAAAAATCCAAATGATAATTCCAATAATCAACCATTCTGTAAATAATAGGCTGACCTTAAAATAATTAAAACTAAACGCAATGATGACAATCCCAATGATACCACCAATACTTCCTTCCCAAGTCTTCTTTGGTGAAATTAGCGGTGCAATTAAATTTTTACCAAAATTTTTACCAATGAAATAGGCGAATACATCTCCAGCCCAAATCAACAAAAATATACCCAATGCAATAGCTGGTTTGTAAACATCACTTTCATTGCAAATGATATGAAAGTACCTCATAGGTACCAGTATGTAGACTAAGCCCAAAGCAAATAAGGAACTATTTGATAGGGTCTTTTTGTGATCGGATCGCATTTGAAAAATGATAAACAATACCGATAGGAGAAAAATGCTAAGCGAAAAACCCAAACTCCATCGTGCTTGTTTTGGAATATATAAATTAGCTATAAGAGTAATCACTACAATGCTTGCAAAGAAAATTCTTTGTCCAGTATTAAGACTAGGCAAACAGATTTGCTGATATTCATAAAAACAGAAAAACGCAATAAGAGCCAAGAGCACATCAAAGCTTATACTACCCCATAAAATACATCCAATGATCGTTGCACCTAAAGGAATAGCAGTAAGTACTCGAGTTACTAGATTAGATTTAGACATGTTCTTCATTTACCATCTTCTTAATCAATTCACTCAGGAAATATAAGAGGATTATTGATATTATTATGGCCCACCACGGAATAAGCTGTAAGTTCTCTGGATTATTGTTTTCAATCATCGACTCAAGCATATCCTTTGGGACAACATATATAGATATCACTTGAAGGGCATTATTGGTAAAATGAGCCAAAATTGAAATCCAAAGATTTCCAGTTAAATAGAACAAATAGCCGAAGCAAATTCCAAGAGCCATTTTCGGAAAAAATGATCCAGCTTGAAGATGCAAAGCACTAAATAGAATCGATGCAATCCAAATTGCAAGTATAGGCTTGTTAAATCGTTTGCTTAATAATTGTTGAATAACTCCTCTGAAAATCAACTCTTCACCAATAGCAGGAATGATAGCAATGATGATTAGGTTAATTAACAGATCGCCAAGATGATTCATGCCTAGAATATTTTGGAGCAGATCTAAACTATGCGACTCCATAGATTTAAGTTCAGCACCAATAGGAAAGTAAGAATTTATTTCTGCACTAAAACCTATGATCGGGTAACTAGCGAATAGAAAAATACAAGACAATGCAGCTATAATGCTCAGTGGATATTTTTCAATTTTATAAAATGATTTTATCGTATTTGGATAGAAAATCAATCCAAAAAAGTATGCAGGTAATAAAAATCCTAGGCAATGGCTGAAAGCTAAGTATAGCTTCATAAATTGAGCATTTGAGGGAGCTTCATTTCTGCTAGTACCAAGTATTTCTGGATTGGCAAATCCAGAAATGAACATAAATAATCCAGAGGCCATAATGCCAATAAAAATTAACAGTATGATAGTGCCAATTTGTTTAGAGAATCTATGAACTAAAAATGAAGGCATTGATCTTTATTAGCTAAATTTGATCTTTAATTAATGAATATGACAAAGCTATCGGTAAATATCAATAAAGTTGCATTGATCAGGAATTCTCGAGGAGAAGATTTGCCAGATTTGGTCCAAGTAGCAAAGGATTGTGAAGCTTTTGGTGCAGATGGTATCACAGTGCATCCTAGGCCTGATGAACGTCATATAAGGTATGATGATATTCCAAAACTGAAGGCAGTTAATACTACGGAATTCAACATTGAAGGTTTTCCAAATCAAAGGTTCATTGACATGATATTATTAGAAAAGCCAACTCAATGCACTTTGGTTCCTGATCCACCAGGAGTATTAACTTCAAATACGGGCTGGGATACCATTGAAAATGCTTCATTTTTGACTGATATAATAAGTAGTTTCAAGACCGCTGGAGTTAGAGTGAGTTTGTTCTTAAATCCAGAAATCAAAATGGCTGAAGCTGCTGCAAAAATTGGGGCTGATAGAATTGAATTTTATACAGGCTTGTATGCAAAAAAATACCATCAAAACAAAGAAGCTGCAGTGGCTGCACATACTGAAACAGCTCATGTCTGCAATAGCTTAGGTCTAGGCATCAACGCTGGCCATGATCTGAACTTGAAAAATCTTAAATATTACAAGGATCAAGTGCCAAAATTACTTGAAGTTTCTATTGGACATGCACTTATTTCTGATGCATTATATTTTGGATTAGAAAATAGTATCCAGATGTATCAAAGACAATTGTCAGAGAAAATTCAATTTTCTTAACAGTTTATTAATAAAAAATGCTTTTTTTTGAACCAAATAATCAGCTGTAATTCAATGCTTTTCAAGCCAAAATGATTGATTTTATTAAATAAATCAAGCATTGCTAGAAGCGTTTGTGGATTTATGGCGTTTATTGGAGGTAAGAATCCTTTTAACATATCATTAACTTTCGGTTAAATTTTCTAATTTTAATATTCTAATCAGAATGTATTTAATTAAAAATGTACTCTTATGAAAAAACTTTCATTGTTTTTGTTTTTGATGGTTTTTGGAGTGGCGACAGCGCTGGCTCAAAGAACTGTATCGGGAACAATCGTTGATAGCTCTGGCGAGCCACTAATTGGTGCCAATGTTATCGCAAAAGGAACAACTATAGGAACTGTTACAGATTTTGACGGTAACTATACCTTAGAAGTTCCAGCTGGTATTAGCGAATTGGAAATTAGCTATACTGGGTACGCAGGTCAAGACATCACTCTTGGCGCAGAAAGCGTAATTAATATTACCCTTAGCGAAGGTCTTGAATTGGACGAAGTCGTTGTAACAGGACTGGGTATCAAACGGGAGAAAAAAGCCCTTGGATACGCAGTTACAACTATTGGACAAAAAGACGTTGCTTTAAAACCAGAGGCTGATGTAGGACGTATTCTACGTGGAAAAGTTCCTGGTGTTGACATTACCTCTACTTCAGGCCTATCTGGAACTGGAACAAATGTAATTATTAGAGGTTATTCATCCATTACTGGTAACAACCAACCACTTTTCGTAGTAGATGGTGTTCCTTTTAATGCAGATACCAATAGTGATAGAGGATTTACTTCTGGTGGTGCATCCGCTTCAAGTAGGTTTCTTGATCTTGATCCAAATCAGATTTCTGAAATCAGTGTACTTAAAGGATTAAGTGCAACGGTTCTATATGGAGAGGCTGGTAGAAATGGTGTTGTACTTGTTACAACTAAAAATGGTGATATTGGATCTCTAGATAAAAAAATGGAGATTTCTGTTAGTCAATCAGTTTTCCAAACACAGGTATCTGGTGTTCCAGAAACACAAAAATTGTATGGAAACGGATGGCAACAAGATGCATCTAATGCCTTTTCAAACTGGGGAGCACCATTTGGTGGAACTGAATCATTCAATACTCAAGTAAATGGTATTACCAATGGAGGTTCATACGGATTGAACTCTGAAGGTACCATTGTACACCCTTATTCATTAACGAATTTTAGATCTGCATTCCCTGAATTATTAGACACAAGAATTCCTTGGGCTGCACAAAATTCTCTAGAAGAGTTTTTTGATACAGGACTTGTAAGTAACACGTCTATAAATATCTCTAACAGAGTTTCTGATGGAACATCAGTGAATTTTAGTTATGGATTTTTGAATGATGAAGGTTTTGTGCCTAATAACAATCTTTCAAGACACAATTTTGGAATGGGTATCAATTCAACTTTAGATAACAAGTTGCAAATTGGTGGTACATTTAATTTCACTACTTCAGATAGAAATACTCCTCCAACTGCACCAATTTATAGCTCGAATCCTATTTCTGGTGCTTCATTATTCTCGAATGTATTATATACTCCTGTGAGTCACGATCTTTTTGGATGGCCATATGAGAATCCATTAACTGGAGGTAGTGTATATTATCGTTCGAATAATTCTATACAGAATCCAAGATGGACATCTGATAATATTAACGATAATGAAAAAGTAAATCGTTTCTTCGGAAATGTGAACTTGACTTATCCTATTACAGATAGATTAAGTGCTACTTATCGTTTCGGTATGGATACGTATAACCAAAAACAAGTTTATACGATCAATAAAGGAGGAATCCAAGTACCAGATGGTTCTATGTATACTTCAAACAGAAGAAACTTAATCACTGATCAAAATGCAAGATTGAATTATGATTTTGCTTTAGCTGGTGATGTTACTTTAGATGGTATTGTTGGAATTAACTTAAGAAGAGATCAATTAGATAGAAACTTTATCTCAAGTGAGCAGCAATTTGTTTTAGGCTTGTTTACGCATGATAACTTTATCAATCACTTGACTTTCTCAGATGAATTTGTAGAAAATACTATTGGTGTTTTCGGTACATTGACTGCTGGTTATAAGAACTTCTTATATGGTTCTGTTCAAGCAAGAAATGACTGGACTTCTACTTTGGAAGAAGCTAACCGTTCAGTATTTTATCCTTCTGCTTCAATTGCATTTATTCCTACTGATGCTTTCTCAGGATTGCAAAACAGTAATGGAATTAACTACTTGAAATTCAGATTAGGATATGGAACTTCTGCAGGTTATCCTGATCCATACAAAACAAGAAACATTCTTGGAACTTTCACAAATCAGTTTGTAACTGAAGGTGGTACAACGATTAATACAAATACAGTTGATAACAACTTCGGTAATCCAAACTTAACAGAGGAAAGGCACACTGAAATAGAATTTGGAGTTGAAGGTAAATTCCTCCAAAACAAAATTGGAATCGATTTATCTTTATACAATAAAGATTCAAGAGATCTTATTATCGATCTTGAGTTAGATCCATCAACTGGATTTACTAATTCAACAATTAACTCAGCTACATTGAATAATAGAGGTATTGAGCTAGGATTAAACTTAGTTCCAATCTCAACTAATGATTTTCAATGGGACCTAACAACTAACTTTACAAAGAATATTAGTGAAGTTGTGTCTATTGCTGATGGTATCGATAAAGTACTTATTGATGGTTTAAGTTTCTTAGGTAACTTTGGTATTCCTGGTCAGCCTTACGGTGTGATCGAAGGATCAAGAATCTTAAGAGACGAGGAAACAGGTCTACCAATTGTAGGTGGAGATGGACTTTACCAAGGAGATCCTGAACAAGGAATCATTGGTGACCCGAATCCTGATTTCACAGTTAACTTTATCAATAACTTTACTTTTAAAGGTATTACACTTAGAGGTCAATTTGATTGGCAGCAAGGTGGTGACATTTGGGGATCAACTGCTTCAACTTTAACAGGTAGAGGTATTGCTGGAGAGACTGGTTTTGACCGTTTCATCCCTATGGTTGTTACTGGATTAAAAGAAGATGCTGACGGAAATTTAGTACCTAATGACATTCAGGTTACAGCAAATGATGCATACTGGAGAAATACAGGTGTATGGTTTGATGAAAACAGAATATTTGATGCAACGAATGTAAGATTAAGAGAACTTTCTCTTTCATTCTCATTGCCAAAGAACGTCATTGACAAATCACCATTTGGTGGAGTTGCTTTAACATTATCAGGGCAAAACCTTTGGTATAAAGCTGTAAACTTCCCAGAAAGTATCAATTTCGATCCTGAGGTATTAAGCCTTGGAGTTGGAAATGGTAGAGGATTTGATTTTGTTACTGGACCAACTTCTAAGACGTTTGGTGGTACTTTAAGTTTTACTTTCTAATCAAAAACAGACAATTAAATGAAATATTTATATAAATCATTTGTAGCGCTGCTTATTGTGGCTATGTCTGCATCTTGTGAGTTAACTAATTTGGATCATTTAGATAATCCAAATGCAGTTACTCCAGAAAATGCAGAGATCGGGCTATTCTTTAATGCAGCTCAACTTGATTTCAAAGATTTTTATCAAAATGCAAGTAACCTTACTGCAACTGTTTCTAGGCAAATGGCTATGACAGGAGGTAATACTTACAACAATGCTTTTGCTCCAACTACTTTCAATTTTACTTGGAACTTAGCATATTCAGATTTATTTCCAGATCTAGATGCAATCATTGCATTAGCACAAGATCAAGGCTTACCAACTTACGAAGGCGCAGCTAAAACAATGAAGGCATACACTATGATGGTGTTGGTTGACTTGTTTGGAAATATTCCTTATTCAGAAGCGGGTCAAGGAGTAACAGTTCCTTCTCCAAAAGCTGATGATGCGGCTTCAGTTTATAGCGCTGCTTTAGCTTTATTAGACGAAGCAATTAGTGATTTTGACAATACAGTTGCAGATGCAGGTAATGACCTTTTTTACGGAGGTAGTGATGCATCTTGGACTGCATTAGCTAACACACTTAAATTAAGATACTATCTTAATTTAGGAGATTGGTCTGGTGTGAATAGTGTTGCTGGAAATGTTATATCAGCTGCACAAGATTTTGAATTTCAATATGGAACAAATAGAGTAGCTCCAGATTCTAGACATGATTTTTACAGAAACCATTATGAAATTGATGGTGGTAGATATCTGTCTAATTACTTCATGTGGTCATTAACTGAGGAAAAAGGTTTTGAAGATCCTAGAGCTAGATACTATTTCTACAGACAAGATCTTACACCTTACTCAGAGATTGATGCCTTTACTTTAGATTGTTACACAGTTCCAAGACCTTTACATTTCACAGGAGATTATCCTTGGTGTGTAGCACCTAATGGATACTGGGGTAGAGATCATGGTAACAATGATGGTATTCCTCCAGATGGAGATAGAAAAGCTTGCTATGGATTATATCCTGGTGGGGGTAAATTTGACAATGGTGTTTATGACGCTGATGGTAATCCAGTACTTGAATCTGCGGCAGCTGTTAAAAACGGTGGTGCTGATGGAGCAGGTGGAGCAGGTATTAGTCCAATCATGTTATCTTCTTTTGCAGACTTTATGCTTGCAGAAGCTGCATTGAGAGGAGCTAGTGGTGATGCTAGAGCGCACCTTGAAGCAGGTGTTACTAAGGCCATGACTAAAGTCTTTGGTTTTGCAGGAAAAGATGGTTCAGCAGATGCAGATTTAGTAGCTGCTACTCAAGATTCTGCAAGCGTTGCAACTTACATGAATTATGTACTTGATGCTTATGATGCTGCTGGAGATTCTGATGCTAAACTAGAAATAGTTGCCAAAGAATTCCATATTGCTGCTTTTGGTAATGGACTTGAGCCATATAATACCATGAGAAGAATCAATAAGCCTTCAAACATGCAGCCTACAAGAGAAGCAGATTCAGGAACATTCCCAAGATTGATGTTCTATCCTGCTGATTACGTAAACTTAAATGCAAATGCTTCACAGAGAGCTATCACAGATAAAGTATTCTGGGATAACTTAGCTGATGGCGCTATTAAATAATAGTATAAAGATTTATTCAAATGAAAATTTTAAATAAAATATATCTTTTGGCATTTGCAGTGATGTTTCTAGCATCTTGTGCGGATGAACCACTACCTTTCGAGACCTTTGAAGAGGCTGAAAAAGGTGCATTTGCCAGATTATTAAGCACTGATGCAGGTGACTTCTTCTTTACTGATCCAGATAATTCTGAATTCACTTTTGATGTAGAATTTTATGGTGAAAATAATGGAGCTGATATCACAAAGCATGAGTGGTTTGTTAGACATAGAAATAATGTAACCGGTGCTACTTCTGCGCCAGCATTACTAATTTCTGTTCCTTCTTCTTCATTCGGTACTAACAGTACATCTGGTTTGCCTTCAGCTTCTTACTCGTTCAATATGAATGACGCACTTGCGGCTTTAGGAATTACACTTGATGATGTAAATGGAGGTGACGATATGATCTTTGATGGATTTTTAACCTTAGCTAACGGTAGCGTTTTTGGTCCTGATAATACAGGTGGATCACTACAAGGTAATAACGGATTTGATGGAATATTCAGATTTGTTAAAGCTTTAAAATGTGCTTCAAGCCTTGACGGTACTTATGATGGTTCTTCAACAGGTACTGGTGGTATCTGGAATTGCAGTACAACTTGGACTGGTGATGTTACACTAGAACAAATTGGTACTTCTGGAGAATACGCAGTTATTGTTAAGAATGCTGCTGGAGAAGATGTTGTTGATATGTCAATGGGAGCTTATTTCACTTGTTATGGTGATGATGCTACTTTACCATCTGATGCTGCTGGAGAATTATCTATTCTTGATGCATGCTTCAAGCTGGGTTGGACAGGACAAAGTAGATGGGGTGAAGTTTACACTTTTAATAGTGTAACAGTTGCTGGATCTGCATTGATCTTAGATTGGGAGAATGATTACGGTGAATCAGCTGAAACAACCCTTACAACAAAGGATGGTTCTGATTGGCCACCATTAAAATAAAAGTAATTATCTTTTATATACAAGGAGCTTGTGAGAACAAGCTCCTTTTTTTATTCCTTGATAAATTTAGAAGTACGAATACTTCCTTCATTATTTCGAATTTGAATAAAATAGACTCCCGCTTCTAAATCATTTAATGATACATCTATTGCTTGAGTGACTGAGAAAGTATCCTTTAATAAACTTTTGCCAACAACATTAAATAGCTCCAAGGATTCGAATGGCATCTCGGTTTGCAAATGAATGGAATGATTTGCTGGATTAGGATAAAGGCTAAGTGAATGAAAAGCCTTTTCTTTATCAAGATGGGTAAGTAACTGTTCGAAGTCTGGATCTACCTCAATTTGTCCATAAGTACTTTGACCTTCTATAAAATGATAGCTCTCATTCGTAGGTAAATTATAATACTTATCAATATGGCCAGTCGACCATTTTATGGATATCGAATCAATTATTGAGAAACTGTCCACACCAATAATCTCCCTTTCTGAATTCTGGGCCATAAAAGCAATTCCTGAATGAGTATAGCGACTCTGATATTGATTGCCATAAAAGATATCAATCCACGAGCCTACGCCTTCTCTGTTACTTATGACTCCTTCAAGTGAAATTTTGAGCCAATTCCGATTGCCACCATCATTGATATACACAAAAGATTTACTGGGAGCCAAATTTATTACAGCGATATCTGCATAGCCATCATTATTTATATCTCCTATCGCATTATTCACACTATAAACAGTATCTTTTTTAAATCCCTCATGTACAATAGCAAAACTATCGTTACCCAGATTTTCATAGAAAAGACTTGTAGGTTTATCAAAACCTATTTGACTACCAGATACATATAAATCTAACAATCCATTATTGTCAGCATCTAAAAAATTGGATCCCCAACCTGTTCCAAAAAATCCTAATCCCGCCGCTTCAGCTATCTCATCAAATTGGGGGTTGCCCTGATCGTAATTATTGATAAAAAATTTATTACCGGCGCTAGTATTGCTCACATAAAAATCTGACCAACCATTATTATCATAATCTGCTACTGCTACGCACATAGCGTCCATCTCAATTCCACAACCAGATATATCACTCATATCAGTATAAGTGCCATCCCCATCATTTATTAGCAAGGTGTTACGAGAATTCTTATCATTAGCAATATAGATGTCTGGCCAGTTATCTTTGTTGGCATCAAAAAATGCGGAACAAAATGGAGTTCTTCCCGGGTCTCTCGCATCAGTTTGTTGACCTACCTCTGTGAAAGTATTATTGCCGTTGTTTCTATATAGTCGGTTTACATTCGCTTGGCCATTAATCATTCTTGTAGCTACTAAAACATCTAAAAAACCATCTCTATTATAATCAGCCCAACTAGCACCAAAGCTCCTTTGAGGATCCAGCCACATACCGCTTTGAAAGCTTATGTCGATCAATTCTAATCCTCCCACATTTTCATACAATTTATCTGAGCCATCATAGGTTGCAATAAAAAAATCTTTGTCCCCATCATTGTCAATATCAACCCAACTTACTTGTTTTGCTCTTCCAGTATGATCAACCAATGGGATGAGTTTTTGAAATCCTGCACCAGTGTTTTGATAAAAATGAATGGTCTCATCTTTACCAGTTGCCATAGTAAGATCGTCCAAACCATCATTATTAAAATCGACAAAGCTTATTCCACCACCACCAGTATGCAATTCATATTGATGATTGATACCTAAGGCGCTGGCATTTTCTGTAAATGCTATTTGTGCATTTATATTGAACGCGCTAATGGTTAATATGATAATTAGAAATGCTTTCATGATTATAAAAGTATAAAATTCAATACTATTAGCCCCAAAGGATATTTTTATTCGATTAAGATTTGCGGATGCAGCTATTTCTGTGGAATAAAATTTGCAGCTCCTAAATAAATCGCTTTATTAATGATTCAAGCATTCTTAGAATATTTGCAACATGAGAAAAGATATGCAGCGCATACCCTGAAATCTTATCGAGCAGATTTATTGCAATTTGAAGCATATCTTCAAATGCAATATGAAATAGAGGATCTAAAAAAAGTGCATGCGGTATACATAAGATCTTGGTTGGTCCATCTTATCAATAAGGGAAATACCAATAAGACACTCAATCGAAAATTATCAAGTTTAAAATCATTTTATAAATTTTCATTATCCAGAGATTTGCTGACACAGAATCCAGCAAGTAAGATTGTGGCTCCCAAAGTGAAAAAGCGGTTACCAGAAGTTGTAAGAGCAGATGACTTGCAAAATGATTTTGACTGGATGAATTGTTATGATTTTGAAATTCTGAGAAATTACTTAGTGGTTGAATTGCTCTATCAAACAGGCATGAGAAGAGCTGAGTTGCTAGCACTAAAGCTGAGTGATATAAATTTCATGCAATCTAAATGTAAGGTTTTAGGGAAGGGTAATAAAGAAAGAAACATTCCATTAGGTGCTGAATTAATTTCATTGATTAAGCACTATTTGAAAATACGGTCAGATTATTTGAAAGATTTACAGGCAGAAGCTGAAAGTATTGAACATTTAATTGAACATGTCATTATTACAATGAAGGGTAAGAAAGCTTACCCAAAGTTGATATATCGAATTGTAAATTCGGACTTAAGTAGATCAGCTACAAACAAGAAAAAAAGTCCGCATGTTCTAAGGCATAGTTTTGCAACGCATTTACTAGATTCGGGAGCTGAATTAAATGCAGTAAAAGAGTTATTAGGTCATAGTAGTTTGGCAGCAACTCAAATATATACACACAACAGTATCAAGCAATTAAAAGATCTGTATAAGCGCGCTCATCCAAAAGGCGCATAAATAGTAAGAAATAAGGAATCTTATTTGTTAAAATTACTTAAAAAAACTATTTTTGCGTTCACTTTCGAAAGCCGTGGTGACTCTTTACTTTGAAATATTGTATAAAAGCTTGATTGCTAGTGTGTTCGAGCAAAGTTGTAAAAATCGCAACAACGGGGTCTTCATAAAAAATAACAACTTTTTGTCCCGAGTAATCGCCGATGTAGCTCAGTTGGCCAGAGCAGCTGATTTGTAATCAGCGGGTCGGGGGTTCGAATCCCTCCATCGGCTCAACTTTTTTTTGTCATTGTGCAGAGGAAAAAATTGAAGATTGATCGGACAAGAGGGGGTGCGCCGGAGTTGGAGAGCCGGGCCAGACTGTAAATCTGGTGTTTCGACTGAATAGGTTCGAATCCTATCACCCCCACCAAAGACCAAAGAACACAGCAAGAAAAGCTAAATTGCGGGAGTAGCTCAGTTGGTAGAGCATCAGCCTTCCAAGCTGAGGGTCGCGGGTTCGAGTCTCGTCTCCCGCTCAAATTTTGAAAAATACTCTAGCTGCAAAAAGCCAATGTAGCTCAGGGGTAGAGCACTTCCATGGTAAGGAAGGGGTCGGGGGTTCAATTCCCTTCATTGGCTCAAAAGAAATAAATTAAAACGAAGTGCAAAAGTGTATTTCGACTATAAAGACTTTCAGGTCTTTTAATAAATTATACAAGCATATAAAATGCTTGTAGGGTTAACGCCCAAGTAATTGTTCATGAATTTTAAAAATATATTAAACTAAATTCTAATGGCTAAAGAAACCTTTCAGAGGAATAAACCACACGTTAACATTGGAACTATTGGTCACGTGGATCATGGTAAGACCACTTTAACAGCTGCGATCACAAACGTTCTTGCTGAAGCCGGTTTGGCTGAAAAGCAGGATTATGATGCAATCGATGCCGCTCCTGAAGAAAAAGAAAGAGGTATCACCATTAATACGGCACACGTAGAATATGAAACGGAGAATAGACACTATGCTCATGTTGATTGTCCTGGTCACGCCGATTATGTAAAAAACATGGTAACAGGTGCTGCCCAAATGGATGGTGCAATATTAGTTGTTGCTGCTACTGATGGTCCTATGCCTCAGACTAGAGAGCACATACTTCTTGCTCGTCAGGTAGGTGTACCTAATATCGTTGTATTCATGAATAAGGTTGACCTTGTTGATGATGAGGAGATGCTTGAGTTAGTGGAAATGGAGGTTAGAGAATTATTAAGCCAGTATGAATTTGACGGAGATAATGCATCTATCGTTCCTGGATCAGCTTTAAAAGCTCTAGAAGGAGATGCTGATGCTACTGCAGCGATCATGAAGCTTATGGCAGCAGTTGATGCTGAGATCCCTGAGCCAGTGAGAGATGTAGATAAGCCTTTCTTGATGCCAATTGAGGATGTATTCTCTATCACAGGTAGAGGTACAGTTGCAACTGGAAGAATTGAAAGAGGTATCATTAATAGTGGTGATCCAGCAGAGATCGTTGGTATGCAGAAAGAAGGTGAGAAGCCTTTAACTTCTGTAATCACGGGTGTTGAGATGTTCAGAAAAATCCTAGATAGAGGAGAAGCTGGAGATAACGCTGGTCTATTATTAAGAGGTATTGAAAAAGAATCAATAAAAAGAGGAATGGTAATCGTGAAGCCAGGCTCAGTTACTCCACACAAACACTTTAAATGTGAGGTGTATGTACTTGGAAAAGACGAGGGTGGAAGACACACACCATTCTTTAATGGATATCGTCCACAGTTTTACTTTAGAACCACTGATGTAACAGGAGATTGCGTATTGCCTGGAGGAGTAGAGATGGTAATGCCTGGTGATAATGTAAACTTAGAAGTGAAATTGATCAATCCAATCGCAATGGAAAAAGGATTGCGTTTTGCGATCAGAGAGGGTGGTAGAACAGTAGGTGCCGGACAGGTTACTGAAATTCTAGACTAATTAATCCTTCTATAAATTACAATAGTAGAGCGCCTCATTTTTTTAATGAGGTGCTTTGCTATCTTATTTAACAACATTTTTAAAAGGAGAAACAAAGGTTTTTTCAATTGATTATATAAAGAGGAGTAAGCATTTGAGTAGAACGTGTAGTCAAAAATAGGGGAGTAGCTCAATTGGTAGAGCGACGGTCTCCAAAACCGTAGGCTGCGGGTTCGATTCCTGTCTCCCCTGCAATATTTGAATGATTAAGATGAATAATCTAATACAATACATTAAAGAGAGTTATAACGAGCTGGTTAATAAAGTAACATGGCCTACTTGGCCTATGTTAATTAGTAGCACCCGCTTGGTAATAGTTGCCTCATTACTTATTGCCTTGGTAATTTTTGTAATGGACGCTATATCTAAAAACGCTCTTCAGATAATCTATTAATTTTCTAAGTTATGTCAGAAGACAAAAGATGGTACTCTTTAAGAGTCATAAGTGGGAAAGAAAAGAAGATTAAAGAGCGTATTGAATTAGAGATTTCAAGGTCAGGATGGTCAGACTCTGTTACACAGGTTTTGGTGCCATCTGAAAAAGTTTACAAAATAAGAAATGGTAAAAAAGTGATTCTTGAAAGAAACATTTTACCAGGCTATATTTTAATTGAAGCAGCTGCTGGAAAATTTACAGGTGAAATGATAACCACCATTGCAAATATTCCAAATGTGATTCACTTCTTGGGTAGAAATAATCCTATCCCAATGCAACCTTCAGAAGCAAATAGGATGCTAGGTAAAGTGGATGAATCACAAGAGCTGGGAGAGGCACTTATTGAACCCTTTTTGGTGGGGGAAACTATCAAGATAATTGATGGCCCATTCAATGAGTTTGTAGGTGACATCCAAGAAGTAAACGAAGAAAAAAAGAAATTAAAAGTTATCGTAAAGATATTTGGAAGAGGAACGGAAGTGGAGCTGAATTTTATGCAAGTAGAAAAACAATCATAGATTAATTACTATGGCAAAAGAAGTAGAAGGTTTTATTAAACTACAAGTTAGAGGTGGAGCAGCAAATCCTGCACCTCCAGTGGGTCCTGCACTTGGTGCAAAAGGAGTTAATATCATGGAATTTTGCAAAAGATTCAATGCAAAAACTCAAGAATCACCTGGGAAATTGATTCCAGTAGTCATCACTGTGTATAAGGATAAATCATTTGATTTTATCACAAAAACACCACCTGCAGCAACGCAACTATTAGAAAAGGCTAAACTTAAAAAGGGTTCATCCGTTCCTAATAGAGAAAAAGTAGGAAAAATTGGTTGGGATAAAATTCAGGAGATTGCTGAAGACAAAATGTCTGACTTAAATGCCTTCAAATTGCACTCTGCTATGAAAATGGTAGCTGGAACTGCAAGAAGCATGGGACTCGTAGTTCAAGGAGAAGCACCTTGGGCTGGAGAAGAAGAATAAAAATTCGAATTGTAAACTGAGGGAGCTTAAAAGCGCATGACCTCAAAAATTATATAGTATGGCCAAACCTGGTAAAAAAAGAGCTGCTGCTAATGAAAAAGTAGACGTTGATAAATTATACGACATCAACGAAGCTCTTGCACTCATTAAAGATATTAATACCTGCAAATTTGATGCATCTGTTGACTTACATGTCAGATTAGGAATCGATGTAAGAAAGGCGGATCAAGCACTTAGAGGAACAGTTAATCTTCCGCATGGAACAGGTAAAACTAAAACCGTATTGGTTTTATGTACACCTGATAAAGAAGCTGAAGCTAAAGAAGCTGGAGCAGACCATGTTGGATTAGATGAATATGTAAAGAAAATTCAAGGTGGATGGACTGACGTAGATGTTGTAATAGCAACACCAAATGTCATGGCTCAAGTGGGTAAAATTGGTAGAATCTTAGGACCAAGAGGATTGATGCCTAATCCTAAAACAGGAACAGTGACACAAGATGTAGCTACGGCAGTAGCTGATGTGAAAGGTGGAAAGATTTCAATCAGAGCGGATAAATTTGGTATTATTCATGCGCCTATTGGTCGTGTTTCATTTGATGCAGCTAAACTCTTTGAAAACGCAGATGAGTTATTAGACACAATCACTAAAATGAAACCATCTTCAGCGAAAGGAACCTATTATAAATCTGTGGCTGTTGCTTCGACAATGAGTCCAGGTGTAAAAATTGACCCAAAGTCATTTATTAAATAAGCCTAAACTCTAGTTAAGATGACACGTACAGAAAAAACAAAAAATATAAAGAAGCTAAAGAAAGAATTCAAAAACAGCGATTTCTTTTATTTAGCTGATGCATCGACTTTAACGGTTGAGCAAGTGAATAAATTAAGAGGTATATGTTACGAGAAGGGTGTAAGCATGAAAGTGATTAAAAACACACTTGCTTTAAAAGCCTTGCAATCACTTCCAAATTCTGATGCTTATGCAGATTTATACGATGTGTTCAAGGGACCTACAGCAGTAATGTTTACCGATACTGCAAATGCACCTGCGAAATTGATTAAAGAGTTTAGAAAAGATCATGAAAGACCTATTCTAAAAGCAGCATACATAGATTCAAGTGTTTATATCGGAGACGAGCAATTAGATGCACTTGCACAACTTAAGTCAAAAGAAGAATTAGTTGGAGAGATTATTGGTTTGTTACAATCTCCAATCAAAAACGTTATCGGCTCATTACAGTCTGGAGGTTCTACCTTGGCAGGTCTTATTAAGACCCTACAAGAGAGAGATC
Organism: uncultured Saprospiraceae bacterium; assembly: GCA_937961455.1. Taxonomy (GTDB): domain Bacteria; phylum Bacteroidota; class Bacteroidia; order Chitinophagales; family Saprospiraceae; genus CALGNN01. The sequence continues at coordinate 46,038 of CALGNN010000018.1, forward strand.
CAAATGAGCAAATTTCAGCAAAAGCTGCACCGGTTGATGATGCACCGGAAGCCCCAGCTGAGAATACTGCTTCTGAAGAGGAGTAGTCGTTATATAAAAGCTTCCAAGTTTATATACGCATAAATATTTTATGTTATTTAAAAATTTGAAAAAACAAGAAAATGGCAGATTTAAAAGATTTTGCAGAACAATTAGTTAACCTTTCAGTAAAGGAAGTAAGTGAATTAGCTGACATCCTTAAAGAGGAGTACGGTATCGAACCTGCAGCAGCAGCAGTAGCAGTAGCAGCTGGCCCAGCTGGTGGTGGAGACGGTGCAGCAGCTGAAAAAACTGAGTTTGATATTATGTTGAATTCAGCAGGTGCAGCTAAACTAAAAGTTGTAAAAGAAGTAAAAACATTATTGGGTGTAGGCCTTAAAGAAGCTAAGGATTTAGTTGATAGTGCTCCAGCAGCAATCAAGCAAGGAGTTGCTAAAGATGAAGCTGAATCTATCAAAGCAGCTCTTGAAGCTGTTGGTGCTGAAGTTGAACTTAAGTAATAAATTTAAGATCGACAGCAGCTTCTGAACTTACAGACCTACATACACTAAAAAATAAAGGCTTAATCGGTGAAGACCGATTAGGCCTCTAAGTGTTTTGAAAAGGACCTTTATTTAACCTTTTTTAAAAAAGATTGTCAATGGCAGCTTCCGGCAAAAAAGCTAACGGGATTGCAAAGCGAATCAATTTCAGGAAAATTGATTTGCCAGCACAATACAGAGATCTCCTGGAAATCCAGGTTAAATCATTTAAAGAATTTTTCCAACTAGAAACCACTCCTGAAAATAGAGGGCATGAAGGCCTCTTTAGAGTATTTCAGGAAAATTTTCCAATTACTGATGCGAGGAATATCTTCGTTCTTGAGTTTTTGGACTATTTCGTGGATCCTCCTAGATACAGTCTGGAAGAATGTATGCAAAGAGGACTTACCTATAGTGTTCCACTAAAGGCTAAGCTGCGTCTTTCTTGTAATGATGAAGAGCACGTTGATTTTCAAACAATAGTTCAGGATGTATTCTTAGGAAACATTCCGTACATGACTCCTAAAGGAACCTTTGTAATCAATGGTGCTGAAAGAGTTATTGTATCTCAACTGCATAGATCTCCAGGTGTATTCTTTAGTCAAAGTTTTCACCCTAATGGTACTAAGATTTATTCTGCAAGAGTCATCCCATTTAAAGGTGCTTGGATGGAATTTGCAACCGATATTAATACAGTGATGTATGCATATATCGATAGAAAGAAAAAATTCCCGGTTACTACTTTACTCCGTGCAATCGGATTTGATTCTGATAAATCCATTTTGAATATTTTTGGATTAGCGGAAGAAATTGCAGCAACACCAGCAAAACTGAAAAAGTGTATTGGTAGAAAACTTGCAGCAAGAGTCCTGAGAAAATGGACTGAGGATTTTGTTGATGAAGATACTGGGGAGGTTGTAACCATTGAAAGGAACGAGATCATTCTTGAGAGAGATGTCGTCCTTGATGAGGAGAATATTAAATTGATAGAAGAAGCGGAAGCAGAAATCGTAATCCTACAAAAGCAGGATATTGATCAAGATTATTCTATCATCTACAATACACTTCAGAAGGATCCATCAAGTTCTGAGATAGAAGCAGTTCAGCATATCTACAGACAATTAAGAGGTACAGATCCACCAGATGAAGAGACAGCAAGAGGAATTATTGAAAAATTATTTTTCTCAGATAAGAGATACAATCTTGGTGAAGTAGGAAGGTATAAAATCAATAGAAAGCTAGAGCTAGAAATTGAAAGAGATACTTTGGTTTTAACCAAAGAAGATATTATTGAAATCGTTAAGTACTTGGTTGCTTTGATAAATCAAAAAGCTGAGCTTGATGATATTGATCACTTAAGCAACAGAAGAGTAAGAACTGTAGGTGAGCAATTATATGCGCAGTTTGGTGTTGGTCTTGCACGTATGGCAAGAACCATCAGAGAGCGTATGAACGTTCGTGATAATGAGGTCTTTACTCCTGTGGATTTGATCAATGCAAGAATTCTATCATCCGTAATTAATTCTTTTTTCGGAACGAGTCAATTGTCACAATTCTTAGATCAAACGAATCCATTATCAGAGATTACTCACAAAAGAAGAATTTCTGCTTTAGGACCTGGAGGATTGTCAAGAGAGCGTGCAGGATTTGAGGTAAGAGATGTGCACTATTCTCACTATGGTAGACTCTGCACAATTGAAACTCCTGAGGGACCTAATATTGGATTGATATCAACACTCTGTGTTCACGCCAAGGTAAATAAGATGGGCTTCCTTGAAACACCTTATAGAGAGGTAGTAAAAGGGAAAGTTGATGTAAAATCTGAAGCTGCTTATCTATCTGCAGAAGGAGAGGATTTTAAAACCATCGCACAGGCGAACAGTCCAATTGATTCAAAAGGTGCTTTCTTAACAGATCGTATTAAATGTAGAAATCACGGTGACTTCCCTGTACTTGCTGCGGATGAAGTAGATTATATGGATGTGGCTCCAAATCAAATTGTGGGAGTGTCAGCATCCTTGATTCCATTCTTAGAGAATGATGATGCAAATAGAGCCTTGATGGGATCTAACATGCAACGTCAGGCAGTGCCTTTAATTAAGCCTTCATCTCCAATTGTTGGAACCGGCTTGGAAGAGAAAGTTGCCATTGATTCTCGAATGTTGATCAATGCAGAAGGAGAAGGTGAAGTAATTTATGTAGATGCGAATGAAGTCATTATCAAATATGATAGAACTAAAAATCAAAATTTGGTATCTTTTGAAGATAATGTCAAATCATATAAACTGACCAAATTTAGAAGAACCAATCAAGGTACTTGTATCAACCTTAAGCCGATTGTGAAGAAGGGCGATAGAGTACATGAAGGGATGATTCTATGTGATGGTTATGCAACAGAAAAAGGCGAATTGGCATTAGGTCAAAACTTAAAGGTTGCATTCATGCCTTGGAAAGGATACAACTTTGAGGATGCGATTGTTTTATCAGAGCGTGTCGTAAGAGAAGATATTTTTACATCTATCCATATTGAGCATTTCGAATTAGATGTAAGAGATACAAAGCTTGGTGAAGAAGAATTGACCAATGATATTCCAAATGTAAGTGAAGATGCAACGAAAGACTTAGATGAAAATGGAATCATAAGAGTAGGAGCTTGGGTGAAAGAAGGAGATATCATTATTGGTAAGATTACACCAAAGGGAGAATCTGATCCTACGCCTGAGGAAAAACTTTTACGTGCCATTTTTGGAGACAAGGCTGGAGATGTAAAAGATGCTTCTATGAAAGCTCCTCCATCCATGAAAGGAGTGATCTTAAATAAGCAATTATTCTCTAGAGCAAAGAAAGATAAATTCCAGAAGGAGCAAGAAAAGAAATTGCTTTCTAACTTGGAAGATAAGCATGCGATTGCAATCAATGAGTTGCAGACGATATTAACAGATAAGTTGATGGTATTGCTTAAAGGAAAAGTTTCAAATGGAGTTAGATCTATCTACAATGAAGAGATGATTCCTAAAGGAACAAAATTCAGTCCTAAGGTATTGAAGAAGGTTGATTTTACTTCAGTAGATTATACAGGTTGGACAAGAAGTGATGACGCGAATACGCTTATCGGACAACTCTTGCACAACTATTCTATTAAAGTAAATGAAGAGGTAGGAAGATTTAAAAGAGAAAGTTTCAATATCAGTATTGGAGATGAGTTGCCAGCAGGTGTACTTAAACTAGCAAAAGTTTATCTAGCTAAGAAGCGTAAGCTGAAGGTAGGAGATAAGTTGGCAGGAAGACACGGTAACAAGGGAATTGTATCTAGAATCGTAAGAATGGAAGATATGCCATTTTTAGAAGATGGAACTCCAGTTGATATCGTATTGAATCCACTAGGTGTACCTTCAAGGATGAACTTAGGTCAGATCTTTGAAACTGTATTAGGATGGGCTGGAGAAAAAATGGGAGAGAAATACGCCACTCCGATTTTTGATGGTGCTTCCTTACAGGAAATCGACGATTACGTACAAAAAGCAGAACTTCCTTCATTAGGTCAAACGTACTTATTTGATGGAGGTACTGGAGATAAATTCCACCAGCAAGCAACGGTTGGTGTGATCTACATGTTGAAACTATCTCACATGGTAGACGATAAGATGCACGCAAGGTCTATTGGTCCTTACTCATTAATTACGCAACAACCACTTGGTGGTAAGGCTCAGTTTGGAGGGCAGCGTTTTGGTGAGATGGAGGTTTGGGCACTTGAGGCATTTGGAGCTTCAGCTATACTTCAAGAATTGCTGACCATCAAGTCAGATGATATCTTAGGTAGAGCAAAAGCTTACGAAGCTATTGTAAAAGGAGATAATCTTCCACAACCAAATATTCCTGAATCATTCAATGTATTGATTCACGAATTAAGAGGATTAGCCCTCGATGTAAAGTTTGATTAATTTATAAAACACTATAAATTACAGTATGTTGAAAAATGTAAATCTTAACAGCCGTTCTAGTAATTTTCAAAGTATCACCATCAGTCTATGTTCGCCTGATGATATTTTGGAAAGATCATTTGGTGAGGTTTTAAAACCGGAAACCATTAACTATCGTTCTTACAAACCTGAGCGTGATGGATTATTCTGTGAAAGAATATTCGGACCCATAAAGGATTATGAATGCTACTGCGGAAAGTATAAAAGAATTAGATATAAAGGTATTGTTTGTGATCGATGTGGAGTTGAAGTTACTGAGAAGAAAGTAAGAAGAGAGCGTATGGGACACATCAAATTAGTTGTGCCTGTAGTTCACATATGGTTCTTTAAATCACTACCTAATAAAATTGGATACCTACTTGGATTATCATCTAAGAAATTAGAATCCATAATTTATTATGAAAGATACGTAGTCATCCAGCCAGGAGCGAAAGAAGGTGAAATCGAAAAAATGGCCTTGATTACGGAAGAAGAGTATTTTGAAGTACTTGATACACTTCCAAAGGAAAATCAACTTCTAGAAGACTCGGACCCACAAAAATTTGTGGCGAAGATGGGAGCCGAAGCTGTGAAAAATCTTCTTGAGCGAATTCAATTAGATGAGCTTTCAGCAGCACTGCGTTTGCAAGCTAATACGGAAACATCTCAACAAAGAAAGTCTGAGGCCCTTAAGAGATTAAGAGTTGTAGAATCTTTTAGAGATGGACAAACAAGAGTTGACAACAAGCCTGAGTGGGTTGTGATTCAATACCTGCCAGTTATACCACCAGAATTGAGACCATTGGTTCCACTTGATGGAGGTAGATTTGCTAGTTCTGATCTAAATGATTTATATAGACGTGTGATTATTAGAAATAATCGTCTGAAGCGTTTGTTGGAGATCAAAGCACCGGAGGTAATCTTAAGAAATGAGAAGAGAATGCTTCAAGAAGCAGTCGATTCATTATTTGATAATTCAAGAAAATCTAACGCAGTAAAAGCTGAGGGTGGAAGAGCCTTGAAGTCTTTAAGTGATATTCTTAAAGGTAAGCAAGGACGTTTCCGTCAGAATCTTCTTGGAAAAAGGGTTGATTATTCTGGCCGTTCTGTTATCGTAGTTGGTCCTACACTTAAGTTACATGAGTGTGGTTTACCGAAAGCAATGGCATCAGAGTTGTTCAAACCATTCGTCATTAGAAAGCTGATCGAAAGAGGAATTGTGAAGACGGTGAAGTCAGCTAAAAAATTAGTCGATAGAAAAGACCCAGTAATTTGGGAAATATTAGAGAATATATTGAAGGGACACCCCATCATGTTAAACAGGGCCCCTACACTTCACAGACTATCCATCCAATCATTCCAACCAAAGTTGGTTGAAGGAAAAGCGATCCAATTACACCCACTAGTTTGTGGTGCGTTTAATGCGGATTTTGATGGTGATCAGATGGCTGTGCACGTGCCTTTAAGTCAAGCGGCAATTATTGAAGCACAGCTTCTCATGTTGTCAGCACATAATATGTTGAACCCTCAAGATGGTTCTCCTATTACACTTCCTTCCCAGGATATGGTATTAGGATTATATTATTTGACAAAAGAGCGTGTAAGTGAAGATGATAAGAAACCACGTAATTACTATTCTTCCGAGGAAGTAATGATTGCTTATAATGAAGGTAAAATTGCACTTCATGATAAAGTAAGTATCAAAGCTAAAGTAGAGAAAGAAGATGGTTCTTTGGAGCTTGAGCGAATTGTAACTACAGTAGGTAGAGTGCTTTTCAATGAAGCAGTCCCTGAGGATTTACCATTTGTGAATACCCTTCTTACAAAGAAGAATTTGAAGAAAGTAATTTCTGGAATCTTAGAAAGAACCAACTTTACCGTTACTGCGAAGTTGCTTGATGAGATCAAAGAAATGGGATTCTTCTGGTCTTTCAGAGGAGGTCTATCATTTAACCTTGGAGATTTAATTACGCCAACCATCAAAGCTAATACATTAGTAGAAGCTCAGAATGAGGTGGATGAAGTTTGGGACAACTATCAAATGGGATTGATTACAGATCGTGAGAGATATAATCAAATCATTGATAGATGGACCTTTGCAGATAATAGGATTACAGATAATTTGATGAAAGAATTAGCTGAGCATAAGGGTGGATTTAACTCTGTGTATATGATGCTTGATTCTGGGGCAAGGGGATCAAAATCTCAAATTAAGCAGCTAGCTGGATTGAGGGGATTGATGGCCAAACCGAGAAAATCTGGAGATACAGGTGGAGCGATTATTGAAAATCCAATCCTTTCTAATTTCCTTGATGGATTATCCGTACTAGAATATTTTATATCTACTCACGGTGCGCGTAAAGGTCTTGCCGATACTGCCCTTAAGACGGCAGATGCAGGTTACCTTACAAGAAGACTTGTTGATGTAGCACAGGATGTTGTTATTATAGAAGAAGATTGTGAGACGCTAAGAGGAATCGATACCTACGCATTAAAAGAAAATGAGAAAGTCATTGAAACTTTAGCTGCTAGAATCGAAGGACGATATACACTAGAATCCATTATTGATCCTACAACGGAAGAGGTAATATTAGAGCCAGCTGAATACATCGATGAAAGAACAGCGAAGAAGATCGAAGAGCTTGGTGTAGAAATGGTAACCATAAGATCTGTTTTAACTTGTGAAGTTCAGAGAGGTGTTTGTGCAAAATGTTACGGGAAGAATCTCGCTACAGGCCGTTTAGCTGAAAGAGGAGATGCAGTAGGAATCATTGCAGCGCAATCAATCGGTGAGCCAGGTACACAGTTGACACTGAGAACATTCCACGTTGGGGGTATTGCATCAGTATCAAAGACAGAGTCTGAATTGGTTTCTAAATTGGATGGAATTCTTGAGTTTGATAATATTAAGACTACCAAGTTTAAGGATGAAAACGGAAACACAACCAATATTGTACTTTCAAGATCTGGTGAGATTAGAGTAAATGATCCAGAGACAGGAAGACAATTGGTTTCACATCACATTCCTTATGGTGCGACGCTTAATGTTAAAGACATGGGTAAACTTAAGAAAGGAGACAGTATTTGCGAGTGGGATCCATTTAATAATGTGATCGTAACGGAGCATGCTGGTCTTGTTCAGTACGAGTCTATTGAAGAAGGTGTTACTTATCGTTCTGAAAGAGATGATCAGACGGGTCACGTTGAGAAAGTTATTGTTGAATCAAAGAACAAGAAGAAGATTCCTTCAGTAAAAATTGTCAACGGAAAAGGTACTGAGCTAGCAGAATACAATCTTCCAGTGGGAGCTTATATCTCTGTTGAAGATGGAGCAGAAGTGAAGACAGGAGAGAAAATTGTGAAGATTCCTAGAACCCTAGGTAAGATTCAGGATATCACTGGTGGTCTTCCGCGTGTAACCGAATTATTCGAAGCAAGAAATCCATCTAATCCAGCTGTAACTTCTAAGATCGACGGTATTGTAGATTTTGGAAAAATCAAAAGAGGAAATAGAGAAGTATTTGTTGAAGATGAGAAGTCTGGACAGAAGACTAAATATCTTATTGGATTATCTAAGCATATCTTAGTACAGAAAGGTGACTTCGTGAGAGCAGGGACTCAGTTATCTGATGGAGCAACTGCTCCTATTGATATCTTGAATATTAAAGGACCTTTCTCAGTGCAGTATTACTTGGTAAATGGTGTGCAAGAAGTATATCGTTCGCAGGGTATCAACATTAATGATAAGCACATCGAGGTGATTGTTAGACAGATGATGAGAAGGGTGCAAATTGTTGATCCAGGAGATACAGAATTCTTAGAAGGCGAAGCAGTAGCAAAATACAACTTCTTTAAAGCGAATGATTGGATCTACGATAAGAAGTTTGTAGAGGATGCTGGAGATAGCACAGTTTACAAAGCTGGTCAATTGATTTCATTGAGACAATTGAGAGAAGAAAATTCTCAATTGAAACGAAATGATATGAAAGAGATCGAAGCAAGAGATGCTGTTTCAGCTACATCTAATCCTTTGTTAGAAGGTATTACTAAATCTTCCTTAGGAACAGAAAGCTGGATTTCAGCTGCATCATTCCAGGAAACTACAAAAGTGTTAAGTACTGCAGCTATTGGTGCAAGGATGGATCACTTAAATGGATTGAAAGAGAATGTAATCGTAGGAAAGAGAATTCCTGCAGGTACAGGTATGAAGAAATATAGAGACTTAATCGTTACTCCAATAATTAAGGAGATTGAAGAAGAAGTTGAAGGAATGGAGGAAGTAGCGGAATAGGATTTATTTCAGAATAAAAAAAAGCCTTGATAGTTTTCTATCAAGGCTTTTTTATTACAAGTAATTTTTCAAATTTAATGTTCTTGTCGCACTTTTGTCTTGATACAAAAGTGCCAAAAAATCAAGGCTGTTTTATTTTCTTCACGCGCACCTTTTCATTCTGAGCTTGGCTTGTCATCCTGAGCCTGTCGAAGGATGGCTATTTACTTATAATTTAAATTTGAACCGAAGTGGAGAAATTATTAAGATTCGCTTGGGTAGGACCTTAGCTAGAATGCTGAAATTATCGCCTCCTATTCTTTTTATTCTTATTCCTGTTGGCAAAAAACTCTTGCTTCCTGCGTTGCTTTTCTTTATTCCATTCCTTCTTTTCTTTTTCGGTCATAGGCTTGTCTGTTTGAGGAAATGGATGATCCTCAACTACGATAAGTTTTTTATTTATCAACTTTTGTATGTCCTTGACAAATTGATTCTCTTCTGGTTCACAAAGTGAAATGGCGATTCCTTTTTCTCCAGCTCTTCCTGAGCGACCGATTCTGTGAACATAGGTTTCTGGTAAATTGGGAATTTCATAATTGATGACATACTTCAATTTAGAAATATCGATTCCTCTTGCAGCTATATCAGTCGCAACAAGAATACGTAATTTCCCTTCCTTAAACATGGCCAAGGCTTTTTGTCTTTGATTCTGTGCCTTATCTCCATGAATAGCGAGGGCTCTAAATTTTTGTTTACTGAGGTCTCTACTTATCCTATCTGCACCTCTTTTAGTTCTTGCAAAAACAAGCACTTGCTTCATACCTTCAGTTTCTAAGATATGTATCAGAAGTTTTTTCTTTGATGTTCTATTGGTGTAATAGACATATTGTTTTACGGTCTCTGCAGCAGAAGATACAGGCGCTACTTCAATCTTTTGAGGATTATGCAGAATGGTCTTTGACAGTTTCTGGATGTTATTGGGCATCGTAGCTGAAAAGAACAAAGATTGTCGCTTGCTTGGAAGTAGTTTAATAATTTTCTTGATGTCATTGATGAATCCCATGTCTAGCATTCGATCGGCCTCATCAAGAACAAATATTTTTACGGTATTAATATTGATGTAACCTTGGTCGATTAAATCCAATAGTCTGCCGGGAGTAGCAACTAATATATGCACACCTTTTTGCAGTCTTGTAACTTGTTTTCCTTGTTTTACACCACCAAAAATTACGGTATGTTTTACCTTAGTATACTTGGCATATGAGCTAATATTCTCATCTATTTGAATGGCCAACTCTCTTGTTGGAGTGACAATAAGACTTCGAATTACAGGTTCTTTGTTTGACTCGCCTTCAATTCTATGAATCAGTTGTATGATTGGAATGGCAAAAGCTGCAGTCTTACCCGTTCCAGTTTGCGCACAACCTAGAATGTCCTTTCGCTTTAATATTGGTGGGATGGCAGTTTCTTGGATTTCAGTAGGTTCTTGATAATTTTTATCCTTCAATGCCTTTAAAATGGGTTTAATTAAACCCAGTTCTTCAAATCTCATATCTCTCTCTTTTTATTCGCCGCCAAAAAATCTACATGAGATTATTTAGAAGTTAATTGCAAGGGGCAAAGGTAAGAAGTTTTTTTACACTTATAAACGTCTACTGAAGCGAAAGGTATCTTTGCATATACTTACCTAGAATGTCAAATTCTATGTTGACATAGTCTGACTCTTTCAAGTTTTTAAAATTAGTGTTTTCATAGGTGTAAGGAATGATTGAGACACCGAAGCTATTATCATCAAGATGTGATATGGTAAGGCTTACGCCATTGATGCATACAGATCCTTTGGATACCACTAAGGCTTTCATTTCTTCTGCAAGAGCAAAATGATATTCCCAACTTCCATCATGTACAATCGCTTTTGTGCAAGGCGTTTTCATATCTACATGTCCTTGGACAAAATGACCATCTAATCTACCATCTGCCTTGATACATCTTTCTAAATTGATATGATCACCTTCTTTTAGATATTGCATATTAGACTTTTCTATGCTCTCTTGAATGATGCAAACCTCATGTTCAGAACCTTCAATAGCGGTGACAGTTAGGCAAACTCCATTATGTGCAACACTTTGATCAATCTTTAATTCGTCAGATATAGGGGAGTGGGTTCTTAAGATGATATTCCCTCCATCTTTTTTTATAGATCTGATGGTTCCTAAACACTCTATAATTCCTGTAAACATATTGCAAGGTAAAAATTTAGCTAAAGCAAAATAGCTAAATAGATGATCATTTATATATGAATTTTTTAGCTGAAAAGAAAGATCTATTGACCACTCAACAGGGAAATGAATCCTGAAAGGACTGTCGCACTTCTATTGGGATCTACAGAGTTTTCGTAAACATCGCAAACATAGTAATAGGTCCCATCTCGAAGTTTAGCCCCATTGGTGTTTGTGCCATCCCAATTGATATTTGGATCTTCTGTAGCAAATACCAACTGGCCCCACCTGTTGAAAACTTTTAAATCAATTCGCTCAATAAATCTAAAGTTGATGGGGACGAAGAAGTCATTGGCTCCATCATTATTTGGTGTAAAAACATTGGGCAATTCATATTCGGGGCATGTTTCTAGGCAAGAGATATTGCTAAATTCACTTTCATTGCCAAGGCTGTCTACCACAGTCACTGCATAGCATCCAACGAATAAACCAGCTAAACTGTTGATGTGCTGGAAATTGGTTGTAGTATTATTCGTAGTCTCATAGATCAATTCCAAAGGTGCATCTACATTTGGTGCAAAGTAAATGTTGTAATGATGAATATCATCGTTTACTGCACCACATTCATCAAATACATCTTGCCATTTTATTTCATTATAAAATCCATCTGAAGGGTAAGTATTACCACTGGTACAAATATTATTAGCAGAAATGGTGGTTGGACAGGGAGGAACAGTATCGATAGGGGACCCACAAATGAATTGTGAATAATTATATAAGGGAGCGGGAACACCATCAATTGTGTAGCTTCCAACAGCTTTTACTTCGTAGCAATATTCTTGATTATTGATCAAATCCTTATGCACATAGCTTTGCTCGTTTGTCACACCTATAGAATCCCAATCACCCAAGTCATTCTCATTGTAAATAACATATTCATAATTTACCCATGGGACAGACTCATCCCAAGAGAGTATATTTTTTCTATCTGATGAAATAATACTCAGATACACGGATGATGCTGAAGCTGATGAACCATATAAATTTCCATTGCTATAAAAATCAATTTTGTAGGTATAAGCTTGAGCTTTTGTATCTAAGCCGCTATCTAAATAGCTAAGGTTAACTGGTTCCGAGATCGTAGCAGTTGTAAAACTTGCTCCGCTAATTTCTGTAAAGTTTGTGCCGTTTTCATCGTCAGCCCTAAGCAATCTATACTCATATGGACCTGGATTAGCAATGGTATCAAAATCACCAATTTTTGGCTTTTCCCAACGTACTTCGATTTCACCAGAACTAGACCCTGTGCTTTGTACATCTACATGGGTTATCAAAGGAAGGTCTCTTATCAGTTGAATGCATATTTCCTTGGAAGTTAAACTTTCTACTACATTGTATGGATTGCCAGCAGCTGATTGTTTGGCAAAATTCCCTAAGACTCGATAGCAATAGGTAATACCTTTTTCAACATCAAAATCGGTGTATTCATATTGATCACCGTTTTGCTCATTTGTCCGATATTCAATTATTTCATATCCACGACCTGCTAATCCAGGAGCACAGGTATCAGGTTCAAATACATTAGATCCTATTTTTCTCCAAACGGAAAATCCATAGAAGTAATCATTTAACGCATCTTGACATTCATAGGGAGCATCCCAGTTGAGCACAATGTTAGTTTGATCGCTTTCTGCCAGCAGGTTTTCAGGTGGAGGGCCAGTAACTTTTATTCTAACTGTATGAAGGTCTGCAAGTCCTGTAGTATCAAAAGAATTATCAAAGGCTCTTAGTACAACTGAATAATATTGATCAGCAATATGATTGCAATCCGTCTGCCAAGTAAAACTTGCATTGATCGGATGATTTTGAAAACCATCAGCAACGTTTAACACGGCTGGATTGGTTGCTACTTCAAAAGGTCCACCAGTAGCTTCTAATGCTACTTTTTGAACAGGATCTAAATCTGTGTCCGTAACAAGGATGTCAAAATCTATTTTCTCTCCTGCAATGACACATATTTCATTTATGGCTTGAATATTCGGTACAGAATCCATGCAGGGTAAAACGAAAATTTGCATATCTCGAATTACACTGGAAAGTAAGACACCATTCCTATATTCTGATATACGAAAGGCGACATTGTATTCTCCTACTAATTGTGGGGTCTGCCAAACGAGATTTCCAGTAGTGGGATTTAAGCTTAGCTGATTACTTACGCTGGGCAGGATATCGTCTGGATAACTGTAATTGGGAACCTGTTGATCTACATCTTGAAATGGAACAATTAATGAATAACTTAGACTATCTCCATCTGCATCAAAAGCATTTGGATTATGAATGAAGGTTTGACCTGTACAAGCAAAGTCTATAGGAGCTTGTAGTAATTGAGGTGTATTATTGTATCCTTGAAATTGTGTGTTTAAAAAGGTAAATCTAGTTTCTAAGTAAAAAGGTACATTTTCAGAGTTAGGAGGATTTACATTGAGTATTCCACCATTCCTATTTGGGTCCATCATTGAGATCACAAAGCTTGCTCTCCCGGGATATGTATGCGTTGCGATGTAAAGATTTTTTTTAGTATCGTTTCCTAAGTTTTCACCATCTCCATTGGATCTCAAAACCCACTCAGACGAACCATCACCCCAAAAAATTTCTAAGCTATCTCGATCTGCTGGAATACTGCTTGCTTTGGTATAAGTAGTGATGGTGGCTTCAATGCTAAGATCATCGGTTTGGATGATTGTGATTTCCCCAGCACGATTGTGTGTTGCAGAAATCTTTGCAATGCTTAATAATAGGATAATACTTAGTGTAAGCGCCCTTTTCATTAAATGATTTGAACTTATAATGTAATAAAAAAAACGCTGTATAGCTAGGATTATTATTACTTTAAGAATCTTTGAGAAGTATTAGACATTCGCGCAATGCTGCTTCCCAATTTCGAGCTTTGATATCAAATTCTTTCGTAATTTTTTCAAGATTTAATACTGACCACTTTGGTCTATCAGCTGGAGTTGGATATTCGCTAGAAGGAATGGCTTTAAGACTTATTTTTATGTCTTCTAGCTCAAAGATTTTTTTAGCAAATTCATACCAATTAGTCATACCGGTATTGCTGAAATTATACACCCCGAAAGTGCAATTATCTGCTTTGTAATATTGAATGATTTTAAGGAGGCAAGTTGCTATATCTTTTGCATAAGTAGGTACCCCAATTTGATCTTCGACAATACTCAGATGATCTCGATTTTGAGAAAGTCGAAGCATGGTTTTGACAAAATTATTCCCAAAACTTGAATACACCCACGAGGTCCGAATAATGACACACTTTTTACAATGCTCCATGGCAGCTTGCTCACCTATTAATTTAGTTTTCGCATAAACACCTTGAGGCTTTGTTGGATCAGTTTCTTTGATAGGCCTGTCATTTATAGAATGATAAACGTAGTCTGATGAGATGTGTAAGAGGAAGATTCCTTTTTCATTGGCATAAGTAGCCATTTGCTTAACTGCTTCTGCATTTACGCTTTGTGCAGTTTGACTATCAGACTCTGCAGCATCAACTGCAGTATAAGCTGCAGCGTTGATGATGATGTCTGGAGCTTCGTTTTCTAAAACTTTGCTCATTTGAGCAGGCTTAGTTAAATCAAAGCTCTTTCTATCTAGAAAAATAAAATCATCGGATGAGTCTTTTGCCAATATTTGCAACTCAGAACCTAGCTGACCATTTGAACCCGTAACAAGAATTTTCATTAAACGCCTATGTTTCTATGCTTGCCAAATTTTGGTAATTCTCTGTCTTTTTCAGAAAGAATAATTTCGTCATCATTAAGTTTCCAATCGATCGCTAAGCTCGAGTCATTATATATGATGCCTCCTTCTGATTCTTTTGAATAAAGCTGATCCACTTTGTACTGGAAAACTGCTGTTTCAGACAAAACAATAAATCCATGAGCGAATCCTTTCGGGACAAAAAGTTGTTTTTTGTTTTCAGCTGATAGTTCTATGCCAAAGCTTTTACCATAACTCGGAGAACCTTCTCTGATATCTACGACAGCATCATATACTTTTCCTTGGACGACTTTGACCAATTTTGTTTGAGCAAATTCACCACATTGGTAATGCAAGCCTCTCAAAACACCTTTGCTTGACTTTGATTCATTGTCCTGAATAAAATGGACATCTATGCCATTCTTTTCAAACAGATCTGCTCTAAAGCTTTCCATAAAATACCCTCTCTCATCTCCAAAGACTTTGGGCTCAAGAACAAATAATCCTTCAATTCCTGTATCAATAAATTCCATTATTTTTTTCTAATCTGAATACTCATTGGAGCACCTGTAAAAATATATCTTTTTCTTATTTGATTTTCAATGTATTGCTTATAGCTGGCTTTTACATGTTCGGGGTGATTGGCAAAAAAAGCAAAAGATGGGTAGGCAACAGGTATTTGAGTCGCATACTTAATCTTAATAAATCTTCCTCTATGTGAAGGAGGTGGGTTCTCTTCCATGATCTCGGAGAGAAATTCATTCAACTCAGAAGTTTTAATTTTTCGTTTTCTATTTTCAAATACCTCAAGACCTAATTCTATGGCTTTAAAAATTCTTTGTTTTTCTAATACAGATATAAACAAAATAGGTACATCATTGAATGGGGCTATTCTACGTTTAATTTCAGCCTCATATTCTTTCGCAGTATTGGATTCTTTCTCTACGAGATCCCACTTGTTGATCAAAATAACTAATCCTTTACGTCTTTTTATTACCAAGGAAAAAATAGCTAGATCTTGAGCTTCTACACCTTTAGTGGCATCCAACAGCAAGAAGCAAACATCAGCTTCTTCAACTGATTTTACCGCTCGAATCACAGAATAAAATTCAAGGTCTTCGTGTACCTTATTTTTCTTTCTAATGCCAGCTGTATCTATAAGCAAAAATTCTTTATCAAACTTTTTATATCTACTGTGAATAGAATCTCTTGTTGTGCCAGCAACATCTGTGACGATATTTCTGTCTTCGCCGAGAAAAGCATTCGTAAGAGAAGATTTTCCAACGTTAGGTTGACCAATGATGGCAAACTTTGCTAAGTCTGGATCCTCTGGCTTTTCATCTTCAATGATTTCAGCTACTGCATCTAACAATTCTCCTGTGCCCGACCCTGTGATCGAACTCAGAAAATAGGTGTTTTCAAAACCTAAGCTCCAAAACTCATTTGCATCTAAAAGCCGCTGGTTATTATCAACTTTATTAACGGCAAGAAAGACAGGTTTGTCTGATCTTCTCAATAAATCTGCTACATCAATATCTAAATCTGTAGTCCCCGTCGATACGTCTACCATAAAGATGATACAGTGAGATTCTTCTATCGCAATACGTACTTGTTGTTTGATAGCTTTCTCAAAAACATCATCTGTATCTTTTACAAACCCACCTGTATCGATGACTGTAAAACTTTTTCCATTCCAATCACTTGTACCATAGATTCTATCGCGTGTCACGCCACTGATATTATCTGTAATAGCTTTACGCTGTCCAAGCAGACGATTAAATAATGTTGATTTTCCAACATTAGGTCTTCCCACGATGGCTACAATGTTTCCCATACTATTTAGTGATAACCAAATCTTTTAAGTTCTAAGTCATTTTGTCTCCACTTGTCTTTGACTTTTACGTAAAGCTCAAGGAAGACTTTGGCATCAAGGAATTTTTCAATCTCCAATCTGGAAAGTGTGCCTAATTCTTTGATAGCTTGGCCGCCTTTGCCAATGATGATTCCTTTTTGAGATCTTCTTTCAACATATATTTCGGCTCTGATCCTTGTGATCTTTTCTTCAACTTTAAATTCTGTGCAAACAACTTCAGAAGAATAAGGCAATTCTTGATGGTAAAGTTCCAGTATATGAGCCCTAATAATTTCTCCTATGAAAAATCGTTCAGACATGTCACTCAATTGATCTTTTGGAAAGTAAGCCGGCCCTTCAGGTAGGTGTGTTTTTATTTTATCCAAAAGTACATCAGTTCCCTTTTTTTCTAATGCGGAGATTTTGCAAACCTCAGTAAAGTCAATCTGTGAAGTCCACCAGTCAATAATTTCATTTTGCCTCCTGTCTGGCAATTTGTCGATCTTATTTAAAATGAAATATCTAGGAATTTTATCATACTTCTTCATTTTCTCAATCACCTGATCTTCATTTGCGAATGCTTCCTGATCATCGGTGACATAAACCAAAATATCCGCATCTTCAAAAGATGAACGATAATATGCGTTCATTTTCTTTTGTAGTTGATATGAGGGTTCTTGAATGATTCCAGGTGAATCAGAGAAGATGATTTGAAATTGTTCGCCACTCAAAATTCCTAAAATTCTTCTTCTGGTTGTTTGGGGCTTATTAGTAATTACAGACATCTTTTCACCCAATAAAGCATTCATTAGTGTTGATTTTCCAACATTGGGACGACCAATGATATTGACAAAACCTGATTGATGTTTTTCTTCCAAATCTGTTAGAATAAAAATTCGCACAAAGCTAACATGCTTTTTGTACCAACAACAATCTTAAGGATAAGTTTTTAATAAAATTTAGCCAAGAAGTGCTTGCTTTCCGAGAATGAAATTGTCCACCATTTTGATTAATTGATCTGGCTTTTGGCTCTTCCACTGAAGCGCATCAAAATGCTCGCCCCAATTTACATAATGGTGTATTTGTACTGTTTTCATTTCATCTCTTACATGTTCTAAAAGATCGATAAAGCAAATCCAGCCTTTTTCATCATTAACATCCTCATACCACTCTTCATA
>CALGNN010000019.1 GCA_937961455.1 uncultured Saprospiraceae bacterium
GTAATTTGATGTTCAATATTTCTGGAATAAGACTCTTCGAGAAGAATTTCTAAATCCGCTTGTCTTAGATGTCTAACAGAGAAACTCTGGTAGATCAGCTCAAAGTATTGTGCGTCGGCCATGATACAATATAATAATAGAATTAGCTGCGGATTAAAAGCACTTCAATATATGTATAATAAATCAAAGATGCTATTGTTTACAATCTACCTACAGAATAATTGTAAATACTTGCAATCACTACTTGTCCTACACCTTTCAAAGTCTTTGGATCAATAGCTTCCATCGTATCATCATGCGTATGCCAGTGTGGAACAAAACCGTATGGGGTATTTCCTGGTTTACTGATTATATCTAACATGGGAATCTTTGCTATTTCATTCACGTATTTATGATCATCCGTAATTCCTCCTATTTCTTCTGTGGTAAACATAGAGCCATAACCCATTCCCTTGGCCAATCTCCAAATTTTTTCCATATAAGTTCTAGCATATTTATACGAGTAAAATTCATAACCAAATTTAGGATTCTTACCACCAACCATATCTAGCAAAATACCAAACTCAGCTTTGTAATTTCTTACATGGTGGTTTCTTGACCAATATTGTGAACCTAAGCAATAGGTATCATGAGCATCAGCTTTATTATTACCATAATCCTCTAAATCGAATAAAATAAAATCCACGCCTATGTCAATTGGATTTTCATTTAAAATACTTGCCATTTCAAGAATAACTCCAACACCTGATCCTCCATCATCAGCTCCCATTATGGGTTCGTTCCTTCTATCGAGGTCTTCATCTTGGTCGGCGATATGTCTTGTATCCCAGTGCGCAGCTACGATGATCCTACGTTTGTGTTTGGGATTATAACTTGCAATAATATTGGTTCCGTTTAAGACCTCTCCTGTATAAGCTGTTGCTTCAAAATCTTGTGCGTAAACCTTTGCATTCATAGATTCAAAGGTTTCAATCAACCAATCTCTGCATGCCTTATGGCCTTCGGTGTTTGGCATTCTTGGACCAAATGAAACTTGCTTCTCTATATATTTATATGCATCGCTTTGATTAAAGGAAGGGATGGTCACCCTTTTCTTTTCCTCCTTTTCTATAGATTGAGGCTTGGAATCTGTTTCACAAGAACTGAATAAACAGCCTATCAACAAAAAAGCTAAAACACTTAATGATTGTATTCTTTTCATAAATTAATTCATTGTCCATGAAGTCCCATCCTTACCATCTTTCAATTGTATTCCGGCTTCAATAAGTTTGTCTCTAATTTTATCTGAGGTTTCCCAATCTTTATCTGACCGTACCTTCTGTCGCAGGTCAATTATTAAATCCATCAATATATCCATGGACCCTTCTTTCCCATCACTCGCTTCATCGTATTGCAATCCAAATACTTCTATTAATAATCCGTCAAATATTTCTTTGGCTTTCTCAATAGTAGAAGCAGATATTTCTTCGGCGCTTATTTTACCATCAGCTACTCCATTAACCTTAGGAACAACTTCAAATAGTTTCGCTAAGGCCTTCGGTGTGTTGAAATCGTCATCCATCTCAGCGACGGCTCCTTCCAATAGGGATGTAATTTCTTTGTCTGTTGGTGTTTCACTTGATGCTTTTGCTACAATCTTATCTAATTTTGCTCTTGCTTCTTTGATTCTTGAAAAGCCTTTTTCTGCAGCCAACAATGCCTCATCACTTATATCCAAGGTACTTCTGTAATGTGTTTGAAGCATGAAAAATCTTACAACGATTGGCGAATAACCTTTACTCACATGCTGACTATCACCTGTAAATAATTCTTCTGGTGAAATGGTATTCCCATCGCTCTTGGACATTTTTCTTCCATTCATCAAAAGCATATTTCCATGCATCCAATATCTCGCAGGCTCACAATTGCAAGAACCAATATTCTGTGCTATCTCATTTTCATGATGTGGAAATTTGAGATCGGATCCTCCTCCATGAATGTCGAAAGTTTTACCTAGATATTTAGTACTCATTACTGAACATTCTAAATGCCAACCTGGGAAACCTTCAGACCATGGAGAATTCCATCTCATGATATGATTTTCAGCAGCCTTCATCCAAATGGCAAAATCTGAGGGATGCTTTTTTTCACCTTGATTTTTTAAGTCTCTGGTTTCTTGGAGTAATTCATCAATCTTCCTACCCGAAAGTTCACCATACTTTCCCGTTTCTTCTGCAAACTTAATGGTATCGAAATAGACTGAGCCATTCATTTCGTAAGCATAACCATTGTCTATGATATCTTGTACCATTTCAATTTGCTCGATGATATGCTGGGTTGCTCTGGGCTCAATTGAAGGAGGAGTCACATTGAAAATACGCATCATGTTATGAAAGCCATTGGTGTACTTTTGTACAATTTCCATCGGCTCGATTTTTTCCAACTTTGCTCTTTTAGATACACGATCTTCTCCGTCATCTAGCAAATGGCCTACATCGGTAATATTCCTCACATAACGAACATTGTATCCTTTAAAAGTTAGATACCTATAAATGATATCGAAAGAAACAAAGCTTCTCACATTCCCTAAATGTACATCACTGTAAACTGTAGGACCACATACATACATGCCTACTTGTCCCTCTACTAAGGGTTTGAATATTTCCTTCTTCCTACTTAAACTATTGAATATGGTTAGATCTTTCATACAGCCTGCAAAATTACATAGCTTATGGGCATAACAAAACTTTAGTCTTTGATTTTATACAAAAAAAAAAGCCCGCGACATCACTCGCAGGCTGACCTAATCATTATGTATTTCTTTTGGGACGACTCACTTTTGAGTCAATAAGCGATTGTAAACCAAATCAAAATCGTTTTTAAATACACTCTTTAGACGAGCCTAGTATGTGAAGTAACAGCAGTTATGAGTTCTTTAACCTAGTAGTTAAAATTTGTTAAGATTATCCTTATGTGTGTTCTTTTTTCTTGATACAAAAGATCCAAAAGATCAAGGCTGTATTCATTTTTTAACGCCTTTTGATCTATTAAATTCGGACACAAATAAGATCGCACAAGCTTAAGTTTCAATTGTTAAATACATGCTAGATTGAAATTTAAGTAATCAAATACTTACCTGTGGCGATTGTATTTAAGTCTAATCGAATTTAATAGAGCAAAAGCCTAAAATGAATAAGGCCGAAAACTAAAGAGAGGATGCTTACTATTAAAAAAAGAAAAAGGGCAATTTGAGTTCTTAGTTGACTAAAACTAGTACTTTTTGCCTTATGTGCTAACTTTTGTGCCTTTTGTGTTTCAAAAATCCATAACACTAACACTTTTCAAATCAAGCCAGATAATTATAAAAGAAAAGGGCAATTGAAATCGTCCAATTACCCCTTAATAAATTTGTGGCTTTTTAGCTTTTTAGCTTTTTAGCTTTTTAGCTTTTTAGCTTTTTAGCTTTTTAGCTTTTTAGCTTTTTAGCTTTTTAGCTTTTTAGCTTTTTAGCAAAAAAAATATTTTGTT
>CALGNN010000020.1 GCA_937961455.1 uncultured Saprospiraceae bacterium
CAGTACCATCAATTTAATCGGATCTTCTTCTCCAGGAATTGTAAATACCATTGTAGATTCTAAATGGGTCATGACGGGAGATGGTACAAATGGTCCTTGGGATCCAACGACATTATTGCCTTACAACGAAGCTACATTAGAACCTATATTTATCTCAGTCGATGATGGTGATGACAAAGTGTTTTTAAGAATGAAATCATCTATTGATGGGACAGCTATTAGATTAGATCTTCAAGATGTAAATAACATGGCAACCACTGCTGGTAGTATCACGAGAATTATCAGCACAGAGTGGGAAACTTATGAATTCAATTTTAGCGGGTCTTATCAAGATTTGGCTGATGGAGGAACAGGCTGTACCGTAGGTCCTTGTCCTGTTGATCCCGAGCAAATTGCAAATTTGATTTTATTTATCAATCCTGGTGTTGAAGCTTTTGCTGGTGTTGTAGAAGTAGAATACATATCAGTAGGAACAGCTCTTGAACCGGGGAATAATGTTGATCCAGTATTAGTTTATGGAGATCACTTTAGTACCAATGATGATTTTATCAATACCTCGGGTGCCTATGCATTAGATGTTGCTTCTTCGGAATTAACCATTACGGGTGACGGCTCAGACGCTCCTTATTCTTCAATCGTGTATACACTTCATGATGATGAAACCGGAGGTGGAGTCGCTCTTGATGCTACAGGTAACGATCGATTTTATATTAAAGCAAAATCAAGCGTAGCTAACACTTTATTTAGAATTGACTTAATCGATACAGCGGGATACACGACTACCTTACCTAGCTTCACCAAGATTCTAAACCCAGAGTATGAAGTTTTTGAAATCAATTTCTCTGGGAATTACATCGATGCTGGATATGGAGGATCTGCATGTGATGAAGGAACGGGACCTTGCCCAGTAGATGGCACCGCGATTGGTTCTGTGATTATGTATCCGAATCCTGCAGATGGTGCTTTTGACGGAACCGTAAGTATTGAGTTTATTTCTTTTGGTGCTCCGATGGAAGATGAGTCAAAAAGATTTGTAGATGAATTTGATGATGAAGATCGTTCGTTTTTCGCAGATGCTGCTGGATTCTCAGTAAGCGAAACTGGATCTGAATTGGTAATAGAAGGAGATGGTTCAGCGCCTATGTGGTCAGCCTTTTCTTTTACAGCTCATGAAGCTGGTGCACCCATTACCATTGATATGACCTCAAATAATAAATTATATGTGAAAGCCAAGTCGACAGTTGCTGGAATTCCGCTTAGGATTGATTTACTAGATGAGGGAGGTTACGCAACAACAGAACCTGCAACCGTAAGAAATGTAACTGAAGAATATTCGATACTAGAATTTGATTTTACGGGAACCTATATCGATGGTGGATATGGAGGTACTTCTTGTACCACAGGTCCTTGTCCAGTTGATGGTTCTGCCATAACAAATTTCCTAGTATACATAGATCCTGCAAATGGTGGATTTAATGGAACAGTAAGCTTTGATTGGTTCTCTACCATATCACCAGTGGATGATGGTACTACACAACCAGACAAAGGGCTCATTGATTATGTTGATCATTTTAATGATGGCAATATTGATTTTGTTTCAGGATCAGATGCACTCGTTGTTTCAGAAGCATCCAATGAATTATCTATTGTTGGGGATGGTTCTCAAGGCCTATATGAGCCAGTAGTCTATCAAATGCATCAAGGATCGGATTCTGTAGCTGTAGATGTGGAAGCAAACTTAGATAGGTTATTTATTCGAGTAAAATCCTCTGTTAACAATATGCCACTAAGAATTGATATACAAGATTATGAAGGCTTTTTAAGTTCACAAGCTGGAGTCACGAATGTTGTTACTGATGAATACACCACATTAGAATACAATTATGCTGGAGGATATATTGATGGCGGCTATGGTGGAACACCTTGTGCTGCAGGGCCATGTCCAGTGGATGGAGAAAGAATTTCTTATTTGCAATTGTACATCGATCCAGGAGTAGGTGGATATGATGGAACGATGAATATTGATTGGATATCTTTCGGTAATCCCATTAATACCAATATCATCGAGCACGATCTTGTAGATGAATCAAAGATTTATCCGAACCCATTTAAAGAGTTCATTTACCTAGAATTGAATACAAAGGTTCAAGGGAATGTATCTTATGAATTGTATGACTTACAAGGAAGAAGGCTTGCACAAAATTCACTAGGAACAAAAAGTGCAGGAACACATAGCTTTGGAATAAACTTAAATGAAGTACCGCAAGGCATGTTCATTTTAAATGTTTTAATTGATGGACAATTAGCTTCATCAAATAAAATAACTAAATAGAATTTTATACAAGAAATAAAGAGGGGAGTCTGCCTATGTGCAAACTGCCCTCTTTATAATTTTGTATTAATCTTTTATCTTCAAGAGATAAAATCAAATTGTAACGATATTTTTTATGTATAGATTTAATGTATTATTATTTTTCATTCTAAGTAGCCTAAGCTTAAGTATCAATGCCCAAGATGCTTACCATCAAGATTTAGAGGCCTTTTTACTTGAAGAATATAATGTTGAGAATGGGGCCTACCTTTTCTATGATAATGAAATTGATAACGCGAATAATTATTTCACCTATGGTTCGATGAGTGTTCAAACAGAAACAGCTGTAGGGGAAGCATTTGGATCTTACATTAATTACACTGTCAGTAATCCAGGGAATAATGCTTGGGATGCAGGTGCAAATACCAGAAACACTTCAGCCGTTTCAAAAGGTGATGTCATACTGATAAGTTTTTGGGCCAAGAGATTGAGTGGTACTTCGGAGTTAATAGCTTTTTCTGAGGATGGAAATGATTTTAGTAAGGAATACTACTTTGAAATAGTTTTATCTAATAATTGGCAACGATATTTTATTTCCTTCGAAGCGTCAAAAGATTATGCCACAAATAATTTAGCGAATGGCTTTCATATGGCTTCCATTGCACAAGAATTTCAAATAGGAGGATATACCGCTTACAATTTTGGGACGCAATATGCACCAGGTGACCTTCCTGGAGATGTATCAAATGTAACTTATGAAGGAGCTGATCCAGATGCACCATGGAGGGCTTTAGCTCAGGCTAGAATCGAAAATATCAGAAAAGCAGATTTGGAGATTAAAGTTGTTGATGAAAATAATAATGTAATAGAAGGAGCTGATGTAAGCATCGAAATGCAATCACATGAATTTGGCTTTGGAACAGCAGTTGTAAGCTGTAGATTTCCAGGCAATGATTGCTTTAACCAAATATATGTGAGCAAGCTCGTTGATCTAGATGGTGAAGGCCACGGATTTAATGTTGCTGTTTCTGAAAATTTCCTAAAGTGGGATGGCTGGGAAGAGCAATGGATTGGTACTCCAGATCAAGCAGCTTCAGCAGTCGTTTGGATGGAAGAAAGAGGAATTGATATGCGTGGTCATACCTTAGTCTGGCCAGGTTGGGGAAATCTTCCAGATGACATGCAACAAAATGCTACGAATTACGAATACATGTTAAATCGATTAGAAGATAGAATAGAAGAAATGTTAACACACCCCGTCCTTTCAGAATATATTACCGAATGGGATGTGCTCAATGAAATTACCACCAATAGAGATTTAGAATATTCCTTTGATAACTATGCACCTTATTCCAATGGAAGAGAATTGTATCAAACCATCTTCAACAAATTTGAAGAACTCCAACCTGATTTTAAAGGCTATGTGAATGATTATATCGTTCTATCTGGAGGCGGATTTGGCAATACGGTTGAAAATAGATACAAGTCATTTTTAAATGAATTAAGAGATAGTGGCGTAAAATGGGACGGTATTGGATTTCAATGTCATATAGGAAGTCAACCCACTTCTATTTTAAAGATTCAACAAGTCTTTGATGAGTTTTTTCAATTGTATGGCAAGAGAATAAAAATCACCGAATTTGATATTGATCCAACCTTGTCTCCTGAATTGCAGGCACAGTATCTTGATGATTTTCTAACAATGATTTACAGCCATCCAGCTGTTGATGCATTCTTAATGTGGGGATTTTGGGATGGCAACCATTGGAAAGGAAATGCGCCTATGTTTGACATTGATTGGAATCTCAAACCTTCTGGCCAAACTTTTATTGATAAAGTATTTAATGAGTGGTGGACTGAAGCAAGTAAAATATCTGATGTAAATGGTTTGGCAAATTTTAATGGTTTTAAAGGGACTTATGAAATTACCATCACAAAGGATGGAAAGAGTCAAGTCTATGATTACACCTTTACAGGTGATGATTCGATAGAGCTGTTGTTTAATGGTTTATCAAATATAGATAACATCAAAAAGGATGTTTTTGAAATTTCTCCAAATCCTTCTTATCGAGGAAACATTGCAATTAATGCATTCGAGGAAGTGCATATTGAATCCATTCAAGTGTACCAAAATTCTGGAAAATTATTGAAGACGTTTCATGCACCAAATCAGCCGCATAATATTCAATTGAATTTGCAAGCGGGCGCTTATATTTTGAAAATATTTGATGGAGCAGATTATCACATAGAAAAGCTTATAGTTACAGAATAGTCGATTCGAAATTTTAAATAAATTAATAACAAGACTTCATGAAAAACACATTGAGATTCGTGCTTGCGTGCATGTTTATGGTCCATAGTTTGTCATTATTTGCCCAACCAAGTACTTCCACTTATTTAAATACGAATGCATCAATTGAAGATAGAGTTGATGATTTAGTTTCTCAAATGACCCTAGAAGAGAAGGCTGGACAATTAATGTTTACTGCACCAGCCATTCCTCGCTTAGGTGTGCCAGCATATAATTGGTGGAATGAATGTCTCCATGGTGTAGCTAGAAATGGAAAAGCAACCGTCTTTCCTCAAGCCATAGGAATGGGAGCTACTTTTGATGTCAATTTGATGAAGCGCATTGGAGATGCCATCGCAATTGAAGCTAGAGCTAAATTTAATGAAAATAGAAAAAGAGGCTATACAGATAGATATTCTGGCTTAACATTTTGGTCACCCAATGTTAATTTATTTAGAGATCCTAGATGGGGAAGAGGACAAGAGACCTATGGAGAGGATCCTTTTCATTTAGGTGAAATGGGCAAAGCTTTTGTCCAAGGCTTGCAAGGAGATGATGACAAATTAAAAGTTGCCGCTATGGCAAAACACTACGCAGTTCATAGTGGCCCAGAAAAATTGAGACATGAGTTTGATGCAAAAGTTTCTAAACATGATTTATGGAATACCTACCTGCCAGCCTTTCGAAAATTAGTTGTCGAAGCTGAAGTAGAAGGACTCATGGGTGCCTACAATCGAACCAATGGTTATGCATGCAGCGCCCATCCTTATTTGATGGATGAGGTACTAAGAAAAAAATGGGGCTTCGATGGATATTATGTTTCTGACTGTTGGGCCATCCAAGATTTCTATGCAGATAATGGGCATAAGCTTGTAGCCAATAAAGTAGAAGCCGCAGCTCTGGCACTTAATGAAGGTTGCAACTTAAACTGTGGAAATACCTATCCTGTTTTGTTGGAAGCTATTGCTGCTGGTTTGACAACTGAGGAAATGATTGATCAAAATTTAAAACAGTTATTGCCAACAAGATTTAGATTAGGCCTTTTTGATCCGATTGGATCTCATCCAATGGATCGTTTGGGAGCTAAACAAGTTAGAACAAAGGAACACATAGCTCTGTCATATGAGGCAGCAGTGAAATCATTAGTCCTATTAAAAAATAAAGAAAACATTTTACCTCTTGATCCAGATATCCAAAGTGTTTTTGTCACAGGTCCAATGGCTACTAATATCCAGGCATTGCTAGCCAACTATTATGGAATTAGTGATGATATGAAAACCATTTTGGAAGGTATTGCAGGCAATGTTGGAAATCATACTGCGATTAGATTTGTTCAAGGATCTCTTATGGATCGACCCAATGTAAATCCTATGGATTGGTATTCTGAAGAAGCGCAAGTCGCTGATGTGACGATAGCATGTATGGGAATTACCCAGCTCCTTGAAGGTGAGGAAGGTGAGGCCATTGCTTCACCAACGGCAGGAGATCGTGATTACATACACTTACCACCCCATCAAATAGAATTTTTGAAATTGATGAGATCTAAGGCTGAGAAGTTAGTTGTGGTGATCACTGGTGGTTCTGCGATTTCTATTCCTGAAGTTTACGAAATGGCAGACGCTGTCATCTATGCTTGGTATCCTGGAGAGCAAGGTGGGCAAGCCGTTGGGGATGTACTTTTTGGGAAGGCAGTTCCCTCTGGAAAATTACCTGTCAGCTTTGTTAATACGATTGATGATCTTCCACCTTACGAAGATTATGATATGAAAGGGAGAACTTATCGCTATATGAAAACGGAACCCTTGTTTCCTTTTGGCTTTGGATTATCCTATGCAAATTTCAAATACAGCAATATAAGTTCATCTTCAAAGACACTTCGAAAAAATAAAAAAGTAAGCATTTCAGTAGCTATTACAAATGATAGTAAAATAGATGCTGAGGAAGTAATCCAACTTTATATTTCAGATCGCTTTCCAGGTCAACATGCTGAAAAACAAGCTTTAAAAGATTTTAAAAGAGTCGCCTTAAAAGCAGGAGAAACAAAGACCATCCAATTTGATCTTGATTATGATGATCTGTGTTATTTTGACGAAAATGGTGATAAAAAAATGAAGCCAAGTACCTACAGAGTTTCAGTAGGCGGTTGCGCCCCTTTTCAAAGGAGTTTAGACCTTGGGGCTAGCGAATGGCAGTTCATTGATGTGGATGTCAAATAGTATCAATTACATATCAAGTGTAATTTCATAATATTTTATGCTATTAAATTATCTTGTAGATATAAGTAGTAAATAAAATATGAGAAAGCTTTTATTATTCCTTTGTTTAATACCATTTGTTCTTTCAGCACAAACCGAAATAGAACGAATTGAACCTCCTTTTTGGTGGACAGGTATGAATAATACCTCCTTACAAATTATGTTGTACGGAAAGAACCTTGCATATGATAAACCTGAAATTAATTATGAAGGTGTCAGCATTGAGAAAGTAATAACAGTTGAAAATAACAATTACATGTTTCTCTATCTAAATATCAGCGATGCGGCCAAAGCAGGAATGGTAAATATTCAACTTAAAAATAGGCAAGGGGAAGTCACAGCTAGTATGAATTATGAATTGAAAGAGCGTCAACAAGATGCTGCTTCAATGCAAGGTTATGACAATTCTGATGTGATGTGTTTGATTACACCTGATCGTTTTGCCAATGGCGATCCAAGTAATGATAATGTCGAGGGCATGCTGGAAGGTCCTAGTAGGTCTGACAAATGGGGAAGGCATGGTGGAGACCTCAGAGGCATGATCAACAACCTAGACTATTTTGCAGAAATGGGTTATACAGCCATTTGGCTCAATCCTCTCTTAGAAAATGATCAGGAGCAATGGTCCTATCATGGATATTCTACCACAGATTATTATAAGGTGGATCCTAGATTTGGTACCAACGAAGAATACGCTGAATTAGCTGAGAAGGGCAGACAAAAAGGCATTAAGATAATTATGGATATGATCGTCAATCATTGTGGTTCTGGACATTGGTGGATGAAAGACTTGCCATCAAAGGATTGGATAAATAATGCGGATGATCCATTCTATACCACACACGTACGAACCACCTTAAGAGATCCTCATGTATCCAAATATGACTTAGAGCATTTTTCTGATGGCTGGTTTGTGGAGACCATGCCAGACCTCAATCAAAGAAATCCATTAATGGCGGATTACTTAATCCAAAATACCATTTGGTGGATTGAATATTTAGGACTAGCTGGTATTAGAATGGATACTTATCCATATTCTGATAAAGACTTCATGAGCAAATGGACCTGTGCTGTGATGGATGAATATCCCAATTTTAATATTTGTGGAGAAGAGTGGAGTTATAATCCCATCATTTTAGCTTATTGGCAAAATGGCAAAAATAATCCAGATGGCTATAGTTCATGTCTACCAGGCTTGTTGGATTTTCCACTACAAAATGCCTTGGTTAAATCTTTAACAGAAAAAGCTGAATGGGGATCAGATATGAGGCAGTTGTACGAAATGGTTTCTAATGATTTTATTTATGCAGACCCAGCGAAACATGTTATTTTTCCTGACAACCATGACATGAGTCGAATATTTACCCAATTGGATGAAGACCTAAGTCTCTTTAAATTGGCCATAAGTTTTTTCGCAACGATGCGTGGTACTCCTCAATTTTATTATGGCACAGAAATATTAATGTCTAACAAAGGAGATGACAGTCATGGTAATATTAGAAGTGACTTCCCCGGAGGTTGGAAAGGAGATAAAATAAATGGTTTTACGCAGCGTGGGTTGACCCAAGATCAAAAGGAAGCACAAAATTTTGTAAAAAAAATATTACAGTGGAGAAAAACGGCAACTGCCATTCATCATGGTAAGCTCATGCATTTTGTTCCTCAGCATCATGTCTATACATATTTTAGATATGACGAAAATCAAAAAGTGATGGTACTTCTTAATAAAGAAGAAAAAGAAGTAGAGATTAATCTGGAACAATTTGCAGAAATGTTTAATAAGGGGACTCGAGCCAAAGATATTATAACAGACCAACAAATAGTGCTCAATGATAAATTAGTGCTTGCATCTAGACAAGCCATGATTTTGGAGTTGTATTAATTGCCCCAACTAATGAATCAAATTGCTACATTCTTTTTGTTCCTTGCGATAGGCTTATTTTATTCATGTGATGAACAAGTCAAGTCTGCAAAAAAAATAACTGAGCCCAATATCTTAGCTCAAAGTTATTTACTCTATCAAGATTTTCCATCCAATTTTATTGATCCTAGGAATGTGGAAGTTTGGTTACCTAAGAATTATTCCGCTCTAGATTCGCTTCCAGTCTTATACATGTTTGACGGTCAAAACATATTTCATGGCTCGCAGGGCTGGGGAGGAGAATACAATAATGGATGGCAGGTGGATGAAGTGTTAGATAGCTTGTTTAATGTGGCTTCAACTCCGGAGATCATGGTTGTTGGAATCTTTAATGGCAAAACAAAACGCATGGCTGAGTATATGCCTGCCAAACCTGCAGCACTTCTTAAAGAGAGAATTGCTCTTACAGAACATGATTGGTACAAGCATTTAAAGACTACAGCTATTGAATCAGATGAAATGCTAAAATTTCTTGTAGAAGAATTAAAACCCTATATCGATTCAGCATTTAAAACCAAGAAGACTAAATCAGATACCTACATAGCTGGCTCAAGTATGGGTGGTTTAATTTCAGCTTATGCAATTTGTGAATATCCAGAAGTATTTGGTGGCGCGGCTTGTTTCTCTACCCATTGGCCTCCACTAGATGGTGTATTTCTAGAATATTTAAAATACAATCTGCCAGACCCCAATACGCATAAGATCTACTTTGATTTTGGAACAGAAGGTTTGGATGAGTCTTATGAGCCATTTCAGAAAATTGCGGATCAAGCAATGCAAGCCAAAGGATTTGAGCAAAACAAAAATTGGATCACAAGAAAATTCGAAGGTGAAGACCATAATGAGAAATATTGGCACAATCGATTTCATATACCTATGGAATTTCTATTGACAGAACAATAAATTTTATTTAATTAAACCATTTTGTAGCTTCATGCAAGGAAAGAATGAGTGTCTTCTTTGTTGTGAATTCTCTAGGTGTTGAATGTAACTAACAATTTTAATTGGTGAATTCTTCAATATTTGTCCACCTATAATAAATAGACAAATTTTTTTTTTGAACGAACAAAATAAATCTAGCAAATGAATTATAAATTATGGTATTCCACTTTGTTTTTGATGGTGGTATTTCTCGTGGCATGTGTGAATTCAAGTTCAGAATCTTCAACTGATAGTGAAAAGAAAAAAGTCTATCCAAGTAATATCATTTCTTATTTAGATAATTGTAGAATCATGTTAGGAAATGGTGATAATATCAATGACTTGAAAAATTTTGAGCACAGCGATTTTTTTTATACATCTAATGATGGATCAGATTGGGTTGTGTATAAGACACCTAATAGAGGAACTACTTCTCCGAATTCAAGCAACACAAGAACGGAGCTTGCACATAATGAAAAATGGGTTCCCGAGACTGGAGGAAAATTAACAGGCACTTTAAAAGTGATGCATGTTTCAACATCAGGAGATGCGAGAGTAGCTGCTTCTTTTTCAACCGTTGTAGGGCAGATACACAGTGACGAAGGTCATGAGAATGAACCATTGAAAATATTTTACAAAAAATTTCCTGGCCATGAAAAAGGATCTGTTTTCTGGAATTATGAAATTAATACCGAAGGGGACAATGCCAAGAGATGGGATTTTTCAACAGCAGTATGGGGGCATGATATGGCGGTTGTCGGCTCAGCTCCAAATACTTATCCAGAAGAGCCATCAGAGGGTGTTGCATTAGGAGAAGAATTTAGCTATGAGGTGAATGTATACAAAGGGATTATGTATTTAAGCTTCACTCGTGAAGGATACCCAACAAAGACTTTTACCAAAAGCTTAATTGAATCTGATTTCGCAACGAGTGAAGATATCCCTACGCAAACCAGAAAACTTTTTGGTCCTATTAACAGGGATGGAGTGGAAAGGTCTAATGCATATGCTGGAGAAATACAATATTTCAAACAAGGCGCTTACAATCAAACCAATGGCAAAGCACCTGAGTCAAATATCGTATGGAGTACAGGCTCAGAAACTTTTGATGGAGATATAAAGAAGCAATATGAAAATGGAAGCTATACAGAAGTATGGTTTAAGGCTGGGGGAGCAGGTCCTGGAACTCCAGTTGAAGAATAATTTATAAGCTAGGAAAATCCCTTTGAATAGCAGAAGATAGTTCATAATGATCCACTAAATTTTTTATAAAATGTTTCGATTAATCATATTGTTTTGCGCAACTACGCTTCTTTATTTTCCTGTTAAGAGCCAAACAGAAACATGCCTCCAAAATTTAAATGATCCCAATCTTAAAACCATACAGCAACTTAGCTCTGGGGATACCATTACTAGAGAATATATATTACATATTCCACTTAACTACAATAGCGAGATTGCTGCGCCTTTGGTTATAAATCTACATGGCTTTGGAGATTGTGCGACTGACTTTGCAGAGACGATTGGAGGCTCTTATAATTTTGATGACTTAGCGGATGAAGAAAATATTATAGTTGCATATCCACAGGGAGCTTATCGGCCAGAGAAAGAAGATACTTATTGGGAGCCAGGAGACAACGGAAGTGAAGATATTTATGAAAACGATGTTCACTTTATAAAACAGCTAGTATTGGATATTTCCTCAGAATATAATCTTGATATGTCTAATATTTTCGCCATTGGATATTCTAATGGAGGCATGATGGCTTACAGCCTTGCATGTAATGCAAATGAGCTTTTTTCTGGAATAGGAATCATGTCAGGGGCCTTGTTAGATGATGCATGTAGTTTAGAAAATGCAGTTCCAATTATCACCTTTCACGGAATCGCAGATGGCGTATTACCTTATAACGGCAATCAATGGTATCAATCAGTAGCAGAAGTAGTTGACTTTTGGTTAGACTTAAATAACATTCCTGCAAGTAGTATTGAAACTACCTCGTTTAATGATGGGAACGCTGTGAGAGATGCCTACAGCGGAGGCAGTGATGCTAGCTGCTTACAACTTTATACCATCCATGAAGAATATGATAAACCAGGGGAACATGTTTGGTTTAGTGAAGCACTAGAAGGCTTGAGTCCTAATAGAATTATCTGGAACTTTTTTATGGACAACTGCAGTGCTACGAGTTCTGCGAATAAAATTGATGAAAACCATCTTAAGATTAAACTCAGTCCAAATCCTTTCGTGGATCAGATCAATATTGAATCGATTGAATTGCTAAATGAAACATACTACATTTATAATGTGAATGGCCAATTGGAATTAACTGGCCGCCTAAACACCATGCCCTATACGATTGACTTAAGTAATGCGTCGTCTAATATGTACTTCATAAAAATTGGAGCGCATGTTAGAAAAATTATAAAGGCGAAATAGCATTTTATTTTCAAATTTTCAATTAGATTATTTTTCCTGAAGAGCACAGATTAAGTGCGCTTTCGCGCTTCACGCACTTCAAGCACTGTCGTGCTTGACTGCTTTGAGTGTGTTGGAAATATAAAAGTGAGCTTAGTTATACACGGCAAATTTTTAATAAGAATATATTTTATAAAGATTCCAGATTAAGTGCGCTTTCGCGCTTCACTCACTTGTCGACCTGTCAGTCGCCACTGCTTCGCAGATCGTTCGTTCATATATAAGAAACATATATGTGTAAAATTTAAATGCCTGGTAAATTCATTCCCCTAATTTTTCATTAACTTAAGAAGCACACAGTTTCTTTATTGAAATAACAAATTAAAAGACAAGCTTAATGAAAACGAATGTGAAAATTACGGTAAACGGGACCGTTTACGAAAGAGAAATTGAACCACGAATGCTACTTGTCTATTTCCTCAGGGAAGAACTCCATCTCACAGGAACCCACATTGGTTGTGATACCTCAAGTTGTGGCGCCTGTACAGTTCACTTAGACGGAAAGGCACTAAAGTCTTGTTCAATGCTCGCAGTCCAAGCAAACGGTATGTCAGTGACTACCATCGAAGGAATGGCAAATGGCGAAATGCACCCATTACAAAAAGGATTCCATGAAGAACATGGTTTGCAATGCGGTTTTTGTACACCTGGGATGATTATGACGGCAGCAGACTTACTAGCCTCAAATCCAAATCCAACTGAACACGAAATTAGGGAGTCACTCGAAGGCAATCTTTGCAGATGTACAGGTTATCACAATATTGTGAAATCCATACAGCACGCCGCGAAAGAAATGCAATCCTAATTTATTCTTTAATCCATCAACAAGAATGATCTTCTTGTAATAAAAATATAATTATGTCTTTAATAGGTTCATCAGTCAAAAGAGTCGAAGACAAGCGTTTTCTCACAGGGAAGGGACGTTATACTGACGATATTAAATTACCCAATATGACCCATGTTGCTTTTGTGCGTTGTCCAAATGCGCATGCGACGATCAATAATATAGATGCTTCAAAAGCTTCCGAAATGGATGGGGTTATTGCCATTTATACTGGAGCAGATACTGCAGAGGTTAATGGTGTGCCATGTGGCTGGCAAGTCAATTTTAAGAACGGAGATACCATGAAGGAGCCAAAGCATCCTTTGTTAGCTCATGGCAAAGTTTTACATACCGGTGAGGCAGTAGCGATGGTAGTTGCAGAAACACTAGCGCAAGCTAAAGATGCAGTTGAAGCAGTGCGTGTAGATTATGGTGTATTGCCAGCAGTTACCGATGCTAAGGCAGCCAGAGTTGATGGGGCACCCATAGTCCATGATGATGCTCCAGGTAACTTAGTATTTGATTGGGAGCTAGGTAACCCCATTGCAGATGTTGATGCTGCCATTGCAAATGCACATCATGTAACCAAGTTGGATTTTGTAAATCAAAGAGTCGTGCCTAATGCCATGGAACCGAGATCTGCTATTGGACATTATGATGATGCACTTGACAAATACACGCTATACACCTCTTCACAAAATCCTCATTTAACAAGATTACTTTTATGTGCCTTTGTTTTAGGGATACCAGAACATAAGGTCAGAGTAGTTGCACCAGATGTAGGTGGAGGTTTTGGGTCTAAAATATTTCATTATACTGAAGAAGCGCTAGTTATTTGGGCAAGTAAAAAAATAAATAGACCCATCAAATGGACAGCTGATCGCTCAGAAAGTTTTCTCACAGATGCCCATGGTCGTGATCACAATACCGTTGCAGAAATGGCATTTGATGAAGCAGGTAATGTTCTAGCTTTGCGAGTAAAGACCTACGCTAACTTAGGGGCTTATCTGTCTACCTTTGCACCTGCTGTTCCAACTTATTTGCATGGTACCTTATTGCAAGGTTTATATACCACTCCTTTAATCAATGTACATGTGGATGCCGTATTTACCAATACTTGCGCAGTTGACGCTTATCGAGGTGCGGGCAGACCCGAAGCAACATACTTGCTGGAGCGTCTCATGGATACCGCTGCATTAGAAATGAAAATGGATCCAGCTGAGTTGCGTTTCAAAAATTTCATTCCAGCTTTTGATGGAGTAGAACAAGCAGGATATCAAACTCAAGTTGCTTTACAATACGATAGCGGTAATTACGAGCCCGTCCTCAGAAGAGCTTTGGAGATGGTAGGTTACGAAGATTTTAGAGCCAAACAAAAAGAAGCGAGTAGTAATGGTAAATTGTTAGGCATTGGGTTTTCAACTTACATTGAAGCTTGTGGTATTGCACCATCTGCTGTAGTTGGTTCCTTAGGAGCAAGAGCTGGCTTATTCGAATCGGCTCAAGTACGAGTGCAACCGACAGGCAAAGTAAGTGTCTATTCTGGTTCACATTCACATGGTCAAGGACATGAAACCACTTTTGCGCAAATAGTTGCAGATCGATTTGGGATTCCTATGGAAGATGTAGATATCGTTCATGGAGATTCTGATGCAGTTGCTTTCGGAATGGGTACCTATGGGTCTCGTTCACTTGCAGTAGGAGGGAGCGCGATTGTAAAAAGTATGGATAAAGTTTTAGAGAAGGGTGCAAAAGTAGCAGCCCATCTATTAGAGGCTAATGTAGATGATCTAGATTTCGCTGAAGGAAAATGGACTGTCAAAGGAACAGATAAATCAGTTGCTTTTGGAGATGTCTCACTGACAGCTTACGTGCCTCATAATTACCCTGAAGGCCTTGAACCCGGTTTGGATTTTTCAAGCTTTTATGATCCAACCAATTTCACTTATCCATTTGGAGCACATGTGGCTATAGTTGAAATTGATAAAGAGACGGGGAAGGTTAGTTTGAAGCGGTTTATCTCAGTGGATGATGTTGGTAATGTGATCAATCCAATGATTGTTGATGGCCAAATTCATGGAGGGGTAGCTCAGGGAGTTGGGCAAGCCTTACACGAAGGTACCATCTATGATGAAAGTGGTCAATTGATCAACGCTTCTTATATGGACTATGTAATGCCACGCGCAGATGATTTTCCAAGTTTTGAAGTAGATCGAACAGTGACTCCATGTCCTCATAATCCTCTTGGTGTAAAAGGAGCTGGAGAGGCAGGGACGATAGGATCCACACCAGCTGTCATGAATGCGGTTATGGATGCTTTATCACCATACGGTATTCATGATGTCAGTATGCCAGTTAAGTCTGAAGACGTTTGGAATATTATACATTCCAATTCGTAGTATTATTCAATTTGATCATTAGAAAAAAAGTAAAAATATGATACCTTCTCAAATAGCTTATCAAAAACCAGAAAGCCTGGAAGAAGCTTTAAACTGTGTTGGTGACTTAGGTGATATGTGTAAGATTTTAGCTGGAGGGCACAGTCTAATTCCCGTAATGAAATTGCGATTAGCAGATCCTGAAAACTTAGTTGACATTACAGGTATTCCTGGTTTAAAAGAAATATCGGACGCTGGAGATAGCATTAGCATTGGGGCTTGTGCCACTCATGCGGATATAGCAAATAGCAGACCGATTCACAGCGCAGCACCAATGGTCTCTAAAGCTGCTTCTATGATTGGTGATATCCAAGTTAGAAATTTTGGAACCATTGGAGGAAGCATTGCACATGCAGATCCATCTGCCGATTGGCCAGCTGTATTATTGGCAGCAGATGCAAGTATTAATATGCAATCTCGATCTGGATCACGCTCAGTTAAAGCGAGTGAGTTTTTTCTAGGTTTATTTATGACAGCGCTACAAACAGGCGAAATCATTACTTCAATTGATATTCCAAAATCTGCAGCAAATGCAAATTCTAATTATGAAAAATTTGCTCAGCCTGCTTCCAGATTTGCTTTAGTGGGATGTGCAGTTGCCGCAGATAATAGTGGAGATGCACTGGCTGATGTTAGAGTAGCTTTTAATGGAGTTAGCGCTACACCCTTCAGAGATGGAGGCGTAGAATCAGCGCTTACTGGATCTGGACTCAATGATGAATCCATATCAGCAGCATGTGGTGTTGCAGCAGATGGCGTTGATGTAATGTCAGATCACTTTGCTTCAAGTGCCTATAGAAAAAGTATGGCTGCAGTATTTGCCAAACGTGCATTAAAGGGACTTTCATAGTCGTTTTAAAAACAGAATTTAATAGGAAGAGGAGTTGCACTTGCAAGCTCCTCTTCTTTTCATTTTAAGAAGTATAACAAACATTGAAGAGTATAGAATCGACCTTAGATGATTTAGCAAAGCAGGGTTACATCGCTGATCGAGCCATTGCCATGTCTGTATACCTTGCCAATGAACTTCAACGACCTTTGTTGATTGAAGGCCCTCCAGGTGTTGGTAAAACAGAAATTGCCAAGGTGCTTGCAAAGATCCATAATACGGATCTGATAAGAATGCAATGCTATGAAGGCCTGCATATGGAACAAGCTTTATATGAGTGGAATTATCAAAAGCAACTCTTAAGTCTTAAAATGACTGAACAAGAAAAGAAAAGTCTTTCTGAAAAAGAGACCATGATATACAGTCGTAAGTTTCTTTTCGAACGTCCACTTTTGCAGGCGATTAGTGCTGAAAAGTCAGTGGTCCTATTGATTGACGAACTAGATCGAGCTGATGAAGAATTTGAATCCTTTTTATTAGAGCTACTTTCTGATTGGCAAATTAGTATTCCTGAAATTGGTAAGATTGAAGCTACCAGTATTCCTAAAGTG
Source organism: uncultured Saprospiraceae bacterium (assembly GCA_937961455.1). Classification (GTDB taxonomy): domain Bacteria; phylum Bacteroidota; class Bacteroidia; order Chitinophagales; family Saprospiraceae; genus CALGNN01. Next base: position 16,879 of record CALGNN010000020.1, read on the forward strand.
ATCATAACCTCCAACAGAGTTCGAGAACTATCAGAAGCCTTGCGACGTAGGTGCTTTTACATATGGATCGATTATCCTTCATTTGAAAAAGAATTGGAAATTGTACAAAATAAATTACCCGAAATAGATAAAACACTAGCAAGCCAAATTTGTGTTTTTATGAAGGAACTTAGACAACTCAAGTTAGATAAGAAACCGGGTGTCGCAGAAACACTTGATTGGGCTATGGCACTTGCTGCCTTACACATAGATCACTTGGATACTAAGATTGTTGAAGAAACTCTTGGCTTCATCCTTAAAGACTGGAAAGATATTCGAACGGCTCAAATGTCACTTTCAGAATTATTTGAGAAAACAGGAGTGATTCAAAAATTGAATTAATGCTCGATCGTAAAACCAGTCTTTCGGCAAACCTCATCCATTTTTGTCGCTACTTAAGATTACATGACTTTATCATTGGAATTCAAGAGGAGCAAGATGCCTTAGCTTCTTTGCAAATGTTGAGTGCTGTAAATACTTACGAAGATTTTCAGTTGGCTTTGCGCGCAGTATTATGCAAAACACATAAACAAGTACAAGAATTTTCAGGACACTTTAATAGCTATTGGAAAGACATCCAAAAGGCATTAGACAGTAAATTGAAAGATAAACAAGAAGAAAAGCCTGTTCAAAAAGAGCAGGTCTCAACTGCACAGTATATACACGAATTGAAATCTTGGTTGTATGGAAATAATCAAGATGAAGAAATTGAAACAGCGACTTATTCAAATCAAAATGTTCAAAGTACAACTTCACTTATTGAGTTACAAGCAAGAGATTTGGCTGAAATAAATAGGTGGATTAAAGTTATGATTCAACGGATTGCCAATAAGCGCAGTAGGAGATACACAACAACACATCGAAAGGATAAAATTGATTTACAGTATAGTTTGAGAAAAAATATTTTGCAGTATGATGAAATGATTCAACTCATGCAAAAAACTAAAAAGAAAAATCAATTGAAGGTGGTGCTTATCTGTGACGTTAGTAGGTCTATGGAATTGTACAGTCGATTTTTTCTGCAATTTATGTATGCCTTTCAAACGGCATTTTCTAGAATTCATTCATTTGTTTTCAGTACAGAATTATATTCCATATCTAGTGAATTGAATCACAATGATATCAATCAATCTGTTGAACAAGTTTTACATAAGGTCAAGCATTGGTCAGGAGGTACAAGAATATCTGAATCTCTACAAACTTTTGTTGAGGATTACGCACAGAAACATGTTGATCGAAAAACTTTGGTATTCATCTTAAGTGATGGTTGGGATCATGGTGATGCAGCAACTATGGCAGAGAGTATGCAAAAGTTACAAAGGAAATCTATGAGACTTATTTGGCTTAATCCACTTGCAGCCAACCCCAATTGGAAGCCTGAAACAAATTGCTTAGTAGCAGCAAAACCTTACATTGATGAATTTCTGCCATTCAATAATATCAATGATTTGAAATCCATGGTAAAAAGAATTTGATCCATGCAGTACTTAATTGAATTCTAAAACTTTTATCTTTCAGCAAATTGTAATCACTCGGTATGAAACACTTCATTTTGACCAACTTCAAAACGAAGAAGAAAAACGGAAAATTCTTAACCATTAGGAATGCAAATGACCCAGCACCTAATGGGACATTATATTATTCAAGTTTTAAACTGTCGAATCCACGGCCCAGTGATAATACCTTAAAGAAGAAGTGCTTGGTTGTCGAAAAACTCAATCCATCAAATTATCAAAAGTTGATTAATGAGATTGTTGCAACTGTTATGCAAAATCCTTCTAGCAAAAAAGATGTATTGGTATTTACACATGGATATACCCCCTTGCCAAAATCACACAAGCTTTCACTGCTTTATGACTTAGATGAAAGATATGTGAAAGCTTCTTCAACAATTGGAACCATTATTTATTTTAGTTGGCCTGGTTTTGGATTATCTATGAGCAACAACCTTGGAGTGGCATACAAGGTCGGACAAGAACTTGCCAATCATTTTACATTTTTCTATGATTTATCCCAAGCATTACCATCCGCAAAGTCTAAGATGCATTTAATGGTTCAGTCGTGGGGACACAGAGTTTTATCTGGTGTGGTAAATAAATTGGATTTAAGAACGAGCCCATTTAGAACAAAAAAACATCGTGTTTTTCAAAATGTATTTTTAATGGCTGCCGATTGTCCTTCAAAATCACTTCGAGAAAATGGTGTGACTAATGCATATAGGAATTATAATCTGAGGAGATTGAAATTCTTGTCAAACAACATTTTCGTTTTCTATGATAAGGATGATGGCATTTTAGAAATTTCAAATAATCAGGTTGAATTGCAACTAGAACGCTTGGGGAAAATCGGATTTCCTCCCAATACTAAACTGGAAAATTTTCATTTTTTAAATGCTGATAAAGTTGATCCTTTTTTACCCAATCCCAACAACTTAAGTACTAAACACCAAAGACATCGTTATCTTGTGACAAGTGATAAAATTGTTGAAAAGATATCTGATTTAATCAAGCAATTTTCAGGTGCCTAATTGAATATTATCCATGCAATCCTTAAGAAGAAAATAACAAATTACACTGGAATTCAATTTATAAATAGTTTATCTTTGCAAAGTTAATGATGAAGATAACAGCACTATTTCTGGCGATATTCGTTTCATTCCTTACACTCAAACCGAGTTTGGATGTGATCGTATCTCATT
>CALGNN010000021.1 GCA_937961455.1 uncultured Saprospiraceae bacterium
AATACACTTTTGGTCTGGCTCCTAAGCTACAGGCTTTCTAGCAAAAGTTGCATTATTGCTTTTTTCACAGCACTTGTATTTGCAATTCATCCTATGCATGTTGAATCAGTTGTTTGGGTCTCAGAAAGAAAAGATGTTCTCTACGCCTTTTTATTTTTATCGTCTTTACTGGTCTATTGGAATTATTTGAAAGATAAATCATCAAAATATCTTGTGCTTTGTTTCATTCTTTTCGTGTTCTCCTGTCTTTCAAAAGCGATGGCAGTTTCCTTAGTTCCTTGCCTATTGTTATTAGACTATTTCAAATCAAGGAATTTCTTTGCCACTCGATTGTACTATGAAAAAATACCGTTTTTCATTTTAGCCTTGTTAATTGGATTTACATCAATTGATATACAGGGAGGAGGAAATTTATACGGCTTACTAAGCCTGTCTGAAAGTGCTAATGCCATGGAAGCAAAAAACTTGTCCTTAGGTGATAGGCTAATTAATTCTAGCTTTGCAAACTTCTATTACTTAAGGAACTTTTTCTTCCCTACAGGTCACTCTCCCTTCCATCCTTATAGCTTGCAAACTGCATACAATCCAATCTTATATTTGTCAGTTACATTTTTTATAATTGGGATACTCATATTGGCGGCTAAAAATAAATGGAGAACTATTGCATTTGGAATTGCCTTTTATTTTTCAACCATTGCATTAGTCTTACAATTTCTGCCAGTGGGATCAGCTCTTGTGGCAGAAAGATATACCTACATCCCCTATATTGGACTTGCTTTTATAACTGGTACATTTCTTCAAAATTTATGGAATGCAGCTTATAAATATATAGTATTATTGACATTAACCGTTCTTTGTTATCTTATGACAATTACTACTAGGGTGCAATGTGATGTATGGCAAGATCATGTAACTCTATTTCAACAAGCTGTAGAAGCATATCCTGACGATCCTTTTTCAAGAACAACACTAGCTAGTGGTTTATGGGATAATGAAAGGTTAGATGAAGCTATCTACCATACTGAATATGCGATCAACGAATTGGGTTTAATGACAAGTTCGGCTTTTGAATTATTAGCTAATTGTTATTCGGAAAAAGGAGAGAAAGAAAAAGCTATCGCATTTTTTAATAAGTCGATTAGGCTGGATAGCACCAATGTAATCGCTAGATACCATAGGGGCTTAGAACTTCTCGAAACTGATCCAAATAAAGCAATTATAGATTTTAATTTCTGTGAGGAATCAAATAATGAATATGTTAAAACACTACTTTATTCACCAAGAGGACGAGCTTTCGGTATATCAGGAAAATACCATAATGCGCTTTCTGATCTGAATAAAGCTATTGAACTTTTCCCAACCGACATTAATAATTATCTAGATAAGGCAATTACCCTCGAAAAGCTGAAACGATTTGAAGAAGCTAAACAAGTATATTCCTATGTGCTATCAATAAAGCAAAACGAACCACTGGCTGTCGAAAGATTAAATATTCTTAAAACATCTAAAATTTAAACTTTATGGAAGCTAAATCAGTTGAATCGAATGTTGGAGTAAATCTAAATTTTGAATTATTGGAAGTAAAAAAAGGTAAATACCATGTAAAATTCCCAAATATTGAAATTCCAATTGAAATGAATGAGGAGTATTATAAACGCTTGCTTAAAGAAAACAAAGAGACTCACTACACCAAGTGATGATTATTTGGAAATGAGGGGGTACTTATACATATAATCGAATGTACCCCCTCTTATAGAATTTCAGAGTTGTATTTACGCAGATTCCAATTACGATACTCCCAGAGGACGAACTGATTTTTCAATACCCTTGCACCTGAATCTATTATGAGTTTTACTTCAGTAAATCCAAGTTACTTTGAAAGCAACCAAATCGAATTATTAAAATCGTTTTAATTGTATCATTAAAAAATAATTTATGTCCTCATGGTTAGATATATTTTTCTATATATTAATTATTTCCATGGAAATGAATTATGCCAACAAATATATAATCTCAAATCAATACTAGCGGGAATTTTAATATTGAAGCCTACAAGTCCTTTACTCATAGACTTAATTTAACGAAGTATGAGTCTTAATAGGTTTTTATGTTTAGTTAGTATTTGGTCGCTTTTTCCACCCTCTGGGATCGCCGTAGGCAATCTTTATAAAATCATAAAGGTTTATTAATTCCTTTTATTCCAATTGATGGAGACTAACAAAAAAAGCACCCAAAATGGATGCTTTCATTGTCTTGTTGGATATGTGTTTTGTGATAACTAAACTCTTAGTTAAACTTAACATCTAGTTCTTGTTTATCGATTTTTACAATATGGTAGGGTTGCGTTATTACTTGTGAAACAATTGATCCATCTGGAGGAATAATCTTCGTTATTTCTACATTAATATTCTCCGTATCATCAGTAATGAATAATTCAATTGCATAAGATGAGGATGGTCTAATTTGATCAAATACTGCTATGACTTCATATTTTGCAAAATCGATATCCGTTTCTGTAAATTTATCAGTCTCTGTATTTACTGAATTAATTTTATCCATCAATTCTTCCCAAGCGCTTTGATCTGTAATGTGGAAATTTTCTTCGCCAATACCCTCATCACCATTTCCATATAAATTGTCTTTTACAATTAAGCTTGATGCTACTTCAACTAAGGGAAAATCTTTTTGCTGACAACTGCCAAGCACAAAGACCATTGCAAGAATGGGTAAAATATTAATAACTTTTTTCATAAAGATTTTTTAATTCGTTTGTACATAAGCTAAAACGTTGCCTCATTCTATTTAGTTGGGTGTGCATAAATACTTTGTGAAATAAATTAAAAAAGGCACCGTCTTTATAGACAGTGCCACTAAGCTTATAAATAAGAACATTAAAATTTAGTCTTTTTAGAGATGATCTCTTTTAAGATCATACTCATTGACAGCGTCAGAAATTTCATAGCCTAAGCGGAGACCCTCTGTACAATCCATTCTGATATGAACCCCTAGCGGAATTCTTGAATAGGCATTTTCAGCTGCCATTTCCCTCATTGTGTTCCATGCTCTGGGTGCTCCTTGAAATTCTGTTCGCCCTTCATGTGTCCGATCAATAAATTGGGTGTCATTCCCAAAATAGTCAATGAAGATTCCTGCGGCGGCAGAAGCAAAACATGAATGCCCAGATGGATAGCCAGGGAAACTTGGATTTGGCCAATACACTAGACGATAAAGATTTGTTTGAAAATCTGGATCGATGAATTCACGAATGTAATTGCTCGGTCTCATCACCATATATTCGTACTTATACTTCCATGTTGCCACTGCAGCATCATTCAAAGAAAAACCTAATTTAACATACATGCCTAAAGCTTCCTCTAAGTTTAAATCAAATTGTTGAATCATTTGATTTGCAATAGAAAATTGACGTGCCGGAGGACTGATCATAAGATTCTCTACATCATCACTCCAAAATTCTGCAATCCATAGTTGTTCAGGATCATTTGTTTTGGCAGCGTTATTTTCATTATAGGCCTCTAGCATTTCGTCATAATAAGGGCTGCCTTCCTCTGAACTGTATGTCTTTGGAGCAACAGTCGTAGTCTCATAAGGAGAAATAACGAAAGTTCTAACCGACTCCCAATATGGGAATAATGCTCTTTCTGGATCAGCTGAAAAGGTCCAAAAACCAGCTCCAGTTGGAGGCACATAGCTGTTTGGCTGTGGATTGAGAATTTGACGCTCTGCCTCCTCATCCGTTTCACTAAAAGCGATAATTTGATCAGCCACATATCTTCCCCATTGAACAGACGCTTCAATAATATTTGATGAAACACCTCCTCCAAATGCAGATAGTTGCGTACTTTCAAAATCAGCAATACTCGCTCTTTTGTCCTGTGGGAGATTAATAAAAAAATGATCAAGGACTGATGCGTATGTAGCATTTATTGCAAGTTCAAAATTTATTTGATTTGGCACTTGATCCCTTCGAATACTTAAGTCATCAAAGTCTCTGGTCGTAGAATTCAATCTTCGCATCCCAGGCACGGCTGTTTCATAAACTGCAAGATTAATATAAGCTAATGCTCTAGCAGAAGCATTGGGCCTCATTCCTGTTGTATACTGTTCTAATGAAAGCATATGAGTGGTCCAATTGTGCAGAATTTCAATAGTAAGATCTTCTACATCTTGATTTTGATTTCCGTTATTGTTTCCTCCATGGTTTCCGTGATTGTCACCTCCGTGGCTTCCCTGGTTATTATTTCCACCATTTGAAGCACTCTGTGCACCGAAGGCTTCAACCAATGTTTCATCTTTATCGCAAGACTGGAATACCAATGTTGCACACAAGATCCATATTAAAAACTTTACATAGTTCATCTTTAAATTTTTTAGACGTGAATAAATAATTGTTGAATGAGAAGTATGTGTGCTTCATTGTCTAAAATTTAATTGATAATAATAAGTGTGGTATCAGAGATTTTATGTCTACTATCCCCTTCTTAGATGTATAAGTAACTTGAAATGAATTTGTACTCAATGAATGCAAAAAAATATTTTGCTGAATACAGAAAGATCAATTTATCAGCCTAAGGTATAAAAGTAAATGCTAACGGAAAAGTTTAATTAGAAACAGCAACTTCGAAAAATGCAAAAGCCGCAATATTCCGAACGCCATCATTGGCACCAAGTGAGAAGCGATAATTTCCTTCAACTAATGTTTGAGGTATGGTATAGTCAAAATTAAAATCATAACTAAGATCCGTGTTTTCATCAAAAGCGAAATACGCATCTGTAGCAAAAGTGTTTCCTGAAGACAAATCGGTATAAGAAAGATATAAGATTCCGTTTCCGCCATCACTTAATGATCTATCGTCTGTTACAGTTCCAACAAAATTTATTGCATCTCCTTTCTTAATCGAAAAACTATTCGTTGCTGGAGCCTCGACACTGATAGATGGAGCGACTGAATCAAGGGGATTTGTAATTTTAAGTGCAAATACATTTGCTGCTGGGTTGTCGTTTCCAGATTCGTCAAGCACTTGTATTTGAAAATGGTAATTACCTGTTGTAACATTATCGGGAACATCAAATGTCTGCATGACAGATGAAGATTTTCCATCAATGTTATTGATATCTAAGACAGCCCAATCTTGGGTCTGATTGTCAACATTTGGGACAACTATAGAAGGAACAGTACCTCCTCCATGTCCATGACAATCAAAATTATTATGTATATCTACCTTATACTGAGATAAGGCTTCATCATCTTCAAAGATGACATCAAAACTTAGTTGATCCCCTCCCTTTAATCGAAAAACGGTAGGTTCGTTTATTGTACAAATTTCATCTTCAATGGGTTCGGGGACGAAGCTTAAAACCTGCATTGTTGGAGGTGTAACATCTATATTTCTTTTTTCACAAGCCATGAAAAATACAATCAATGCAAAGAGGGTCAGGAGTATTTTAAGATTCTTCATATCGATACTTTATTATCAGACATTATTTTTAGTCTAACGCTTGAAAAGCCAATGTAATATTCTAAATGCAATATTGTTGCAAATATACACTAAGATTTTGTTAATGCACCTAAGTTGCATTATATTTGTCGCATGGGAGTTAAAAGAAAAACTAAATCAGTAGAACTGATGCTTGAAACTTTTGGTCAATCAAAAAATGCCTTAACGGTAGTCGATTTGGTTAAAAGATTTGAAGGCAAAATGAATAAAACTACTGTGTACAGAGTGCTCGAAAGGCTAGAAGATGAAGGCAAGCTTCACTCATTCACAGGTAAGGATGGATTAAAATGGGTAGCTAAATGTCATGGTTGTATTTCTTCAAATCATACAGATGATCACCCCCATTTTCAATGTAATGATTGCGGCATCTCACAATGCTTAAGCTTGGATATCTCCATTCCAAAAGTAGCCAATCATAAAATCGAATCGGCAAATTTTTTGTTCTTTGGACAATGTGAGCAGTGTCTCAATTCTTATTCTGAATAAGCAAACAAATAAACTATTCGGACTTATGAGAATCATTGCATTATTATTGTTTGTATTTTTTCAATTTTCCCTAGCAGGACAAATCTCAGGTATTGTACTTGACGAACATGATCACACTTTACCTGGAGCAACCCTACTTCTATTGCCCGATGGCCAACAAACTACTTCCAATGACAAAGGATTTTTTTCCTTTGAAAATCTGGTAAGCAATACTTATGAAATCCATACTTCATATATAGGATACAAAACTGATACTACATTTATCATCATTCCCTCAAATAATTCTAAAAAGTTGAGAATTCTTTTGAATTCAGTTGAATCAATTTTAGAAACGATCGTTGTCTCGGAAGAACACGCGAAGCAAGAAGAAAGCCTTCAAACGGAGCACATACATGAAGATTTTTTTCAAAGAAATCTGGAGGGGACCTTTGCACAATCTATTGAAAAGTTACCTGGATTAAGCGCCATCAATGTTGGAGTTGGTATTGCCAAGCCTGTCATAAGAGGATTATCTTCTAATCGTATCATTGTAAATCATCAAGGGATAAAGCAAGAAAGTCAACAATGGGGCAGCGACCACGGATTGGAGATCGATCAATTTGATGTCGAAAATGTTGAGATTATAAAAGGACCTGGTTCGCTGCAATTTGGTTCTGATGGACTTGGTGGAGTGATCAATATCATGCCGGATAAAATCATTCCAAAGGACAGTTACAAAGCTAGCCTAAATGGTGTTTACAAATCCAACAATGACCACTGGGGTGGATCAGCTAAGCTTGGAATAAACCTTAACAATTGGTTTTTATCTACTAGGTATTCTGCTCAGAGCTTTGCTGATTATCGTGTCCCCAGTAATTCATTCACTTATAATGATTTTGATTTACCCATATTGAATAATCGCCTTAAAAATACGGCGGGTGAAGAATCTAATATTAGCATCTCAGCTGGGGTAAATAAAGATTGGGGAATTACTCGAGTATTATATAGTCACTATTCTTTAGAAGCAGGATTGTTTAGTGGTGCTGTAGGTATCCCGCGTTCTTACGCATTAACACATGATGGTAATTATAGAGATATTGATGTACCCAGTCAGAAGGTTGATCATTATCGCATTTCTTTAAATCAACTTTTCTTTTTTGGGAGTAATCACCTAGCCGTAGATATTGGCTTACAAAGAAACCTTCGGCAAGAATTTTCTGAACCTGAATTTCACAGCATCCCACTATCCCAACTAGAAGATCCAAATGAAAAGCTTGCTATTGAATTGCTTTTAGAAACGTTTAGTCTAGCTTCTCATTATGAGCATCATTTTTCATCAGATTGGCATAATACTATAGGATTGAATGCACAATGGCAGCACAATCAAAGAAGTGGGTTTGAATACCTACTCCCAGAATTCAGAACATTTCGAGGAGGTGTATATTCCATTGCTGAAAAAGAATTAAATGATAGTTGGCTTGTCAATGGTGGGCTTCGTTTGGACCTTGGAAAAAATGATTCAGAATTTTACAGGCAATATGTTTGGGATAGCAATGAAAATATTATTGACTCTCTCCAATCTCCTGCTACTGATAATTTGTTTTTCAATTGGTCTGCGTCTATAGGCACCAATTACAGTTTTAAGAATGGCAATTGGAATCTTAAAGGAAATATTGGAAAAAGTTTTAGGGTACCCTATCCTGCTGAGACTGTTTCTAATGGAATCCACCATGGAACATTCAGACATGAAGTTGGCACTGCTGATTTAAAATCTGAACAAGGCTATCAAATTGATCTGGGCGCTTATTGGAATTACAATAGATTTGAAGGAAGTCTTGCTCTGTACTTCAATTACTTTGATAATTATATTTATTTAGGGCCTACCTTTCCTGCTCGTTTTTCAACATTACCTGAAGCAGGACAAATTTTTCAATATCGTCAAGATGATGCAATTTATACGGGTTTCGAACTTCAGTGGACTTGGAATATTTCGCCAAAGATTGATTTGGATGTAGCTGCAGATTTTGTACAAAGCTATAATCCTGTGACAAACCTAGCCTTACCTTTTACACCACAACCAGCGATAAAAACAGATTTTAATTATGCGCTTTTTGAGAAGGATTGGGTCCACGATTCTTATATACAAATTTCACATCAATACCATTTTGCAGCAAATAGTAGTTTACGCATAGATCGATCAGAACAGGCAACGCCGTCTTATCAATTATGGGATTTAGGTATCGGGTCTACGTTTAAATTAGGAGGACAGGAAGTTGATGTAAATTTTAAAGTGCAGAATATATTCGATACGGAATATTTAGCTCATCTAAGTAGGTATCGAATCATCAATGTCCCAGAACAGGGCCGAAATATTTTACTTTCTATGAAAATTCCTTTTGGAGGTAGTTTTAAAAAATAAGATTTGCATGCCTATTGATAATAGACATGTAAATACATTCTCTCATTATTCTATACAAAATTCAACATCAGCTGATTCTCGTGTAGCACAATCATGATCTTTGCAAGCAAATACTTCTAAGTGGAAGCAAGTTCCAGATGCATAGCTACAAAGATCAACTTCTTGTTCAAAAGTGATGACCTTATCATGACTATGCATATCATAATCAATAATCTTGTCATCAACATCACCTTCAGGATGTAGAATGATTTCTACTCCATGATTTTCATCTGAAGCTTCAACATCAACATGTACATGTATTTCACTACAGTTGGCTGAATTGAAATTTTCTCCATCTACCGGTTCTTCAATGGTTATCGTTATGGTATTTTCTACTGGATCTTTATCACAAGCAGTAAAAAACAAGCCTAAACTTAACATTGCTAATAAATAATTACATTTAACACTTTTCATTTTATTCAATTATGGTTTACAATGGTAAAACATTAAACTAAAGATAAGAATTGATTTTATTTAATGCAACATTGTTGCATTAAATAAAATATTATTTTAAGTTTTTATAATGTTTGTATAAAAAAAGCCCCATTGATTGGGGCTCAATATTTTTAATTATAAAAGGATATCTTATATAAACATCAGGCGTGCTAATTTTCACATGCACCCATATCATTCACCAAGTCCTCGAGACTTGAAGTATCTCTGGAGTAGGATTCTGCTTCAGCTTTTACTTTTACCGAATTACAATCTCCAAACTTTTTTAAAATAGCTTTATTGATATTGAGCGCCACATCAGGCAGTAATATTTTTTTACTTACAATATCAAATACTGCATAGGTCGCTTCCCTAGGATCGACATTATATTCTTTGGCAAGTAATGCTCTATCATTAGAGACGACACGTTCCATCGGTGCATAGTTGAAAGGAAGTAATTCAAACAAGGCGATCTCAGTTCCATCTATCATAATCTCTTTGACATTTGCTGGCTTGTACCTTCTAGAGCTTCCATCGGATAATATTACGTGGACATCGTCTACTACTCTAGCCTCCCCTTGCTTCATCCTCAATCTAACTTCGCCCTCAATTTTTTCACCATCTGTTTTCATGACATAACCCATTCTTAAGGGTTCTGAAACATCATCATCTGATGCTGCTGTTGGACCTGCTTGTGCATAATTTAAAAACTTCATCTCTACGGCTTCATTGGCAGCTAAATCATCCATTCTACTTTTCACCATTCTTTCAAAGCTATTGACTGCCATTTTATTTTCGTCTGTCAAACGCATTTTCTCAATCATACCTGTGGCAAAATCCATTTGCTTTGAAAGAAAATATAGCTGTGCTAAATTATTGGCGCAAGCAAAAAAGGCCTCTCTTTGTTTTTTATCTTTTGGACTAAATTTAGTTAGGCCATTTTTCCAAAATTCCATTGCAGGTGCTAATTGCTCCAACATTGCTGCACTAAATACTTTCTCTTTCAACACAGATTCTGCGGCATCAAAATATTTATCAAATTCTTCCATTCCATACTTTTCTGCTTTTTTCATGGTATGCAATGTGATTACTTTGGAGTAATCATAAACATCTGTTTGCCTTCTCAAACTATTTGCAAAAGACTTTACGGCTTGATTTGCAATTTCAGATACTTTGTTTTTTACTAAGCGATCATAATTATCTTTTAAATATAATTTGACAGCACCGCTGCTTGCATAGCCCTTGCCATCGATGGTTTCTACATCATCAAAGCTTCTTATATCTCCAGCACGCATTACATTACCTGCAGCATCTAAAATTTCATAACTAATCGGAGCTCGCACGCCAAATGAATATTTCCATTTCGTAACTTCTTTTTTATCATCACCTTTGCCTTCTGTTACTTTGTAACTTTCCGTATCAGCACTTGTCGAATTATCTCCATAAAAAGAAACCTTGATGGAGAAGTCTCCTTTAGCGTCTACCCTATTAAAAGTTTTAAAATTTTCAAACAGGCTCCTAAACTCAATTCTTGACAAACCGTATTTAGAAAAATTCATTCCTTCATCTTTAATTCTTACTGTGAAGGTTTTAAATTCTCCTTCAAAAGGATTTGATGGAATATTAATATCTCTGATGGAAACCGTTTTGGACTTTGATTTTTGTCCTTGGATATTTAGTGGCAGGCATATACATGCAGCCAACAACAGCATTAGTACTTGTTTCATGATTTATTGTTTTCGTTTCTATATTAAAATGATGGGGTCATTTTTATAAAAGTACGTATTTTGCTTGACATTGATTCTCAGTAAACTTCATATTTAATTCTTTTATCTGATTAAATACTTTAATAGTTCTTTACCTAAACGAAGCATTAATCTCTTCTAACTTTTCTGAACCTGGACAAAGTGCTTCTTGCTGTAACTTATTTAAAGGCTGATCAACTGTTCCTAATTTGCCATGTAAATCTTCACTCTCAGTATTAATATAATAAAGCCCAGTAAGAATTTGCCCATTAGCTTTTGCCTCATGCAATCTATTAACCGCAGAAAACCGATCAGTAGGATCCCATTCAGGAGCGAGCTTACTCAACTGAATTTTCGAACCATCAAATAGCTCTAGTTCTTTGCTTGTTCCTTTATCATACTCTACTGTCAATGCTTCTTGATGCGGCACAAAATCAAAAATGGAAGTTTCCTCTATATGAGCTCTCACATGAGAATATGATTTTGTTGAACCCTTATTATTATTAAAAGTAACGCAAGGAGAAATCACATCCAAAAATGCAAATCCCGGATGTGCCATGGCTGCCTTGATCATTGGCACCAACTGACTTTTATCTCCTGAAAAACTTCTACCTACAAAAGTAGCATTCAGCTCTAAAGCCAATCCTGCAAGATCTATTCCCTGATAAGGATTATCTGAACCTGCCTTACTGATAGAACCAAAATCTGCAGTAGCAGAATCTTGTCCTTTGGTTAAACCGTAACAGCCATTATTCATGACAATGTATACCATGTTTAAATTCCTTCTAATCGCGTGGACAAATTGCCCCATACCAATAGATGCGGTATCACCATCACCGGATACACCCAAGTAAATCAACTCTTTGTTGGCCATATTTGCGCCTGTCGTAATGGAAGGCATTCTACCATGCACAGAATTAAAGCCATGAGAATTACTTAAAAAATAGGTGGGTGTTTTTGAAGAACAACCTATTCCAGAAAGTTTTGCCAATCGATGCGGCTCTAAAGATATCTCATAACAAGCCTGTACGATGGCGCCGCTTATAGAGTCATGACCACAACCTGCACAGAGGGTTGAAATGACTCCTTCATAATCTGCTTTAACATAACCAACCTTATTCTTTTTCAGCGAAGGATGGTGAAATAATGGTTTTACATAAGACATAAAACGTAAGCTTTATTTTACATGGCAACAGCCATATGTTTTTCAATTTGTGATTTAATAGTCAATGCTGTGATGGGAGTTCCATCATAATTCAAGACCGACAACAGACGCACTGGATCGAGATCCATTTCATTTATTAACAAGGATCTAAATTGTGCATCTCTATTTTGTTCTACAACAATTATCTGTTTATGTTTTTCAATAAAATCTTCTACTTGTGCATGAAACGGGAAGGCTTTAACTCGAATAGAATCCAAAACAATTCCTTCAGCTTCTAAAAGGTCCATGGCTTCCATTGCTGCGTAGGTAGTCGTACCAAAGAAAAGCATCCCAATGTCAGATCGATTTTCTTTTTGATAAAATTCTGGTTGGGGAACTAAGGTTTTTGCTGTTTCCCATTTTTGCGCTAGACGATCTACATTTCTTAAATACACTTCACCCAACTCAGAATATTTTGCATACTCATCATGTGAAGTTCCTCTGGTAAAAAACGACCCTTTTGTTGGATGCGTACCTGGGATGGTTCTGTAGGGAATGGCATCTCCATCCACATCCAAATATCTACCAAATGGTTTTTCCATTTCTTCGAGATCTTGGGCTGATAAAACTTTACCCAAATCATATTTCTTATCATCATCCCATTTTAAAGGAGGAGACATATGATTATTCATACCTAAATCCAAATCTGAAATTAGCATCACCAAAGTTTGTAATCGATCAGCCAGATCAAAAGCTTTTACCGTATGTTCAAAACACTCAGCGGGAGTACTTGGAAAAAGCAATGGATGCTTTGTATCGCCATGTGATGCATATGCAGAAGAAATTAAATCTGCTTGTTGCGTTCGAGTCGGCATTCCCGTAGAGGGTCCTCCCCTTTCTACATTGATTAAGACCACAGGTATTTCAGCAAAATATGAAAGGCCGATGAATTCATTCATCAATGAAACTCCTGGCCCACTGGTTGCGGTAAAACTTCGCGCTCCATTCCATGTAGCTCCAATGACCATTCCGATCGCTGCCAACTCATCTTCTGCCTGAATAAAAGCATATTGTTTTTTACCCGTTTCTGGATCCACTCGCAATTTTTTACAATAGGTCTCAAAGGCTTTTGCCACTGAGGTCGAAGGCGTAATGGGATACCAAGCCATCACAGTTGCACCAGCGTAGATCGCTCCTAAACCACAGGCTGTGTTGCCATCAATCAAGATGGAATCACCAACCTTATCCCTTCTTTCTACTCTGACATTAAGGGGGTAAGAATAATTTTCTTTAACAGCATCAATTCCTAATTGTAATGCTTTATAATTAGGTTCAATCAATTTAGGTTTCTTTGCGAATTGCTCTGCTATAACCTCTTTCACCACATCTATTTCGACATCAAGCAGTGTGGCAACTGCACCTACATAAATGATGTTTTTGAAAAGCTGCTGCAATCTTGCAGACTCATATTCTCCCATGGCAAGAGAGATCATAGGAATCCCTATATAATTGATATCATCACGAATAAACTCGTCGTATAATTTTTTACTGCTATCATAAACGAAATAACCACCAGGTCGCACACTATCAATATCTCTTCGAAGCACCTGCGGATTTACCCCAACTAATAAGTCTATCCCAGCACGTCTTCCCAGATAGCCTTTCTCACTTATTCTGATCTCGTACCATGTCGGCAATCCTTGAATATTTGAAGGGAATATATTTTTTGGTGTAACAGGTATCCCCATTCTAAAAATAGATTTCGCAAACATTTCATTTGCTGAAGCTGAGCCTGTCCCGTTTACATTTGAAAAACGCACTACTAAATCATTAACCAACAACTCCTGCTCCTTCATGGGTATATGTTTTTGTAGTATTGTATAAATATTTTTGCATATCCCAAGCTGCTGTTGGACATCGCTCTGAACAAAGTCCGCAATGCAAACAAACGTCTTCGTCTTTAATCATTACCCTTGCTGTTGGCAGTGGTTCAGAAACATATAAATCTTGACTTAGATTTTCAGCTGGTGCATTCAATCTTGTTCTCAAATCTTCTTCTTCTCCATTCACCACAAAAGAAATACAATCAGTAGGACATACGTCTACACAGGCGTCACATTCAATACAAAGACTGTGACTAAATACCGTTTGCACATCGCAATTCAAACAACGTTGCGCTTCCTTAAATCCCGCAATATGATCAAAGCCCAATTCGACTTCAATTTTTCTGTCTTTGAGCGAGATGGCTTTATCTTCATGAGGCACTTGATACCTCAAATCATGAGCGATACCATTATCGTAAGTCCATTCATGAATTCCCATTTTTTGGCTGACTAAATTGGTCATGGGTGGCAAACGATCCATCACATTTTTGCCTTTGCAAAATAGGTCGATAGAAATGGCTGCTTGATGACCATGTGCTACTGCTGTAATTACATTCTCTGGGCCAAAGGCGGCATCACCTCCAAAGAAAACTTTATCTAAGCTTGATTGAAAAGAAGTACGATCCACTACTGGCAAATCCCACTTACCAAATTCAATTCCCAGATCTCTTTCTATCCATGGAAAAGCATTGTCTTGTCCAATTGCTATAATAACATCTGTTGCTTCAATAAAGACATCTGGCTCTCCTGTAGGTATCAACGAACGTTTGCCATTCTCATCATATTCCGCTCTCACATTTCCAAAAAGCACTCCTTTCAATTTACCGTCCTCTATGACAAATTCTTTTGGTGGCATATTATTTTTGATTATGATATCTTCTCTTTCAGCATCTTCAATTTCCCAAGGAGAAGCTTTCATATCTTTTCTTGGACTTCTGACAATTACATGCACATCATCCGCGCCCAATCTCTTTGAAGTTCTACAGCAATCCATTGCAGTATTTCCTCCTCCGAGAACGATAACTTTTTTACCAATTTTATCTGTATGTTCAAAAGCGACATTCGCTAGAAATTCAATTCCAATTTGAATATTTTCTTTGCCTTCTTCATAGCCGGGAATTTTCAATGCTCTTCCACTTGGTGCTCCAGTACCTACAAATACGGCATCATAATCTTTGTCAAGTATTTCTTTCATACTATCTACAAAAGTATTGAAGTGGGTGTGCACTCCCATATCCAACACATAATTCACTTCTTCATCCAAGACAGATTCTGGAAGTCTGAATGCAGGGATTTGTGTGCGCATCATGCCTCCACCTTTTGCCCATTCATCATATAAGTGGATTTCATAACCCAATGGAGCAAGGTCTCTAGCCACAGTTAAAGAAGCTGGTCCTCCACCAATTAAGGCGACTTTCTTTCCATTTGAAGGAAAGGGACCTTGAGGCATTAAATGTTTAACTTCCCCTTTATTATCAGCAGCAACACGTTTCAATCTGCAAATAGCAACAGGTTCTTCTTCAACCCGTCCTCTTCTACAAGCAGGCTCACATGGTCTATCACATGTTCTTCCTAATACCCCAGGAAAAACATTAGATTCCCAGTTTATCATATAGGCATCTGTATATCTTTCAGCAGCAATAAGTCTAATATATTCTGGCACAGGTGTATGTGCTGGGCAAGCATATTGACAATCGACTACCTTGTGAAAGTATTCAGGATTTTGAATATTCGTCGGCTTCAAATCTTTTGATTTTCAATTTATTATAATATTAAATATAATAGAAAGTGTGAAAACCCTTGCTTTATTTTGGCATTATATGAATTTGAAAGAAGCTTGTTCGTATAGTACTAACATTCAAGTATTCTCATGGGAAATACATATTGTTTATAAGTAGGTTTAGAATTCCGTAAATTTCTGTAGTTTAAGTTTTAATTTTAGATCCTATTTATTTATGAATTATTCAATCCTATGAAAGTTGGAGTTCCAAAAGAGCTAACGAAAGGCGAGCTAAGAGTCGGTGCAACACCCAAGACCGTTAAAAGACTTCTCAAACAAGGTTTCGAAGTATTTATCGAAAAAGATGCAGGCATCAATGCTAATTATTCTGACGAAGAATATGAAGCATCAGGCGCAACGATCCTACCGACAAGTGATGCCGTCTATGAGACCGCAGACATTATTCTAAAAGTCCAAGCGGTTAAGGATGAAGAGATTGATAAGATGCATGAAGGACAAGTGAGCTTTAGCTATTTGAATCCTGCACAAAATCAAGATCTGTTACAAAAACTCGCAGATAAAAAAGTCAATGCGATTGCAATGGATGCCATTCCAAGAATTTCAAGAGCTCAAAAAATGGATGTTTTATCATCCATGGCAAACATTGCTGGCTATAGGTCGGTAATTGAAGGAGCTAATTATTTTGGAAGGTTTCTAAATGGTCAAATCACTGCTGCAGGTAAAGTAGATCCAGCTAAGGTATTGGTCATAGGTGCAGGAGTTGCAGGTTTGGCTGCCATTGGAACTGCAAGATCTTTAGGTGCGATTGTTAGAGCTTTCGATACTCGGATGGAAGTAGCAGAACAAATCGAAAGTATGGGGGCTCAATTTCTCTCCGTAGAAATTGAAGAAGATGGTTCGACAGCTTCTGGATATTCGAAGGTCATGAGTAAAGAATTCATTGAAGCTGAGATGGCCTTGTTTAAAGAACAAGCGAAAGAAGTAGATATTATTATTACAACAGCACAAATCCCCGGAAGAGCAGCTCCAAAATTGGTTTTAGATTACCATGTAGCGGCAATGAAACCGGGTTCTGTTATTGTTGATTTGGCAGCGTCTTCAGGAGGAAATTGTGAATTAACCAGAAATGGAGAAGTGTATACTACAGATAATGGCGTTACCATAGTTGGCAAATTAAGTCAACTCCCTGCACAGGCAAGTCAACTTTATGGAAATAACTTATGCCACTTATTAGATGATATGGGCAAGGGTGAAAATTTTGCCATTGACATGGAAGATGATGTGGTAAAAAGAGCCATGGTAAGTTATAATGGAGCGGTTAATTGGCCACCTGAGCCATTGCCTGTCAGTCCGCAAAAAAGCGTTCAAGCTGTTGAAGAAGTTGAAGCCGTTCCTGAAATTTCTCCAGAAGCACTGGCTAAGAAAAAGACCATGAGTATGTTGATCACTTTGGGGATTATTGGAGCTTTTCTATATCTATTAGGCTTAGTAGCTCCTGCGGATTTTATGCAACACTTTACGGTTTTTGTATTGTCCGTATTCATAGGCTGGCAGGTGATTTGGAATGTTTCACATTCACTTCATACTCCGCTTATGGCTGTCACGAATGCCATTAGTGGAATCATAATAATTGGAGGTCTATTGCAGACTCGATCAGATATATCTAACCCCATGACTATTATAGCTTTTATCGCAATCTTAGTAGCTAGTATAAATATTGTTGGTGGATTTTTTGTCACGCATCGTATGCTGAAAATGTTTAGAAAGTAAATTATGATATCACCAGAAATACAAACAGCTTCCTATCTATTTGCAGGAATTCTATTTATACTTAGTCTAGGAGGTCTTTCTTCTCAAGAATCAGCTAAGAGAGGTGTTCTCTATGGAATTGTCGGAATGGCCATTGCCATTTTATCAACCGTATTAGGAGAAGGTGTCGAAGGACAAGCATACATCATTGCAGCTATTGCAATTGCTTCAGTCATCGGTATTCTTGTAGCTCGAAAAGTAGAAATGACCTCTATGCCACAGTTGGTTGCCATCTTACATAGTTTTGTTGGACTTGCCGCTGTCTTAGTAGGATTCGGATCTTATTTAGACCCACACACACAAGCCCTTGAAGGAACTGAACACACCATCCATTTGGTAGAAGTTTTCATCGGGATATTTATTGGAGGAATTACCTTTACGGGATCCATTATCGCTTGGGGAAAATTAGAGGGAAAAATCAGATCCAAACCTTTGGTATACCCTGGAAGACATCTTGTCAATATCTTACTCGTCATAGGCTGCATCGTCTTATGTGTCTTTTTTATAAAAGCAGCAGGAACAAGTGGCTTGATACATTTATATATCATGACAGCGATCTCATTCTTCATTGGTGTGATGCTTGTAATGGCAATTGGAGGAGCAGACATGCCTGTCGTTGTTTCGATGTTAAACTCTTATTCAGGATGGGCCGCTGCAGCAGCAGGTTTTATGCTTGGCAATGACTTACTCATAATTACGGGTGCACTAGTTGGAAGTTCAGGAGCGATCTTATCCATCATCATGTGTGAGGCTATGAATCGTTCATTTTGGTCTGTCATCTTTGGAGGCTTTGGTGCAGGTCCTACAGGTCCAGCAAAGGAAGTTACAGGTGAAGTGACAGCGATCCTTCATGATGCAGTTGCCGATTTATTAAAGGAAGCAAAATCTGTAGTTATCGTTCCCGGTTATGGTATGGCAGTTGCAAAAGCACAATTCCCTGTTCATCAAATGGTTGAAAAATTAAAAGCTGATGGTAAAGAGGTTCGCTTTGGCATTCACCCTGTTGCAGGTAGATTACCAGGCCACATGAATGTACTTCTAGCTGAAGCAAATGTACCCTATGATATTGTGATGGAGATGGAAGAAATCAACGATGACTTATCAGAGACGGATGTTGTCTTGGTGATTGGAGCAAATGATATCGTGAATCCTGGAGCACAGGATGATCCGAACAGTCCGATTTATGGTATGCCAGTTATAGAAGTTTGGGAAGCTAAGAATGTGATAGTGATGAAACGTTCCATGGCTACTGGATATGCTGGCGTTCAAAACCCACTTTTCTTTAAAGAAAACACCTCTATGCTCTATGGAGATGCAAAAGATAGTGTGGATAAGATCAATGGCTTCTTGTAGGTTCCTGGCTTAAAATATTTATTTTTAGTAAAGCGACCTTTTATACTATGAGAAATACTTTACTGCTATTCTTTTTATTATTAGTGCTTTCGTGTAATCACGACTCTCAATCAAAACTTAAGAAAACGGATGGATTTGATTTTATATCAAAACCTGTAGTTGTTCCAGAGCAATTGGTAAAGCCTTTAAGCATTGGATCAAAAGCTCCTGACTTTAAATTACCGGGAGCGGATTACCGCTATCACAGTTTATCAGACTTCGCGGCTTCAAAGGTATTGGCCATAGTATTTACTTGTAATCATTGCCCTACTGCACAAGCCTATGAGGAACGTTTAAAAATGATTGCCAACAAATATCCTAAGGAAGATTTTCAACTGGTAGCCATATCTCCAAATAGTCCTCTGGGTTTACTCCCTGAAGAATTAGGCTATTCAGATTTGGGAGATGATTTTGAAGACATGGTCATTCGGGCCGAAAAACACCAATTTAATTTTCCTTATTTGTATGATGGCGATAATCAAAAAGTGTCTTTAGCCTATGGTCCAGCTGCTACACCCCATGCATATGTATTTGATGAAAATCGACAGCTCCAATATATCGGACGAATAGACAAATCTGAAAAACCAGGCACTGCACATGCAGAGGATTTAATTTCAGCCATTGACTTACTTATTGATGACAAGCCTATCCCTACACCTACTACAAAGACATTTGGTTGCTCCACAAAATGGGGCTGGAAAACCAAGCTCAAAAAAGAAGCCGACAAACAATGGAATGAAAAAGAGGTAAGCCTTCAAGAAGCTTCTTTATCTGAGGTGTCAAAAATTATTGCTAATGGAACTGACAATCTGAGACTCGTCAATGTATGGGCTAGCTGGTGTGCGCCTTGTAAATTAGAATATCCTAATTTCATGACCATTCAAAGGATGTTTGGAGATAGGGATTTTGAGTTTATTTCAATTTCTGCTGACAAATTAAATAAGAAGGAAAGGGTTATGGATTTTTTACAATCGGTTCCCTCTCCAGTCCCCAATTACATTGTAAAAAATGACGATAAATATGCATTGATTGAGAGCATTGATCCAAAATGGAATGGGGCACTTCCATATACCTTGCTAATTAATCCTGATGGAAGTACTGCATGGAGTTATCAAGGTGAGGTAGATTTCTTAGCATTAAAATCTGCAATTGTAGATCATGAAATGATAGGTCGTGTATATTAATTGGTTCTTCTTAACTTAGTGTTATTGCATACTAAATATCGTTTTATTTAATAGCATAAAATCTTGTCTATATCGTTAAGTACCTATGAATTACACGCTCCAGATTAAAAGCATTCAGTCTAGACCGATTTTTTACATGATCCTAAGTGCTTTAATAAGCTCCTTATTTTTATTCTACATAGATGAAGGCTACTACAGTTTTGCCTGGATGAAGCAAAGGGGAGCTTGGTTCGTATTTGGATTATTCGTCTGTATCTTAACATCAGTACAATTTGTTTTGGCCTATCCATTCCAAAAGTTATTAAACAAAAGAAAGGCATTCATTGCTTCCATTGCGATTGCTTTGCTTCCTTTATGCTTATTAGCATTCTTGGCAGTGCAATTATTCGCTTAACTATAATTCAATTTTCATGAAGATTGGGATGATTTTAGATAATGAGTTTTTTGGAGACATGCGAGTTGAAAACGAAGTCATCTCTCTCAAAGAAGCTGGATATGAGGTCTACCTTCTTTGTTTTGATCATAAAGAAAAAGATCACGAAACATCATTTCATGGAGCTACTATAGTAAAGATTCATTTGGACAAATGGTGGAAAAATAAAATGAAGGGGCTAACCAATTTTATTATTGACCCATATACCAAATACTGGAGTAAAAGAATAAAAAGCTTTGTAGAAAAATATAAAATTGATGTCATCCATGTACATGACTTATATTTGCTTGGAGCTGCTTTAAAAGCCAATGCTTCATTCGCTGATAAAAAAATAGTAGTATCTGATCTACATGAAAATTATCCAGCTGCTTTAAAGCATTATAAATTTTCTAACACCTTTCCTGGCAAACAATTGATATCCATACCAAAATGGTATGAGACAGAAAAGAAGTGGACAAAGAGCGCCGATTATGTCATTACTGTAATTGAAGAAGCAGTATCTCGCTACAAAAAAATTGGTGTTTCTAATATTAGGGTTGTCGCTAATTATGTCTACAGAAACATATTTATGTCTGAACAATCATTTGATAAGATGGAGGGAAGATTTGATGGCCGTTTTAATGCCTTGTATGTCGGAGGCTTTGACCAACATAGAGGCTTAGAGTCTGCCATTGATGCCGTACCGGAGATCATTAAGAAGATACCCAATTTCACATTAATTCTAGTGGGTACTGGCAGCAATTTAAATGACCTCAAACAACAAGCTCAAGAATTAGGAGTTGCTCAGCATATTTCATTTGAAGGTTGGCAGAATGCAAATATGCTCCCTTCATATATTAATGTTAGCGACATTTGTTTGATACCACATTTAAAAACGGAACATACCGATCATACCATTCCGCACAAGCTATTTCAATATATGCTTTTAAAGAAGCCTGTCTTATCAACAAATTGCAATCCTCTTGAACGCATTATCAATGAGACGCAATCAGGAAGGATCTATCGTTCAAATGACTCAAAAGATTTTGCCGAAAAAATAATTTCGATGTTTGAAAATGCTACAGAACGAAATCAAATGGGTATCAATGGATATAATGCCGTAAACGATAACTATAATTGGGAATCGACCGCAAAAAATTTGATAGCTTTATACGAAGAAATACAATCAACTCATTTCGTATAATATTATTCAGAAAGAAATTATGGAGTCTTCACAAGAATTTGGCAAGCGTTATTCGATTGATAATAAAACATTAAGAGATCGGTATAATAAGACGATTAAATTCCTTTGCAAGCATATTACTCCACCTGCCTCAATATTAGACTTGGGTATTGTAAATCCTTTCACACAAATTATGTCAGACAAAGGTTTTAAGATTACAAATACCGAAATGGGTCTCGACTTGGATACACATTATGCCTCGGTAGAAACAGCCAATTTTGACGTAGTAACTGCTTTCGAAATATTTGAACATCTTGTGGCTCCGTATAATATTTTAAATGAAATTAAATCACCAAAGTTGGTAGCATCGGTCCCACTAAATTTATGGTTCACTAAAGCTTATTGGAATAAGGATGACCCTTGGGACAGGCATTATCATGAATTTGAGCCTAGGCAATTTGACATGGTTTTAGAAAAGGCCGGATGGGAAATTATAGACAGTGAATTGTGGACAAGTAAAAATTATAAAATTGGAATCAGGCCCTTATTGCGTAGTATATATCCTAGATATTATATTGTCTATTGCAAAAGAAGAAATGTTTAAAACCAGATCACTGCTAAGCCTGAAGAAATAGCTCATGGGGATTATCGTCAAACAAGGTGTAAAAGGTAGTGTCTATGCGTATATAGGTGTTATCATTGGCTTCGTTATATCCAGCATATTAATGCCACAGTGGCTAACGACAGCCCAAATTGGTGCAGTACGCCTTATTGAATCTTATGGCGGAATATTGAGTAAGATAGCCTCTCTTGGAATATTAGGAATAACATTAAAGTATTACCCATTTTTTCAAGATAAAGACAAAAACGATAATGGATTTATTAGACTTGTTTTTGGCCTTCCATTAATCGGATTTGTCCTGGTAGGATGTGTATTCTTTTTCTTTAAAGATTTTTTCCTAGCTGCAGATTTAAAAGATGCTTTATTCAAAAGTGTGGCTTGGTTAATTCTGCCGTATACCTTTATTAGACTCTCTTATGAAATCTTTGATAATTATAGAAGGTCCTTACTTGATGCTGTAGTGGGGATTATTACAAGAGATGTGCTACAAAGAATATTCGTGGTGGTAATACTCTTCCTATTTTATTTCGAGCTCATAGGATTTATTAGTTTTGTCATGGCTTTTATTGGCGTTCATACTTTTCCTTCAATTGTCATGTTGATAAAATCTATTAGAGAGGGGAAATTTAATTTAAGTCAAAAATTCATTTTACCAAAGCATGATGAGCTCTCAAAAAATGGGATGATATCCTTCGCTGGATTTACTTTTTTGGCAGGATTCTCAAATATCTTGATGCATACCATTGATGGAATCATGGTCAATAAATATATTGGTTTAGGTGATGCCGGGATCTACTTTGTGATGTTCTATTTTGGTGTATTAATTTCCATTCCTACGAGAGTGTTATTAAAAATTGCACCTGCTATTTTATCTATTGATATCAGGGATCGAAATAGAGAGAAGCAAATAGAAATGCTAAAAAGCACCTCTATTACTTTGACTTTTACGGGTGTCGTTTTACTCGTATTACTTTGGGCTAATATTCATAATATTTTGGCCTTTCTTCCAGAAGCATATGAAAAAGGGAAGTATGTAATTTTATTTATCGGATTAGCAAAATTGGTAGAAATGATGCCCGGAACTACCATGCTGCATATTTACCTTTCGAAGCATTATAAATATCATTTACTGTCTTCCATATTATTTATCAGTTTATTGATCATTAGCAATCATATTTTAATTCCTCAATATCAAATTATAGGAGCTGCATTTGCTTCCTTCTTAACCAGACTAATTATTGGAATCATTAATCAAATTGCGTATTACTATTTTTTAAAAGAACAGCCTTATAGTTTAAAGACCTTATACTGTTTGGTAAGTGGAGTATTAATCTATTTTTTGATGAGCCTACTTCCCCACTTTGATCATTTTATGATTGATATTATCATTCGATCGGGAATCATTGGATTTATATTTTTAATCCTAAATATGAGTTTAAATTTAGTTCCAGAATACAACCAGCTCATTTATAAATATGTACCATTCCTTTCAGCTAAAAAATAAAGGGAAGCAATACAATTGCTTCCCTTAAATATCTCGCGAATAATCCTATCCGTTTTATAAGACCTTAGTCAATCGCCTTAATCATTTTCTTCACGGCACTAAACTCATTTGATTTTACTTCATAATAGAATATTCCTGCAGCATCTATTTCATGCTCTTGAAGGAAGAATTCATTATAACCTTTATCAAAATCATTCGTTTTACTTAAGACTATTTTTCCAGAAACATCATAAACATGTAATTCTACAGTTCCCTCTTGTGCCAAGTTGAACCCAATGTTTGTATAGCTTACAAATGGATTTGGTTCATTTTGATACAATTCAAAACTAGCAACTGTCTCTGGAGTCTTTATACCTTCGAAATTAATATCAATGGTATTTTGTTCATTATTGCTTGTATAAGCTTCTGCTGCAGTTATATCAGAATGCATTCGCATCATATTTGATAACATTCCTGAGGAGCTTGCTGTAATATTAATACTAAACAGAACCTCTCCATTTTCTTTCTTAGAAGCTTTTATGTCATTCCAACTTGCCGTCATCACATTCTCAGTTAAGAATGCATAATTGCTTTCATTGAAATCAATTGCATTAGCCTGAGCTTTATTAAATACAGCTCCGTCTAAGCTTAAAGTATATTGGAATCCAATAATTTCTTCAAAGTCTCTTGCTTCAAAGTCGATGGTATAAGTCTTACCAGCTTCAATCATTTGATCTTTGATCGTAAACATTGAAGTATTTAAACCACCTCTATCTTCAAGATCAGTCAGATTTACCGCTGCACTGTTATTCACATCACCAATTTTTACTGCAACGAAATCTCCATTTAAGAAACTCTGTGTTACATTATTATATTGATAATTTTCTTGGAAAGGCCATGGTTGCAAGTGATTGATAAATTCAGTCTCACTCGTAACAAACCTCCATGAATAATTATTAGGGAAATCATTTGTAATTCCAAGAATTAACTTTCTAATTTCTACAATATCAATAGCTGAAATGGTGCTAGAATTATTTGCATCTGCCGCAATCATTTTATATGGCGTACTCAAATATTCTATTCCAAGAAGGTGCTTCTGAATACCAACTAAATCCAATGTTGTTACACCATTTAGGTAATCAATATCCTTGTAAGGTGCCACTTGATAATCATATCCTAAAGGCATATTGGTATAGGCATAAACACCTGTTTCATCTGTAGTGTAAATGGTATTTCCAGTATTCAATTGAGAACTACTTAGATAAATACTAACGTTTGAAAGTGGCTCATTCATTTCTGTATATACATCACCAGCAAATGTGATAATATTACTTACCATGTCTGGACAAACATCATCATTATCAACCACGAGTAAACTAGACATACAGAAATCTTGATTTCCAGCTAAGTCAGTCACCCATATCTCTACATCAAAAGTTTGAGATTGGCCATCTTCAATATCTGCACACGAAATTGTAAAACCTGTATCATTTACATCTTCACTGAAAGAAAAACGCAACTGATCGTAAGGCGTACAATCATCAAAACTACTTCCAGATTCGAAATCGTTTGCCCAAATGGTAACTGCTCCTGTTGTTGGCATTACTACGGTTGACAATCCAGTGAGACATACTGGAGTTGGTTTTTTTACATCACCGACCGAGAAATCATAACTACAAGAACTTTCGTTTCCACATTGATCAGTTGCTGTAAAAGTTATCGTATGGGTTCCAAATGGATAAGTGTCAGTAACGGTATTTCCATTACCAAAGAAGTCTGGACTTCCATCACTATTCGCATCAATAACCCAAGTGTATTCTATATTATCACCATCGCAGTCATCAACAGCTAAGGCACTTAATTCAACTGTGCTTTGGCAATCACCTGTTGAGATTACATTCACATCTGAACATTCAGTAAAAGTTGGAGCAGTTGAATTAACAACTTTTATAACCTGTGTATATTCCCAAATACCGCCTGCATTTGGATTACTTTGGTCAAACTGGCACCAGTCTAAAACCGTCCATGTTCTTAATATTTTTGCACACACACCGTCAACATAATAGAAGGCTTGATCTTCATAACTTACGGCTATTTGACCGCACCCGCTCTCTGTATAATCAGGATAAGCAGCATACGAAGGAAGATCTTCAGGATCGATACCTGACATACATCCTACATCTATATCATCTGGCCAATTGATATTATTTCCACTGAATGGATTGCTATCAATGACAAAAATATTTTGAATACAAGTATTAGATCCATTTCCGTCAGAAGCAGTAATGTATCTCTGAATGGCTGGAAGTGGATTTCCATTATTGTCAGTTGGGCTTAAACCACAAACTCTATTATCAAATACTTGAACAGAAAGATCTGCGCTGCAATTATCATTTACGAAAGGAGCACCACCATAGTTTGCACTATAAGGGTCTTCTAAATCAGTAAGATCAATCACATCATCACAATCGAATGTCACATTGGGTGGACAAACGATCGTAGGTGCAGTTTTATCTTGAACTGTAACCTCTACCATACATGTAGTATAGTGATTCACATTGGTTTCTTCCCAGTTTGGATGAATCGGACCTAATCCAGGATCCTTATCATACACTCTGAATTGAACCATTACTGAGGATCCTATATCTGCACAACAGAAGTGGATTTCATCATCAAAGTACTCTTGATAGCCTCCTACTGAATCATCGTCTCCATTTGCTCCATCACAAGAACCTGTATCCATTCTTCGTACTTTGAAATATACGTCATTACAATTGTCAAAACTTCCATCATCAAAAGTATATGCTGGAATTGCTGCAATACCATCATTCGTTAAAGACACAACAGTATGTCCCTCACAAACGGCAATTGGAGGAGAATTATCTAATACTGTAATTACAATATCAGTAATCGCAGGACCTCCATTAGGTCCTCCAACTCCACCATTTCCTGTAACATCTGTGTTTCCACATTCATCATAAGCTTTGTACCAAACAGTATGTTGTCCTATGGGTAAATCTGAAACTACATAATATTGTCCCGTCCATGTTACATTACCAACCGTACCATCTTCAATTAAAACCTCATAAAAACCAGGTCCATCTGCTGCACACTCAAAGGTAATATTAGGTATAGGCAAGGCCGAACTAGCCAAGCATTGTGTGTTGTCAGCATATATGGTGATATCGCCAGGGAAAGAAATACTTGGCCCAGCACTTTCAACTTTGATTATTTGTATGTGATTCAAAACTTCGTTGGCACACCAATCAAAAATTGTCCAATTTCTTAATACTTTATAGCTTGCTCCACAAAGTGGTAATACGGTATCTTCGTATACTACAGCAATGTTATCACAAAGTGCACCACCTGGTTCACCTGTCTCTTCTACATCTGGATATTCATTTCCATTTGTATCCCAACTACCATTACAAGCTAAAGGATCCAATCCTTGCCCATCATAATTTGGAGGTAATACAACGTCAGTAAGATCTCTTTTTAGTATAAATATGGTATCGTCACACATATCTTCATTTCCATAACTATCTGTTACTGTCCATGTTCTGTAAATGATACTCACATAATCAGGATCAGCACATCCTAGATCTACTATATTATCTTCATATTCAATCGTAAAGTTTCCACAAGCATCTCCGCCACCTGGAGCAGGAGGAACATCTGCACCTGGAGTAGGATCTTGTTCACAACCAATAGTGTAAGAAGAACATTCTAATTCTGGTGGCAGTTTATCTTCAACTAGGACATAACCCCAACAACTAATCCCAGAATCTGGATCAATTACTGAAATACTTATAAGTTGACCAATATGATCCATATTTACGATTGCTGGCTCACCGGTATCTGTGAATACCACCAAATAATTATCGTAGCAACCATAGGGTCCACCTTCGAGAATCATGTCTGCAGTGATTGTCGTTTCGCAATCAGGACCTAGGCTTATGTTTACTTGTCCATTACAAGCTAAAGAGTTTGAACTTGGAACAAATCCATTGATCGTTACATTGACATCACAAGTAGCTACATTACCAGAAAAATCTGCAGTAGAGAAAGTAACAATAGTTGTACCTATTGGGTAGTTTCCTGATGCATCTGCACCCATATCATCTGCATAGATGGAATTGTTAGTAATGGCAATGGCACAAGTCCCACTAAAACTAGCTGTTAGCAATGAAGGAACAATGTATTCCTCACATTCACCTGGACCAAGATCTACCACAACATCAGCAGGACATGTAATCGCACAAGATTGTGCATTCAATTGCACTGTCTGCATGAGGAATATTACACTACTAAGAATGTAAAGAAAAGTATACTTTTTAAGCATTTGCTCTGAGTTTAATATGTTCAAGACTTCATGGGGAGAAGTCAACAGTCTAATACTGCATAAAATGTACCAAAAAGGATTGATGCTTTCCAATCCTAGGAGTTACTTGTTGAACCCTAAAAGTAAAAAGTTTTTGAATTCATACAAAGTATTGATATACAATTATTTAAGCAAGTAAATCCCAATATGTTCAGTTCTATAATTAATTGAAAAAAAAGATAAGAATTTGGATAGAAATTACAGATTATCAAAATGATTAATCTAAACACTTGATAATTAGATTATATATTTAACTATATGATTTATAGAAATAAATAGATGATAAATTTTACATATATATATAATTCAGATGTATTAGGAGTGAGTTTAGATATTTTGAAGGAAATATTGTCCTCAAAAAAAGCTGAAAAATTATTTTTACAGAAAATGGAGATTTACAGAAATCGTATAGCATACTTGAAATTTTGGAAATATTTCAATGATTGAGCAGCTAGTTCAAAGAAATGGAAAATGATCATTCAAGCACCCTACTTTGCTTTCAACTAAATGCTAAAGTGTAAACTTGTGTGAAGCTAAAGATGGGTCTGAATTGATGGTAACATCTTGCACAAATTACGCTATAAAATAAAAAACCCTAAATAGCGATCTTACAACTATTTAGGGAGAAAAATGGTGATCCCTTCAGGACTCGAACCTGAAACCTGCTGCTTAGAAGGCAGCTGCTCTATCCAGTTGAGCTAAGGGACCTTTAAAAATTCGAATGCAAAGATAAACTTTATTAAATTTTAGCAAACGCTAATTGAAAATAATTGATCATCAATTCATAAAAAGATTCAAGATTGATTTTGTCAAAATCATTCACTTTAATTAACTTAAGTTAATTATAAACCATTTTATACTAAACACGATGAGAACACTCCTTTTAACTACTTTCTGCCTCTTCTTCTATCACCTATCTTTCGCTGTCAATCCTAATATAATTTCTGATAGCGAGGTCGGTTTGAGTAATATGGACTTGATTGCTAAAAAATATTCAAGCACGGATATTTTGCAATTAAATGCAAGAAAATTCAAAAAGGCAACCCATAGAAAATTCAAATTAAAGGATCGAATATGTCTGCACATTTCAAAAATTGAGATTGCAAAAGCCATAAAACAAGGAAAATCAGAAGAAGAAATTCAAGCTCTTGTAGCAGCAACCGATGACAACAGTCAACATTGGTTAGCTTTTTTACTAGGTTTTGCCTTAGGCGTAATGGGTGTATTGATATGTTATCTAGTTGATGACTTTAAACCACATACAAATTATGCTTGGTATGGCTTTGGTTCTAGATTCGTTTTAGCCATACTTTTTTACGTGGTATATTTTATCTTGATACTGGGTGTGTATCAAATATTTTAATTAAAGAGTTATAAAAGTTAGATGCCATTCGTTAGCATCTAACTTTTATTTAGTAATTAAGTATTTTGACCATGCTTTAAATTATCATTACAATTTCGTACATGATATAAGTGATTAAGGCGATTGCTATAAGTCCCTTATAATCGATATATCTGGTTTTAACAGGCTTTTTAATACTGACATAGTCTTCTTTAATGTCAGTAAAATTTTTGTAATTAAGCTCTTGCTTTACAAGCTTCATTTCTCTTATTCGTCTTTGCTGTCTTTGTGTCTCAAAAACTCCTCCGTAGGCACTAATTCCCATAATGTATTCTTTTTAGTTCCTTAATAGTATATTCAAATAATCTTCGATATTCCATTCCTTTCGATAAAGGGATAAAAATTTCAGATTAAAGAATTATTATTGTTTCAATGAGAATCCATGAGTAAAAAAGTTGCTATAAACCCTGAGTGGTACGAGGTCCTTAAAGGAGAATTTGATAAGGAGTACTTTCAAAGCTTACGACAATTCTTGAAAGAAGAAAAGAAAGCTTCAAAGAAAATCTACCCTCCAGGCCCTTTAATTTTCAATGCTTTTGAAATGACTCCATACTCAAAAGTTAAGGTGGTGATCATCGGACAAGACCCTTATCATAATCCAGGCGAGGCTATGGGCTTATGTTTTTCTGTCCCCAAATCTTGCAAGGTGCCACCTTCTTTAAAAAATATCTATAAGGAACTTGCTCGAAGTACAGACTTTGAAATACCTGGTCATGGAGATCTTAGTTTGTGGGCGGCGCAAGGGGTTTTTCTTTTAAATGCTATGCTTACAGTAGAACATAAAAAAGCGGGATCACATCGTAAGATTGGCTGGCAAAATTTTACCGATGCTGTAATTAAATTGTTGTCTGACTCTAAGGAAGGTGTAGTATTTCTACTTTGGGGTAATTTTGCAAAATCTAAGAAAGATCTAATTGATACAGAAAAGCATTTGGTTTTAGAGTCGGTGCACCCTTCTCCTCTTGCTGGTGGCAAATTTCATGGGAATGATCATTTTGTCAAGACCAATGCGTTTTTAGAATCTAAAAATCAAGCTAAAATTAATTGGCAGAATTAAATTTCAAACGCCTATTATTTATTTCATTAATATGTTAGGTCTTTATTTTTTTGTTTAAATTGAGGTGGAAAAATTATTATCTCCTTAAAAAATATAACTGATGAAAATTAAATTTCTACTCTTTTTTGGTTTGTTTTTCCTTGGCTTGCAAACCAGTTATGCTATTCCAAAAGAAAAGGATATGCTACAAGTTGACAAATCTCAATTTGTAAGTTTTGAAGACATCGCGAAAGCTGATGTAGTTCTAGACAAAAAAGCCATTAAGCGACAACAAAAAGCAACTAAACGATATAACAAAGTCAAGAATCTATTAGCCAAAGCTAATATCGATTTAGACGATGAAGTTGAGAAGTGGATGTGGTTTTGGATTTTTGGATGGGGAGCAGCTATTGCGCTTTCCATAGTAGCAGCTATTATTGGCTCAGTAATTATTTCTGCAATTGCGAGCTTAGTAGGATTAGCTGGAACAGTTTGTTTAGTACTTTGGCTGGTTAAGAAATTTGCTTAAGCATAACTAGATAAGATAAAAAAAAGACCGCTTCAATGAGAAGTGGTCTTTTTTTATGTCTTATACTCAATATATTTTTAGACTACATATTACATTACCATTAGTATGAATCACTTAATTCTGCTTCCTCCACCCGCTTCTTATTTTTAACATACAAGAATGCCATCGTAGCTACAATCGTATATGGCGCGGCTAGCATAAATAAGATTCCAGCATTTAAACCTTTACCAGCTGTACCTCCACTTTTTAGATTTGATTCTGCAGACATTCTACACATAGGACATTGTGCTTGAATTTCGACTGTTGTGGTCTGCAAGGCGAATAGTAAGGAGAACGCAATTACAATTTTCTGAAGCTTTTTTTTCATTAGTAACAATCCTTTAGCATTAAATAAATCACTGGGCCGGTAATGGCTACATAGAGCCACAATGGAAAAACCCAACGCGCCATCTTTTTATGACGATCATATTGTTCTGTAAATGCTCTAATAAAGGTAAGAAATATAAATGGCAGGATGAGTCCAGCTAGAATGATATGACTTATCAATAGAAAGAAGTACAAATATCTGATGGCCCCTTCTTTACAAAAAGCGGTCTCATCATTGGTGAAACGGTATAACAAATAAGAACAAAGAAAAATGAACGAAAGCACCATGGCTGTATAGATACTTTTGCGGTGCATGGATACATTCCCGTTTTTAATAAAGTATAAAGCCATCATTAATATGAATGCCGTTACAGCATTGACCGATGAATGAAAAGCTGGAAGGTAGCTAAAATCGATATCTGTATGCCACTTCAAATTCTCATTTCCACTGACTACAACAGCAGCAAGAGCTAGTATACTTATAATGATACAAGCTACATTTAATTTTTTTTCTAATGCTTTATTAGCTTCTAAACTTCTGGGCATGAATTTATTTTTCCTTTACCTTTTTTATTTTAATATCAGCTTTGGTTTCGTAGGGTAATAATAGCGCAGTGTGTTCTATCAACTTCGATAATTCCTTCATATTTAAAACATCATACTGCTTGCGAAGTTCATGTTTTGTGTCAAACAATAAGGCAAAATTTGTATAATCCTCCTTAGATGACTTCATTGTGCCACGATGAACCGTGTAGAGATGCTTCTTCATATCTTCAGGATAATACTTTCGCTCATTTACAGTGAGAATGATATTGTCATTATCCGCGAATTGATCAGCAATATAACTTAGGTCTCGTAATGCTTTGGTATCATCCGTATCAAAGTATAGAATGATTTTGCCTTCAAGCGCTTTTATTAAAGTGGTATCGGCTTCTTGAGATATAAGAACAAGGTTTTTATCAACTTGACCTAAGTTTTCAAGTTCACTCTTGGTATTTACGTGCCACTCCTCTCCTTTTTTTAAATACATCCATGATACTAATGGAAAGATTACGATTAGAACAAAGACGGCAATAATGTTGAATCTACTCTTCATGCTATAAAAAAAGCGAAGTAAAAACTCCGCTTCTTTTTTTATTAATAATTTTCTTTTAATTCAGGTAATTCAAGAAGCATCCCTTGGGGCTTCAAAGAATCGTCTACTACTTTTTCGTTACGTTCTTTTACAACGTCTCTATTATTTCTCCATGCACTTCCTTCTTGAAAGAAGGCAATGATTCCCCACACTAATAAAAGTGTTGGCAGAAGCACAGTTTTTGCGAGTGCAGGTACTTCGTATTTCATGTGCATGAATTCGAAAACCACTAAATAGGCTTTTACGATACTCATTACAATCATTACTATTGCGATTAACCATAAAGGAAAATGTACGCCTTTTATTAAATATCCTTTACCTAATAAGGCAAAAAGAACCTCAGCGATTGTTATTCCACCTAAGATTAAGATGGTCTTTAAGGCTAAACTTTTACTTTCTTCGTATGAATGTCCCATGACGTTTAATATCTAATGTTTAAATAAGGTAGAATACAAGGAATACAAAAATCCACACTAAATCTACAAAGTGCCAATAGAGTCCCATCTTCTCAACCATCTCATATTCATTTTTACGTTTTTCATATAAGCCACTGGCTACGTTCAACATAATAATGATTAGAAATATTACTCCTGAAAGAACGTGAAATCCGTGAAATCCTGTAATAAAAAAGAAGAGCGCTCCAAAGGCTTTTGGACCAAACTGCTCCGTCTTTACCATTCCATCTTCATCTCCTTCAGTTACCTTAAATTTTCTATGTATATATCCTCTTTCATCTACTGTTGCAAAAGGATAGTCTTTTGACTTTTCTAAATTATAAACACCATAAGAATCTGCATGTCCTTCTTCATGATGCCCATCATCAGCATGGTCTCCGCCATGATCATCTGCATGGTCATCTCCATGTCCATGATCATCTGCATGAGCCATATGCATTAAATAACTTTCGCCTGCCTCAAAGGTTTCATTTGAAACTGTCCCATCTTTATTTAAATAGGCACCTGCAGCAGTGTGTGTACCAAATGGATTGGTCGTTACTGACATATGCTCGCCCTTTATCAATGTCGTCCACTCCCATGCTTGACAACCCAAAAAGGCAGCTCCTCCAATAATGGTAAGAATCATCCAAATAACTACACCTCTTTTATTTTCTCTTTTCCCTTCTTGTACTGCTCTCACCATAGTGAAAGAACTAAATAGCAGAACGAAGGTCATGATGGTTACAAAAATAAGTGGTGCATTGTGAATTCCACCTGGTAAGGATTGAAATACAAAATCTGGAACTGGCCAGGTTGGCATACTTACTCTAAGTGTACCATAGGCAATCAAAAATCCTGCAAATGTAAATGCATCCGACAATAAGAAATACCACATCATCAGCTTTCCATAGCTAGATTTCATTGGTGATTTCCCACCGTCCCAAACTGCATTGCTATCTTCTACATGATGTGCTACTGCTGTATCTGAACCCATGTTCTAAATATTTAATTTAAAGTATGTATCTAATTACGTGTATAAACACAATTAAAATAATCCATAATATATCAACGAAGTGCCAATAACTCACGACTAAATCAAATCTCAATCTTCGTTTATTTGAAACAAAAAACGGCAATTTATAGGCATGGAAGGTTGCCACTAACATGGCAGCAATTCCTCCTAAAATGTGTAAGGCATGCAATCCAGAGATCAGATAAAAAAAAGATCCTGAAGGATTACCATTTAACTCTATTCCTCTAGCTTCTAATTCAAACCATCCAAATGTTTGCATGGCTACAAAAGCAATCCCTAATACTAGACTTACTAATAATAAGAACTTATAGGATTTTTCATCTTCAGCTACAAATGACTTATAAGATTTATGCAATGTAAAACTGCTTATCACTAAAACTACTGTGCTAATATAAAATAGAGATGGAATATTAAATTCTTGCCAGTTTCCTGCAGCGTAACGAACGATATAAGCACTTATCAATCCAATGAACATCATCGTAATGCTGCACAACGATGCCCACAATGCAAATTTGTGTGGGTGGAATGTACTTTCATACCTAGGTTCTTTTATGCTCATTTCAGTACTCATATTAAAAAGGAAGTAATAAAGCAATTAACACTACAGGTAAGTAAATAAAAGAAGCATACATCATCTTCTTCACATGCTTGGTATCTTTATGTTTTTGAAAATCCCAACAGCTCTTCGTATAATACAAAGCAGCTAAAACACATATACTCAAGGATATCGGTCCTCCGACGCCAAAGTAAAATAAGCCAACACTTATTGGAATTAATAACAAGGCATATATCATCGAAATCAATCCAACATTAGGATCGATGACTCCGTTTCTTTCTGGTAATAATTTGAATCCAGCATTCATGTAATCGTCCTTACCATTCCAGCCGATCGCCCAAAAATGAGGAAACTGCCAGAAAAATTGAATACCGAATAATAACAATGCAATCCAACCAATTTCACCGGTCGCTGCAGTCGCTCCAATTAACATAGGTAAAGCTCCTGGAATCGCTCCTACTGGAACAGCAAGTGTACTGAATCTTTTTAATGGTGTATAAACAAAAGCATACAGAATCATGGAAAGCATTCCTAAGAATCCTGTTAATGCATTAAATGAGCACAACATAATTACGCCGACTACTGCCATTAATCCAGCAATCAAAACTGCCTCAGAATCTTTCATCCTTCCTGCTGCTACAGGACGATTTTCGGTTCGCTTCATCAGTTTATCAAAATCACTTTCAAGAACCTGATTTAATGCATTCGCCGCACCAGTTACAAGGAAACCTCCAATTGCAAGAATCACCACCCCAAATCCACTGAACGGAGCTGGACTTAATACTAAAAAAGCAATTACCGCTGAAAAAACGACCAAGATATTTAATCGCAATTTCACCAAGACTTTGATATCATCCCAAAAGCTTGGCTTTGATAATGCTATTTGTTTATATGTTGCTTTAGATTTCAATCCTTCTTGTATTAATGATCACCAGCCTCTTCCCCGTCTTTCATAGGAATGTGTTGTGGTGTATATTCAATTCCGTCTTTCCCGTAATCATATGCCCATCTATGTACCTTTGGTAAGTTGCCAGGCCAATTTCCGTGTCCAGCAACAATTGGTGTAGTCCACTCTAAAGTAGTTGCACCCCAAGGGTTTCTTGTCTTTTGTTGTTTTCCTTTATACATGCTATAAAAGAAGTTTATCACGAATAGTATCTGTGCGGCAAATACAATGATTGCTGCTACTGTGATAAACTGATTCATTACATCAAAGTGCTTAAAAGTTTGGAAGGTTTCAAAAGAGTAATACCTTCTTGGTACTCCAGCCATTCCCAAATAGTGCATAGGCCAAAAGATAGCGTATGCTCCTATCATGGTTACCCAAAAATGAATCTTTCCTAAAGTTTCATTCATGAATCTGGCAAACATTTTTGGATACCAATGATACACACCTGCAAACATTCCAAAGAATGCAGCAATACCCATAACTATGTGAAAGTGTGCAACAACAAAATAGGTATCATGCAGTGGAATATCAATCGCAGAATTTCCAAGGAATATACCTGTTAATCCTCCTGATATAAATAAGGAAACGAACCCAATAGCAAACAACATCGGTGTGTTGAGCCTCAGATTTCCACCATATAATGTAGTGATCCAGTTAAACACTTTTACCGCAGAAGGTACTGCGATGATCAGTGTAAAGATCACAAAGAAGTTAGATATAAATGGATTTACTCCTGCCATAAACATATGGTGAGCCCATACAATAAATGATAAGAATGCAATCGCAAGTATTGAAAATACCATGGCCTTATAACCAAAGATTGGTTTTCTTGCATGAACAGATAAAACTTCTGATACCAAGCCCATCGCTGGAAGGATGATGATATATACTTCAGGGTGACCTAAGAACCAAAATAAGTGCTGATATAATATTGGACTTCCTCCCACATAATCCAGTGCACCCTGTCCTGCTATAAATATTTCACTTAAGAAGAAACTCGTCTCTAATCCTCTATCCATCATTAGCATCAAAAATCCTGAAACTAATACTGGAAAGGACAAAAGTCCAATAATGGCAGTTACAAAAAATGCCCAAATGGTAAGTGGCATTCTCCACAAACTCATTCCTTTTGTTCTTAAATTTAAAACAGTTGTTATATAGTTAATACCTCCAAGAAGTACTGATACTACAAATAGAGTTAAACTCACTAACCAAAGTGTCATACCTCCAGCTGACCCACTCGATGCCTGAGGCAATGCACTCAGTGGCGGGTAGGCTGTCCATCCTCCTGAGAAAGGTCCGGTGGATAAAAACAGTGAGAAAAACATAACGACAGAAGCCATAAAGAAAAACCAATAAGAAAGCATATTCAAAAATGGCGATGCCATATCTCGAGCTCCTAATTGAAGGGGTATTAATAGATTACTAAATGTACCACTCAGTCCGGCTGTCAATACAAAGAATACTATGATGGTACCGTGCATGGTGACCAGCGCATAATAAAATTGAGGATCAAGTGTACCCATCCCAGTCACATCATCAATCACAATCCACTTACCTAATAAGGGTTTGATCCAAGCAAGACTTTCTTCAGGAAAACCAAGTTGTAACCTAAAAATGATAGACATCCCAGCTCCAATCAATGCCCAAAAAATTCCAGTAAAAAGGAATTGTCTAGCAATGATCTTATGATCCATGCTGAATATATACGTATTTAAGAATCCAGAACGATATTTATCGCCATGTTCATGTTCATGAAAGTGATCATCATATCCACTTTCTTTTATTAATACATCAGTGTCGTTATCTCCGTACAATTTTGTATCTATCATCTTAAAAAAGGCTTATTGTGATATAATTTTCAGTTCAGTTCTTCTATTATTTTGTCGTCCTTCAGCTGTATCATTTGAGTCGATAGGTCTAGTTTCACCATAACCTATAGCTCCTAATCTATTGCTAGCTATACCTTTACCTGTCAAGTAGTTGTATACTGCTCTTGCTCTACTTTCTGAGAGCGCCATATTACCTGCATCATCTCCTACACTATCTGTATGTCCGCCTAGCTCAATGGAAATATTTCCATACTGATTCATCGCCCCAACAACATTATCTAATTCATATTTAGAAAGTGATGTTAGATTTGCTGAACCAGTTTCAAATTCTACGTAATCCAATTTTATAATTTTGCCATCGTCTGTATCAGCATTTAAGGCAAGTTGCATTTTTGAATTAAAGTCCTTTTTACGCTGAATGATTTCAGTATTCAATAAGGTACCTTTATGAGGATCATCATCTGTGTTCCTAATGGTAGACATGTAATAGCTATTCTGTGTTTCAAGCCAAGCATCATACTCTTCTTGCTCTACTACCTTTAGTATTTTTCTCATACTATAATGAGATTTACCACAGAGTTCTGCACAAGCCAATTCAAACTCAAAAGACTCCCACAATTTCATCGTAGGATCATCTGGATCCGTCATCTGATACTCGGGTGTATTTCTCAGTCGCTCTCTATATTCTTCGGTAGTTGTCTCCGGTGTAAATACAAAATAAGTAGGTATACCAGGAACTGCATCCATTTTCACTCTAAAGTGTGGAAGATAAAAGTTGTGTAAAACATCTCTTGAGGTAATTCTAACTCTAACCTTCTTACCTACAGGTAGATAGAATTCACTTCCTGTATGGAAGTCATCTAGGTTTTTCACATCGTTCCAATCTTGTCCTACAGGATTGTTACCCGTTATCATTTTGTAATTCTTGGTACCAAGAACTCCGTCTTCTCCTGGGTATCGAATGTTCCAAGCAAACTGATAGCCAGTTGCTTCAATTTCTATATAATCTTCATCTGGATCAACATCAGCCATAACTTCATTCCATACAGCTAATCCTTTTATTACGAGCACAAACATTACAAATGCTGGTATTCCAGTCCAGATATATTCAAGTGTGCTATTATGTGGAAAGAAGAAGGCTTTTCTTCCTTCTTGATGCTGATACTTGTAAGTAAACCAGAAAAGTAAAATGTGTGTTGCTACAAATACAATCCCCGTGAAAATCAAGGTGATATTAAAAAGATTATCAATCAATTTCCCACCGTAAGAAGCAGATTCATGTGGCCCATATCCGAGCATCCAATTTCTATAATAATAGGCTGTAACGACACAAAAGATCAACATACCTATCATGAAGACCATACCCATAATGGCTTGTGTCTTATTTGATTTTCTTTCCGCTTCTTCTTCGCCTCTGATCTTTGCAGACAGCTCTGATACTTTGCCTATTTGAACGGCAATGATTGCTAAAAGAATTAAACTTGCTATGATTATTAACCCAATCATCTAATTAATCAATTTTATACGTGATGATGAATACTCTCTGCTAAATAAGGATCGTTTGCTGGATACAAGGATGCTCGTGACATATTCGAGAATACGACAAAAATGAACAAGCCTAAAAATCCTAACATCGTCCCAATATCAATAAATCCTGGGATCGTAAAGCCAGACATAAAACTTGCTGCTCCATGATGTGCATCACCAGCAGCATGTGTTAAATGTTCAGCGGTCTTTCTAACGCCAGGTTTTATCATCAAGAAGAAATCCATCCAGTGTCCAATAAATACCACACTTGCAATGAATAATAAACTTCCATATTTTCTCTTTGTTGAATTCCTCATTAGAACAAGGAAAGGCAGGGCAAAGTTTACAGCAAGATTTGCCCAAAATAATATTGGATAGCTATCCATTCTTTCTCTGAAATAAATGGTTTCCTCACCAACATTTGCATACCAAATCAACATGAATTGTGAGAACCATAAGTAGGTCCAAAAGATACTGAAGGCAAATATGTATTTACCCATATCATGCAAGTGCTCATGTGATACTTGCTCAAGGTATCCTCTACCTTTTAAATAAGCTGTAAATATTGCTGTCAAGCAAAGCATTGATACCAACCAACTAGCAGCTGCATACCAAGCAAACATGGTACTGTACCAAGCTGAGTCAACTGACATAACCCATTGCCAAATTAAGAAAGCACTTGTGAAACCTCCAATAGGAAGAATCGCAGCAGCCCAAATTCTCATTTTTCTGTGCTTACTAAAGTTAGGATCTCTCTCTTCATTATCTTCTGCCACACTAAGTCCTCTTAATCTAGTTGCAATGAAATACCAAATTCCAACAAATAAGATGGTACCTCCTGTAAACCAAAATTTATTTAGAAATCCAGTTTTACCTAGAATAATTTGATCATGCAGTTTGTCAGGATTTAGGGCTGATGTATCATTCCATTCATATAGATGATGGAAGTCTAGCCATAGTCCGGCAGCTATTATAAGCATAAGTATCAAACCTACAGGCAGGAATAAATAGATACCCTCCCATACTCTTTTAAATACGATGTGCCATCCAGACCATCCTGTTATGAAAGCAGAATAAAGGAATAAAGCCATAAAGGCGATTCCTGTGAAAAATACACTGTTATGTAAAAAATTAGACCAGAACCTCGTTTGTAATTCATCGTCGCCAAAAAAGCAAAGGACCATGGACAACACTCC
Organism: uncultured Saprospiraceae bacterium; assembly: GCA_937961455.1. Taxonomy (GTDB): domain Bacteria; phylum Bacteroidota; class Bacteroidia; order Chitinophagales; family Saprospiraceae; genus CALGNN01. Next base: position 39,849 of record CALGNN010000021.1, read on the forward strand.
GATTCCCATTAATACAAAACAAAACGTTCTTTCTCTACCTGTAAAAACAAATTCTCTGTTCATCAAGAAATTATTTATTAGTGATGTTCATGATTATCTTCTTCTCCATGATCGCCTCCTGCATCATGACTATGTCCTCCTTCCCCTTCTCCGTGACCCTCATGATCGTCTGTATCGTGACCTGATCCTTCATGAGCATCGTGATCACTTAAATCAATATCTTCGAGTTTATTCAACGATACATTTCCAAGTGGCACATCAACATTATTTAAAGTATTTACATTCTCATCATAGCTTAAACCTCTTTCTTTGGCTTGTAAAGATCTGATGTAATGAATTACTTCCCAACGCTCTGCATAGGAGAGTTTATCAGCATAAGAACCCATTAAGTTCTTACCATACATTATCGCATGATACAACCTTCCATTACTCGCTAATGAAAAAGTATCATTTGTTAGAATGGCTGGTTGAACTGGATAAACACCAGCAGTTATTCCTTTAGCAGGGTCAGCATCTCTTACAAGATAACCTGCTCCACCTCCTTTGGGCCCATGACAAATACCACAATAGATATCATACAATTCTTTCCCCTTAGCTAAGCCAGCGGCAGAAATAGGATATGGATTTGCAATAATCTCTCTTGTTGCTCTTGCTCTTTCGGCATCATTGTCCCCATAATAATATGGAACACTTCCATTAGCAGGAACCGAGATATCATTTGAATATTGAGAAGCACGTGCCCCAGCAGGATTACCTGCAAGTCCACGAGGTATGGTACCTTCAACTGGTTGTCTAGGCATCGCATACTTTAAGTACTCTTCTTCCGAACCCCAAGTATTATAGTAATAGTAAGAGTTCACATTTGCTTCATAAGCAACACTATGCACCATATCGGGCATAAATTCATGTCCTGTTTTATTGCCGTCTGCGGGAGCGCAAGCCTGCACTAAAACGAGGAGCATAACAATTATGAATGCGCTATATAAGTTTCTTTTCATTAGGCTATAGCGTTTTTATGTTAACTTCCGAAGCTCCTGTGCTCGAAAAGAATTCTTTAATTTTATCTAAACCTGTCTCTTCAAAATCATGTGTATCAAAAGCGATACAAAATTTATCATCAGTGATTCTGTCGTCCAATGTTTTATTAATAACTCCTGGCCCCATACCACAAATGATGTAAAAGGTAACTGTCATCCCAATCCCAGCAAATAATACCGTCAACTCAAAAGTGATCGGAATAAAAGCAGGTACTGACCAATAAGGCTTACCTCCATAGATCACTGGCCAATCGGCAGTGAAAATCCAGGTCATTCCTAAGAATGCAGTTAGCAAACCTAAAGCTCCAAAAATGAAACCTCCGATATGTAATCTGGATTCATCCAATCCCATTGCGTCATCTAATCCGTGTACTGGAAAAGGTGTGTAGACATCCATGATATCTAAATGAGCGTCATGCGCAGCATGTACCGCGTGGAGTAAATCCTCCTCATCATTATAAAGTCCGTATAATACTTCTTTACTCATTATATCTATTAATGATGGTGATCTTCAACTACGAGACTTTGACCTGTTCTATGCTTTTCAGCATGTCCACTGGCATATTGATCTCCAGATGATTTTAAAATATGTTTTATCTCTGCAATAGCTACCACTGGTGCTACTCTTGTAAATATCAAATACAGTGTAAAGAAAATTCCAAGGGTTCCTAGGAAGATTCCTACCTCTACAAATGTTGGCACATACCAACTCCATGATGATGGCAAGTAATCTCTTGCTAAAGTAGTTGCGATGATTACAAATCTTTCAAACCACATTCCAATATTCACGAAAATTGACATGGCAAAAGTGATCACAATACTTCTTCTGTACTTTTTCCACCAGAACACTTGTGGAATTAATAAGTTACATGACATCATACCAAAGTATGCCCACCAATAAGGACCAAATGCTCTATTGAAGAAAGCAAACTGCTCATATACATATCCTGAATACCAAGCAATAAACAACTCTGTCAAATAGGCAACCCCTACAATGGTTCCTGTCAACAAGATTACCTTATTCATGGATTCAATATGCTCTAAAGTGATGTAATCTTGAAGGTTCAAGACTTTCCTTGTAATAAGCATTAAGGTTTGCACCATAGCAAATCCAGAGAAGATGGCTCCTGCAACAAAATAAGGTGGAAATATCGTTGTATGCCATCCAGGAATTACTGAAGTGGCGAAATCAAAACTTACAATTGTGTGAACGGAAAGTACCAATGGTGTTGCAATCCCTGCTAAAACCAAAGATAGAGATTCCCATCTTTGCCAGTGTTTAGCTGAACCCGTCCAACCAAAGGAAAGCAGGTTGTATAATTTTCTTCTAAATCCTTTAGCTCTATCTCTAACTGTGGCAAAATCTGGAACTAAACCTGTATACCAAAACAGTAAAGAAATGGTAAAATAGGTACTAATCGCAAATAAATCCCAAAGCAAAGGAGAATTAAAATTAGGCCAAAGTGGCCCCCTTGTATTTGGATATGGGAAGAAGAAATAAACTACCCACATTCTTCCTACGTGTATCCCTGGGAATAGTGCCGCACATAAAACGGCAAAAATCGTCATGGCCTCAGCTGCTCTGTTTACTCCAGTTCTCCATTTTTGTCTAAACAACAAAAGGATCGCTGAAATCAATGTTCCCGCATGACCGATTCCAATCCACCAAACGAAATTGGTAATATCCCAACCCCATCCAATTGTTCGATTCAAGTTCCATGAACCAATCCCTTTCCAGATCGTCCATAGAATACATGCAATTCCTAAACTCAGAAAAGCCACTGAAATCAAAAATGCAATTACCCACGCTTTGCTGGGTGCTTTTTCCGTTGGTCCGCATAGATCTTCTGTAATCTGGTGGTAGGTTTTACTACCAGTTACTAAAGGTTGTCTAATCGGCGAAATAGGTGCTCCACTCATACTCTAAAATTTAGGCATCGAGTTTTTCTATTTTATTAATAAGCTTAGCGCTATAGTTAACGCTAGACCGTGTGTTCACTTCCTCTAAGACCACATAATTTAATGGTGATCTTAACTTTTTGGACAATTGTCCTTTTTTATTATTGGTATCTCCAAATGTAATCGCTCCTGTTGGGCAAGCAGTTTGGCAAGCCGTTCTTACATCACGATCTTCTAATCTTCTTCCTTCTTTCTTAGCTACCAATTTTCCACTTTGGATTCTCTGCGTACAGAAACTACACTTTTCAATTACTCCTCTTGATCTAACAGTTACATCAGGATTCAAGACCATTCTTGTTAAGTTGTCCGCTCCAAATGGCAATTCATCACTCTTTGTTAATTCTGGCTCGTTTGATGGCCATAAATCAGCAGTGGTATAATCTAACCAATTGAATCTTCTTACTTTATATGGACAGTTGTTGGCACAATATCTAGTACCTACACATCTATTGTAAGCCATTTGATTTAAACCTTCTGAACTGTGGTTTGTAGCATTTACTGGACAAACATTCTCACAAGGAGCATTATCACAATGCTGACACATCATAGGTTGATATACCGTATTCGGGTTATCAGCATCTCCATAGAAGTACCTATCGATTCTTAACCAAGTCATTTCATGATGCCTGTGTACCTCATGCTTTCCTACGATAGGAACATTATTTTCAGCAATACATGCAACTGTGCAGGCACCACAACCAATACAAGCATTTAAATCAACATGCATTCCCCAGTGATGACCTTGATCATATAGATCTTCTTTGTACTCATCGTATGGATAAAGCGTTTGTTCGTTTAAGTGCTCGAAATGATGTCTTTCTTCATGCAGATGGTGAACAAATTCCTTTACATCTGCTATATGAGTTCTTCTAATTATTGAACGATTTGTCAACGAACCTTCAAAACCTTTTACAAGAGTTCCAGTTGCAAGTTCATCAGCTACTACTTCTTCGCCAGCTGTGTTCACATCTTTGACACCCATCGTGTGATGGTATTGTACAGATGCAAAATCATCATCTTCTCCAGTCTTTCCAGATACAGCAACATCTGTTGCATAATACTGTGTCAAGCCATTAGCATCAGTTGTCAACCAAGGATTAACATTGGTTCCATACCCTACTGCAGATTTACCACCTACTTCTCTTCCATATCCAAGAGATAAACTAACCGTACCTGGCATTTGGCCAAATTGCTGCACAACTACCGCCGTTTGAGCAACTCCATTTACTGTAAGTGTTACCGTATCTCCATCTTCTAAATCATTGAATCCTATAAATTTTCTAACTCCGTTAAATTTCACAGGAACATGTAAGATATTACCCCAAGAAGTTCTTGTAACTGGGTCTGGCATTTCCATCAGCCATGGGTTATTGGCAAATTGCCCATTACCCATATGGACGGTCTCATAAAAATTGATTTCCAGATCCGAGCTATTCGGTTTTGAAACATTACTCAAGGCATTGCCAACATTGGCACTAAAAGCACCAGCTGAATAACTTGCACCTGAATTATGGAAACCATCGTGAAGGGCTTTATCCCAAGAACCGCCTCCTAATATATTTTGCGTCCAATTGGACTTTAAATAATCGTAATAATCAAGCTTTTCACCTGCCCAAGTCAACAGGGAGGTCTGCGCTTGTCTTGTATTAAACAATGGATTGATTGTAGGCTGAATCAAGTGGCAGTGGCCCAATTTTGGCTCAGCGTCTCCCCATGATTCAAGACCGTGGTGGTCAGGCGCGACATAGTCACACAAAGCCGTTGTCTCATCATTTGACTGAGCAAATGATAATTTGAAATCGACCTTTGCAAAAGCATCTGCGAAAGATGATCCAGGGAAATCATATGCTGGATTTGCGCCATAAACCATGACTGCATCAATTCTTCCTGCATTCATATCAGCAATCAAATCATTCATATCTGAATCAATTCCTTGTCTTTGCATGGAAGGATGAGCGAATGAAATGGTATTACCGTAGCTTCCTAAAACATCATTGATTTTATTAACCAATATTTGTTCTGAAACATTATTTGAATTTGAAACAACTAAAGCCTTGCCTCTAGCTCCTTTTAATTCATCAGCTAGCACCCTTAATGAATCCATGATTTCTTTTGGTAAAGAAGGTCCGGATCCTGAGCCACCTAACAAATTACACAGTGCTGCTATTGCTGCACCTTGCTGTGAAGGTTTTACTAAAATTCTGTTATCTGCATTTGAGCCTGTCAAAGACATCCCATTTTCTATCTGCACGTGCTTTGACATACTTGCGTTGTCAACATCTTTTATTACTCTATTTTTTGCGTATTGTCTTGCATACTCAATAGGAGAAATCCATGTACCCAGAAAATCAGCGCCAAAGCTTACAATTACATTTGCTTTGTCAAATCTATAATCAGGAATTACTTTGCTTCCAAAAGTCGCTTCATTGGCTAGTAACATTGCTGAGCTCGATACGGGATCATAACTCACATGCTTCGTATTTGGGAAGCTGCTTTTAAATCTTGCAATAGCTTTCTTAGTCGTAGGACTTAGAATAGAATTGCTGATTATAGCAATTCTTGAATTGCCGTTTAAATTTGATTTAACTGCGGCATCTATTGCATCCCAAGTAGAGGCTGCAAAACCTTTTTCACCATCTCTAGCAATAGGACCTTTAAATCTATTGGTGTCATACAAGCTTAACACATATGCTTGTGCTCTAGCGCTTGTTCCTCCCATAGAAACAGATGATAGACTGTTTCCTTCGATTTTAATAGGTCTACCCTCTCGGGTTTTTACTAAAACAGAACAAAAGTCTCCTCCATTTACATAACTAGATGCATAGTAATTAGGAATACCTGGTACAATGGTATCAGGCTTAACTACGTATGGTAAAGCTTTTTTGACTGGGATATCGCAACTAGCAACAGTAGCCGCGCCTAATCCAAATCCAAGATATTTAAGAAAATCTCTTCGATCCGTTTTGTAAGATTCAGACTCTGTGGCTTCTCCCATTGTTTCATACAAAGGGGTATCTGTAAATTCGTTACCTGCTGTTTTTAAAAACTCAGGATCACTTCCCAGATCTTTCCCACCAATCCAAATTTCTTCTTCTTTATGATTCTTCATTATTGCCTTTAATTAATAATGACATTTTTGACATTCTAAACCGCCTATATCTTCAACTGTTACTTTTTCACGACTTCCATCAGAAAGTTCGTTGTGATATTTCTCGTAACTATTGTAGTATTCGTTACCAACAAACTGAACTTCAGTTTCTCTGTGACAATTGATACACCATCCCATAGACAGAGGTGCATACTGTTCCAAAATTTCCATCTCTTCAACAGCACCATGACACTGCTGACACTCTACTTTTCCGATGCTAACATGCTGAGCGTGATTGAAATAGACGTGGTCAGGTAAATTATGAATTCTAGTCCATGGAATAGGACCATAAACGGATGGCTTAAGGTCACTCGTAAGCGAACTAACTATACCATCCCATTGTTCTTTGACTATTCTTTCACCTTCTCTTCCAAGAGACTCAACACCTGCGTCTGACATATAAGAATCGCCAATCCACTTTTTGTAAATCTTGGCAATCTCATCCTCCGACATGTTCTCGTAATTGTCAATGTATTTTAATGTGTTAGGATCAAAACCTACACTAGCATATATTTTAGAGATTTCTGCAGTTCCATGCAAAGAACCCTTTGTTACTGCAGAGTGACAATTCATACAAGTATTCGCTGCTGGTATTACTGCATGCTTTGATCTTCTTGCACCATCATGGCAATATTGACAATCAATGCCTTGCATTCCAGCATGTGTTTCATGACTGAACTTTATGGGTTGCTCTGGAGCATAGTTTTGTTGTCTTCCCCAAGCGATACCATTTTTAACTGTAGTATAACCTCCAATCAATACGAGTGCAAATAATAAAAAGCTGATAACGCTCTTACTTGTTAGTGATTCAACAATGGTTTTTGAAGGTTGTAGAACTCCTGTTTCTTCTTTTGTAACGATTCGACCTAAGTTCGAAATCATTCTAGTAAGGAATAATGCTAGAATTGACAAAATTCCAAAGACTACATAGTATATCCAATTGTTATTTTGTTCAACAGTAACCTCAGCTCCAGGTGTACCAGCAACTTGAGGAGGGTAAGTGCCATCATTCACCCCTTGGATGTAAGTTAACAATGATGCGATATCATCATCTGTTAATTCATTAAAAGCTTGCATTACGGTTGGCTTCCATTCATTCCACAATTCTGTGGCTCTTGGATGTCCCGCGTCAATCAAGGAACTTGAGTTCCTGATCCAAGCGTATAGATCTTCTTGGGGATAGTCTGCCCATCGTTCTTCAACACCTCCTAGTGCAGGTCCAGTACTACGGGATTTCATGTCCTTAGCGTGGCACTGATTACAGTTAACTTGAAAAAGTTTCTTTCCAGCATCTATTGAAACCTCGCCGAATACAGAAGATGAGGTCAGAAGGTAGAAGAATAAGAAGTAAAATGTATTCCTAAACAGCGTTTTTATCATGTGTAAGCTATTTCTCAAGCGATTACTTATTACAAAAAAACATCAAGCGTAATCTCTTCATTTAAGCTGCCGCAAAAATAGGATTCACTTGCATTTATTGCATATATCTATACCTATTATTGATTTATTTAGACATTATCTAAATAAACTTTTAATTAAACTGATACTGCAGCCTTAATATGAGGATCTGGATTGTAATTAAGCAATTCAAAATCCTTAAAATCAAAAGCTAAAATATCAGTGATTTGTTCGTTTATTTTAATACTTGGTAATTGTTTTGGCGTCCTTTGAAGTTGTGTTCTTGCTTGATCAAAATGATTGCTATACAAATGTAAGTCTCCAAAGGTATGCACAAACTCGCCAGATTTAAGGCCACATACTTGAGCCATCATCATGGTCAACAAGGCGTAAGAGGCTATATTAAATGGCACACCTAAAAATGCGTCAGCTGATCTTTGATACAATTGACAAGATAATTTACCATTTGCTACATAAAACTGAAACATACAATGACACGGACATAAGGCCATTTCATCAAGCTCACCCACATTCCAAGCGTTAACTATAATTCTTCTACTATCAGGATTATGCTTTATAAGATCAATAACATTCATGATTTGATCATGCACTTTTCCATCTGCACCTTCCCATGACCTCCATTGTTTACCATATACTGGTCCTAAATCTCCATCCTCCCTAGCCCACTCATTCCAAATTCTCACACCATTCTCCTGCAAATACTTGACATTAGTATCTCCTTTCAAAAACCAAAGTAATTCGTAAATAATAGATTTAAGATGTAATTTCTTGGTTGTCAGCATCGGAAAGCCTTCCGCTAGATCAAATCTAATTTGATGGCCAAAGACAGATCTTGTGCCTGTGCCTGTCCGATCAGACTTATCTGTTCCATTTTCAAGTATGTGTTCTAAAAGATCTAAATACTGTCTCATTGATAAACCGTAGTGGTAAATGTCGATGCGAATATATATAGATTTTTTTAATTTGTAATTTGTACAATATGATTCATTTTAAAAATTCCTTTTTGCCAAGTTTAAATAAAAGCCTACTTTAAATTTTATTTGAAAACAAACTCCTTACATGAAAAGAAGAATATTACAGATTTTAGGACTCTTATTATTACCTGTTTTGGCTTGGAGTCAGACGGAAGAAAGAGGTTGGGATGAAGCTATAAATGATGCAGTTACTCCAGCAACTGAGTTTATATTTAATATCGTTTTTTATCCATGGGTTTATGGACCAAACGGCGACACCTCAACAATGCCATATGTAATTATTTTACTTCTAGGAGCCGCGACTATATTCACCCTGTACTTTGGCTTTATTAATATAAGGAAGTTTCCTCTTGCCATTAATGTTGTCAGAGGAAAATACGATGATGTAGAAGGATCTGACGAGCCCATTGGCAAAGCTGCTGTGAATATGGTAGATGGTGATGTAGTTGATACAATCAAAATTGAAGGCCAAGAAGGAGAAGTCAGTCATTTTCAAGCATTAACTGCTGCACTTTCAGGGACGGTTGGTTTAGGAAATATTTCTGGTGTGGCTATTGCGATTACGATTGGTGGACCTGGAGCTACCTTTTGGATGATTGTAGCAGGACTTCTTGGGATGTCATCAAAATTTGCAGAGTGTACACTGGGTGTTAAATATAGGGACATCGGTCCAGATGGAACTGTCTATGGAGGTCCTATGTATTACCTTTCCAAAGGATTAAAAGAAAGAGGTATGGCAGGCTTTGGAAAAGTCCTTGCAGTCTTTTTTGCCATTATGTGTATTGGTGGATCTTTCGGTGGTGGTAATATGTTTCAAGCAAATCAGGCTGCCGCACAGTTTAATACCATGATGGGGATAACTGGAGATAGCGCGGGTGCAATTTTTGGAATTGTCATGGCGGTAGGTGTTGCCATTGTTATCATCGGAGGAATAAAAAGAATCGCGAGTGTTACGGAGAAAGTGGTACCCTTTATGGTTGGTATTTATTTAGTAGCTGCCCTTATCGTAATTTTTGCAAAAATCAGTTTTGTACCAGAAGCATTCAAACTCATCTTCAATGGTGCTTTCACAGGTGCAGGTGTTGCGGGTGGATTTGTTGGAGTATTGATTCAAGGATTTAGACGAGCTGCATTTTCTAATGAGGCTGGAGTTGGTTCAGCTGCCATAGCTCACTCCGCTGTTAAAACAAACTATGCTGCAAGTGAGGGTATTGTTGCATTACTTGAGCCATTCATTGATACTGTAGTTGTTTGTACTATTACTGCTTTAGTAATTATTATGACAGGATTCTACAGTCCAACCGCTGCAGAAGGATTAGGTGGAGTAGATTTGACCTCAGCTGCATTTGCAAGTGTCATACCATGGTTTCCGTATATTCTTACATTAGCGGTAGTACTCTTTGCCTTTTCAACCATGATTTCTTGGTCTTATTATGGCTTGCAGTCATGGCTATATTTATTCGGCAGAAATAAAACCAATGAATATATCTACAAGGTATTGTTTTGCTTATTTGTAGTGATTGGAGCAGCCGCTAGTTTAGGAGCCGTAACGGATTTTTCAGATTCTATGATCTTTGCCATGGCCGTTCCTAACCTTATTGGTGTCTTCTTATTGTTACCACGAATTAAGGAAGAATTAAATAAATATTTAGCTGCCCTTAATAAGGCCTAATTTTATTCAAATCAAAATATAAAAAAGCTTGCTCCCAAAGAGTGAGCTTTTTTTATTATTGTAAAAACATAATTTATAAAAGTGGTCTATTTGTTACTAGGATCGAATATGGGTGATCGCCTTTCATTTCTAAGGGCAGCTTATCAGCAGCTTCAATTTGAAATTGCACCCATAACACAAAGCTCGTCAATCTATGAAACAGAAGCATGGGGAAAAACCGACCAACAAAGTTTTTACAATATGGTAGTAGCTTTAGATACCGATCTTTCTGCAGAAGCATTGCTTGATAAAACCCAGCATATTGAAAGCGTAATTGGTAGAGCTAAGAGAGAAAAATGGGGACCCCGACAAATTGATATTGACATCTTATTATTCTATAAAGAAATTATCAACAAAAAGAATTTAACGATTCCCCATGCAAAATTGCATTTAAGAAATTTTGCTTTAATACCTTTGGTAGAAATAGCTCCCCAGCTTCAACATCCGGCATTGAACAAAATGTTTATGGATATCTTTCTCGATAATGGAGATGAATCTGAGGTTACAAAATTGAATGTTCGAATAGATTCATGTTAGAAAATCTTCCTTATAATTATGTTTGCATCGAAGGCAATATTGGAGCTGGGAAAACATCCTTAGTCAAACGCATTGCCAGTGAGTATCAAGCACAAATTATTTTAGAAGAATTTGCAGATAATCCATTCCTTCCCTATTTCTACAAAGACCCAACGAGATACGCATTTACTGTTGAATTGTTTTTCATGACTGAAAGACATAAACAATTACAGCAACATTTAATCAACAGAGATTTATTTTACAAATTCATCGTCAGTGATTACTTCTTCCCTAAGACTTTAATCTTTGCAAGGAAAAATTTAAAGGAGGATGAATACCGATTGTTCAATCGATTATTCAATATCCTAAACGCCAACTTTCCAAAACCTGACATCCTAATATACTTACATCGAAGTCCAACAAAACTGCGAAAGAATATAAGGTCGCGTGGACGAGAATATGAATACTTCATCGGACTTGATTATTTACAAAATATACAAGATTCTTATTTTGAATATTTTAGATCAGTAGTGCAATTTCCCATCCTCGTTATTGACGTCGAAGAAATGGATTTTTTAACCAACGATGATCAATACAATGAGATCAAAAGATTGATTTCTAGATCCTACAATCCAGGTTTACATCGTGTAAGATTGACATAAGCAATTGAAAATTTCTCACACAGTCTTAATCACAAAGACCAAAATAGAAAATACATAGTTACAGCGCTCTCACACTTCACTCACTCAAAGCATTGCCATATCATCTCGCTTTCGCGTTCCTTCACTTTTTAACCTGTCGGTTAAAATCAGCAATCTGAATCGTTCAGTCGTACCTTCAGTGATCTTTCATTCATCCGAACAAACAATCCATTGGTATAATTATAATTTAAATTCTTGTGCTTCGTTGTAATTTACAGCTGGCCTGATTTCTAAAAACTAAATACCAAATTGTGAAGCACATTCACTTAATACTTTTCATTTGCTTAGCTAGCTTAAATCTTAATGCCCAAACGGAGGCATTCCCTGACAAAATTATTAAGAGTCAAAGAACCCAGCAAACCATAAAAATTGATGGAAAACTTGACGAGGCTGATTGGACCATAGCGGAGACCAGCTCTGGATTTGCACAAAGAAGCCCAGATCCAGGTGCTCCTGCTTCTGTCAGTTCGACTGTACAAGTACTTTATGATGACAGGGCTGTATACTTAGGTGCTTATTTAAAAGACACAAGTGAATTAATCTCAAGACAGTTAACAGAAAGAGATGGCTTATCAAATGCTGATTGGTTTGGAATGATCTTTTGTCCATATCAAGATGGTATTAATGGAGTAGGATTTATTACAACTCCTGCCGGCGTACAATTTGACACAAAATATTCTAGTCAAGGGGAAGATACTGGATGGGATGCAATCTGGGAATCTGCTACAAGAATCGTAGATGACGGCTGGATTGTAGAGTTAGCTATTCCATATTCAGCTTTGCGTTTTCCAAATACACCTTCACAAAATTGGGACATCAACTTTGTTAGAAATGTTAACCGACTTCAAGAAGTAAGTTTTTGGTATCCCGTAGATAGAGAAATTGCAGGCTTCCTTACACAGACTGGAAAACTAGAAGGCATTAGCAACATCAAGCCTCCACTTCGTTTGGCATTGACACCTTTTGTAGCTGGATATTTACAAAATTATAATGACCGAGATCCAGTTGATCCCTACTCTGTGTGGGGCAGATCTTTTAACGCTGGAATGGATGTAAAACTTGGTCTTGGAGATGCCTTCACTTTAGACATGACTTTGATTCCAGATTTTGGAGAAGCACAATCAGATAATAATGTATTAAACCTTTCACCTTTTGAAGTCAGATTTGATGAAAATCGACAATTCTTCACAGAAGGTACTGAGCTATTTAATAAAGCAAATTTATTCTATTCAAGACGAGCAGGAGGATCACCTTTACATAGCGCATCTTCTTATCTATTGGAAGGCGAGGAGATTGTAGATGAACCTAGTCAAGTTCAATTATATAATGCAACAAAAATCTCAGGAAGAACGGATAAGGGCACCGGCATTGGCTTCTTCAATGCAGTCTCTAAAAAGTCTGAAGCCACTGTTCGTAATGTACTAGGTGAAGAGCGACGTGTGCAAACCAGTCCGTTGACAAATTTTAATGTTTCTGTCATTGATCAAAATTTAAAAAACAATTCATACATCAGTTTGATTAACACCAATGTTCTGCGCAAAGGAGATGATTACGATGCGAATGTAACAGGGATGGAATTCGATTTTAAAAATAAGAAGCAGTCCTATTCCATTGTTGGCAATGCTAAATTAAGCCAAAAGTTTTTTGCAAATCATGCCCGATATAGAGATCATGTTTCAGGCTTAGCATTCATCCTTGATTCAGAAAAGGACCGATTGGTCGAGGATGGTATCGATAAGAATTTAGAGGGGCACGCCTATGGAATTGGCATCAATAAAATAAGTGGCAAAGTAACGGCAAATTTAAGTTACGATGCAGAAAGCCACACCTTTGATATTAATGATTTAGGTTTTCAAAGAGTGGCCAATTCTCATGACTTTGCTGCTAGACTTCGATACAGTCATTTTGAACCTTTTGGTAAATTCAATGCCATGGGTGCTGGAATGAATTTGAGATACAGTCGAATTTATAATCCAAATCTTTATTCGGATCATGGTGCCAATATTTTTTGGTGGGGTGATTTAAAAAATTTCTGGTCCTTTGAAACTTGGATCTATGCACAGCCTTTTAATGAATTGGATTTTTACGAAACCCGAACATTGGACCGATATCTCAAGAAGCCCAGATTTGGGATGATGGGATTTGAATTGAGTTCGGATAGACGGAAGCGTTTCATTTTTCAAGTTTTTGGAGGCGCTGGATCAGCCTTTGAATTCATTGATTCTGACTGGGGAAATATTGGCTTCAACATAGACCTCAATGTCAGTGATCGCTTAAAATTCAACATCAATAGTAGAAAAGAATATGACAACAATGATGTAGGCTTTATAAGTTACAGTGGAATAAATAATGAGAATATCATCATGGGTGTAAGAGATGTTTCCACTTGGAATCATCGATTTAACACCAGCTTTATTTTCACCAAAAACATGAATCTAAATCTGCGTCTAAGACACTATTGGTCTTCTGTCGCTTACAATCGTTTTCAAGATCTCACGGAAGATGGACTTTTGACGAATACGGACTATGAAGCGCAACATGACTTCAGTTTAAATTTTTGGAATATTGATATGATCTATCAATGGCGCTTTGCTCCTGGAAGTGACCTATTTGTGATTTGGAAAAATTCTATCAGTGACTTCACTACTGATCCAAATTCTATTGAATACAAATATCTAACGAGTCTGAGCAGACTCAGTGAGTTTCCCATGAATAATTCCTTATCTATGAAGCTTGTATATTATTTGGATTATGAACGATTTATTTAATCAGAATGTCATATCAGCTTATACATTTGAGTCTTTTATGTAACGTTTATCCTTTTTAGAAAGCCTTTAATCGAATGTAATCCCCATTTATGGTGCACTTCATTATATTTGTGACCATAATTATATTCGAATGAAATTTATAAAAATCGTTTTTGGTTCTTGCTTAGGTGCACTCATCGCAATGTTTGCGGTTATCGGAATCATGTATGCAATTGGTATCTCAGTTGCCAACTTTTCAAACAAATCACCTGATGTAAGTTCAGGCTCTGTTTTGTCTCTGGATTTCAATATGCTTACTCCTGAAAAGACAAATAATGTCCAAGCACAAGGTTTTGAGTTAGAGCCAAAAGATGCTGTAGGAGTTCATGATATTGTCAAGCACATCAAGCATGCAAAAGATAATAGTAAAATAGATGGTATCTACCTTGAAAGTTCTATGCTATCATTGGATGGTAGTAAATCAAAAATGATTAGAGATGCCTTAATGGATTTCAAATCTGATGGTAAGTTTATTGTAGCCTATGGAGAAATGTACTCTCAACGAGGTTACTACTTAGCTTCCACTGCGGATGATATTATTTTGAATCCAGTTGGCGCTATTGACTTTAGAGGATTTAGTAGAATCATTCCTTTCTATAAGAAAGCAATGGATAAGTTTGGTGTGGATATGAAAATCTATTACGCTGGTAATTTCAAATCAGCTACAGAGCCATATCGGTTAGAAAAAATGAGTGAGCCTAGTCGATTGCAAACTATGGAATATCTTTCCACCAGCTATGACTTATTCCTTCAGGATATTGAGGATGCACGAGGCTTAAGCAAAACAACTTTAAAGGACATCGCTGCAACATGGAAATGCAGTACCGCAGAAGGAGCATTAGCCAGTGGTATGATTGATACGATTGGTTATAAGAGAGATGCAACCATCAGCATGCTGAAAAGAATGGGTAAAGATCTAGACAAAAAACTGAAGTTGGTAAGCATCCAAGATTACCACAAAAGCTTCCCTACTAAATCGAGTTTTTCAGCAAAAAATAAAGTAGCTGTTGTATATGCGGAAGGGACGATCACTTCAGGTGAAAATAAACCTGGAGGAATTACAGATGGCGACTATGTGCCCATCATTACAAAATTGAAAAACGATGATAAAATAAAAGCCATGGTCTTGAGGGTAGACTCTCCAGGTGGATCTGTTTTAGCATCAGAAAATATTTTAGATGCCCTTGAGGCATTCAGAGATGCTGGCAAACCCATTATCGTTTCTATGGGATCTTTAGCAGCTTCTGGCGGGTATTACATCTCTTGTGCTGCAGATTCAATCATCGCAGAGAAAAATACGCTGACAGGATCTATTGGTGTGTTCAGCATGATTCCTGATCCAACCGAATTAATGACAGAGACAATTGGGATTACTATGGATACCATCGGTACCGGCCCAATGGCTTCTAAATTTGTCCTAGGAATGGAATGGGGCCAATCAGAAAATGAATTTTTCCAAAGACAAACTGATCGCATTTACCAGACCTTCTTAGGTAGAGTAGCGAATGCAAGAGGCATGACAAAAGATGCCGTCCATGAAGTAGCTCAAGGACGTGTATGGATGGGTGAAAAAGCTCGAACCTTAGGCTTAGTTGATCAAATTGGTGATCTGGACATGGCGATTGCCATTGCAAGAGAGAAGATTGGTGTAGAAGATGCAGCCATAACTGAATATCCAAAATCAAAAGATCCTTTCACCAAAATGATTGAATCATTTTCGAATACACCATTCAGCACAGATATGGACATGAAAGTATTGGAAGCTATAGATAAAAACCTTGCTGATCAAGTTGCCTTTCACAAGGATTGGATGTTGAAGGGAGAGCCTATGATCATCATGCCATTCGCCATCGAACATTAAAAATAAAACGCTTCAAAGTATGAATCACAAATGGAGAAATGCGCTTCTGTGATTCATACTTTCTTCTTCCCTCCTCTTTTCTCTTTAAAATTTACTGCCAATAAAATCGCTTGTTTTCTAGCAGCTCTATTCTATTCAATACTCACCCATTACTAACATTATCATCCTTAGTGCTTGTTTGCTCATTTTGTTTTATGATGAGTCTAAGCGACTGATCGTAGGTAATGTAATTCCAAATCCAGTTAAAAAGCACCAGTAGACGATTCTTAAATCCCAAGATGGAATATAGGTGCACCACGAGCCAAAGGATCCAAGCTGAGAAGCCTCCAAACTTTGCATTCTTTAGATCCACTACTGCTTGGTGTCTTCCAATAGTTGCCATGGAGCCCTTATCCTTGTATTCAAAATTTTTCACCGTTTTACCTTCCAGAATATCCAGCAGATGCTTTGCCAAATACCTCCCCTGCTGAATCGCTGGCTGAGCAACTTGCGGGTGTCCATATTCATACTCTGCTGATTTCATTGAAGCAATATCACCTAAAGCAAAAACATCTTTAACGTTTGCTACTTTGAGATTACCATCCACATGCAATCGATTACTTCTATCTCTAGAATCTTCTGGCAGACCTTTTATGGGATCACAGCAAATACCTGCTGCCCAAATAAGTTTTTTGCAATAAATCTTTTCACCAGAATCTAAATGCACATGAGTGCCATCAAAATCACTAACTCTTTTATTCAGCACCACATTTACATTCAATCTTTGCAATTCTTTCAAAGCTCTTGCGGAAGATTTTTCCGACATTGAATTTAGCAGTCGATCTCCTGATTGGACCAAATAAATATCCATCTCTTTAGAATCAATTTCTACATATTCTTTAGGTAGAATATATTTTTTCATTTCAGCTAATGCACCTGCAAGCTCGACCCCTGTAGCACCTCCACCTACGATTACAATATCAATATATTTTTGTCTCTTGTCATAATCTGGTTCTGATAAGGCCTTCTCATAATCTTCTAAAATCGCATTTCTCAATTTTAGAGAATCTGATACGGACTTTAAGGTGTAGGCTCTTTTTTCCAGATTCTTATTTCCATAAAAATTGGTTCTGGCACCTGTGGCTATTACAAGTGCATCATACCAAATTTCTCCTGAACTGGTTTGAATTCTTTTCTTTTCATGATCAACAGATTCTAGGCTTGCAATCCTAATAAATACATTCTTCTTTTTTTGGAAGAGCCTTCTGATAGGAAAACTAATAGAAGAAGGTTCAAGACCCGCCATGGAAACTTGATAAAGTAAAGGTTGAAATTGATGATAATTTATCTTATCAATAAAGACCAGTTGCACATCTTGTTTTGCGATTCTACTTGCAAAGCTTACACCGGCAAAACCTGCTCCAATTACAACAATTCTTTTTTGCCCTGTATCAGGTATATTTAACATTCAGATTATTTAATGCAAAGAAAAATAAGCTCAGTCATAAAACCATACTTTATTCAACTTGTTTACATATTAATCATGGAAAAAGCGCACACCATACACAGCAATTTGAGGGTTCTTTTTAGTTATTATAAAAAATTAGGCGCTCAAGCTTTTGCACAAGTAGCAGATGACAAATTGTTCTTCATGTACAATGAAGATAGCAACAGTATTGCAAGCATCGTAAAACATTTACATGGAAACATGATGAGTAGGTTTACCGATTTTTTAGACTCCGACGGAGAGAAAAAATGGAGAAGAAGAGACGAAGAATTTGTAAATGATATCAAGAGCCGAGAAGAAATGATACATAAATGGGAAGAAGGATGGACTGTAGTTTTTGAAGCTTTGGATGTATCAGAAGATGAAGATCCAAGTAGACTCATTTACATCAGAAACCAAGGCCATAGCATTCAGGAAGCTTTACTAAGACAAGTGACCCATTACGCTTATCATATTGGTCAAATTGTTTATCTCTCTAAGATGTTTTGCAAAGATGATTGGAAAAGTTTATCCATCCCTTTGGGAAAATCTTCAGAATTCAATGCTAAAACATTTGCTAAAGGAAAGAGAAAAGAGCATTTTAGTGATCCCTATATGAAAGAATCGAATGACTGATCCAAAAAACTATTTACCCATATTCCCGCTCAATCTTGTTGTCTTTCCTACGGAAGATTTAAACCTGCACATTTTCGAGCCTAGATATAAGCAATTGATTGCGGATTGTTTTGAGCAGGATTTACCATTTGGTATTCCTCCTTATATCAATGATAAAATCAAATCCATAGGAACCCAGCTAAAAGTTGTTTCTATTGAAAAGAAATATCCAGATGGCAAAATGGATATTAAGACCAAAGCTTTTGGCCTTTTCCAAATTATAAATATTGATGAACGAGCACCCGGAAAACTGTATTCAAGAGCGGAGGTAAAGTACCTAGATTACGATGAAATTGCGAATCCAGATATCAATCGTAATATCTTAAGTTTATTGAAACGCCTATTCGAATGTTTGAATCTCAAAAGGAAATTGCCAGAGGATTTATCTTTTTCTTCTTATGCTATAGCGAAACTTGTAGGCTTTAGTCTTGAACAAGAATTTGAGTTCTTGAGAACGCCTGAGGAGCATATTAGACAAACCATCATGTTGAGGCATTTAGAACAAATGATACCAGCTGTTGAAAACATGGAAAAGATTAGAAAACAGGCTCAAATGAATGGGCACTTTAGAGATATTATTCCCCCGAATGTTTAAGAGTTAATTGTGTATCCTAAAAGAATTTTCCTTTTAATAGAAATTAATTTTCCAGAACTGGACTCTTTACAGATTTTTCCTTTAGGTCTAACCTTACAGAGAAAACATTAGAATATAAAGAACTTCCAAAGCTTCCTACATTAGTCAATGCATAATCAATTCCGATTTGCCCCAATATCAGCCCGATACCTACATTGGGTTGAATCGCAAAATCTTTATAGGTCACATTGTCTGGATCCTTCAAAATTTGCATATTATTAAATCCTGCTCTCAAGGCAAGGAATTTTTTATACTTAAATTCAAATCCGATGTGTGGGTCAATACTAATAGGATCAGCACTGATCAAAACCGTTCTTTTACCATCTGTCGTAATGTCAAAATCAGCTTCCATGGTAAGTACCGTTCTCTTTCCAGTTCTAACATCATAAGCAAAGGCAGCCACAATTCTAGGTAGTGTCTTCTCTACAGAACTTACAGGGACTTCATTACCTGTCGACGCAAAGACGAGTTTTTCTTCTTCTGTCAAAGTAAAGGACCAAGCATTAAAAGTGGTAGTTAGATCTTTCCCTACAAAAGCCATTCTAAAATTTTCAGAAGATCTATACAAACCTACATCAACACCGAATCCCCAAGCTTTGGCAAATTGGCCTATTGAACGATGGATCACTTTAGCAGAACCGCCAATCATCCATTTTGTATCTTTAAATCGCTGTCCATATGAAGCTAAGAAGCCATAATCAGCTGCTGAAAATTCTGTGATATTATCGTAATTGACACTGCCATCTGGGTTGATCAAATTTAAAGTATAAGGGATTTGATCTATGCCTAAGCGGATCATGGAAACGGAGGCAAATCCTTTTCTATTTTGACCAACTGGCAGACCCACTGCGATGTAATCATAATTGGCAATTCCTGCAAACCACTCTGCATGCTGAGCATTAATTTGAAAAGGCGATTTGACATTTGCCAATGCTGCAGGATTCCAATAACCAGCAGTTATATCATCCAAAGATGCTGCGACTGAGTTTCCCATGGCTTGAGCTCTTGCCCCAACACCAATACTCATAAACTCATTACTGTACTTGCTAGTTTGAGCCTCTAAAGAGAACGTACAAAGCAATAGCATTGCCATTGTGAAATAATTCCATTTTTGGAAGGGCATATATTGGGTCTTTATAGTGCAAAAATTTAATGATTTAACGGCCATAAGAACTTTTAAATTGCTATATATGTGCATATTATCCTTATTAATACGAATTCGTTGCTCAATGTTTCAAATTATGCCATACAAAAGTACCTTTCTTACGACAATCATCCTATTCATTTTTTGTACTTCTTGTAAAAAAGAGCTAGTAGACCAAGCCATTTATGATCTAGTTAAAACAGCAGAATCTGATTTGGGAATGGTTGTTTCTGCCCACCCCTTAGCCTCAGAGGTAGGAGCAGACATTATTGCTAAAGGTGGAACGGCTGCCGATGCTGCAATAGCCACCCAATTGGCACTTGCTGTTGTATATCCACGAGCTGGCAATATTGGTGGTGGTGGTTTTATGGTCTACAGAGAAGGGAATGGGGCTGTCACTGCGCTCGATTATAGAGAAAAAGCGCCTGCTGCAGCTCACAAGGATATGTATCTAGATGAAGATGGAAATATCATAAAGGATTTAAGTACAAAAGGCCATTTAGCTTCGGGAGTGCCAGGCACCGTGGCGGGCTTGTATGCCACTCATGATAAATATGGCAGATTGGGATTTAACAAATTGATTGAGCCCGCCATTCAATTGGCGGAAAATGGATTTAAACTCACTAAAAATGAAGCAAAACGTTTAAATGAATTAAAAGAAGTTTTTGTGGAATTGAATGGTGAAGATTTCCCTTTCGTCAAAGCTAGCCCATGGAAAGCTGGCGATCTATTGATTCAGAAAGCTTTAGCAAATACCTTGAGACAGATTAAAACAAAAGGACCCAATGGATTTTACTGGGGTCAAACAGCAGACTATGTAGTGGAAGAAATGCAATCTGGAAATGGAATCATCACCAAGGAAGACTTGTCATCATACGAAGCTTCTTGGAGGACACCCATTCATGTTACCTACAGAGACTACGATATCTATTCTATGTCTCCTCCTTCCAGTGGAGGTGTTGCTTTGGGGCAACTCACCAAACTTTTAGAACCTATGGAATTATCTCAATATGGTTTTCAAAGTGTTGAATCAATCCACAGAATTGTTGAAGCTGAGCGAAGAGTATATGCAGATAGAGCTGAGCACCTTGGTGATAGTGATTTTTATGATGTGCCTATTGATTTACTCTTGGATGAAGCGTATTTAGAAGAGCGCATAAATGATTTTTCAGCAGACTCCGCAAGCTCATCCGCTTCTATTGTTGCAGGAGATTTTGCTATGGCCAAAGAGAGTTTTGAAACCACCCATTTGTCCGTAATGGATGGAGAAGGCAATGCGGCTTCTGTGACAACGACCATCAATGCATCTTATGGCTCAAAGGTTTGGGTGAAGGGAGCTGGGTTTTTCTTGAATAATGAGATGGACGACTTTAGTTCAAAGCCAGGTACCCCAAATATGTTTGGACTCATTGGCGCAGAAGCCAATAAAATTGAAGCTGGCAAACGTATGTTGAGTAGCATGACACCTACCATTATTGAAAAAAATAATCAACTATTCATGGTGCTTGGAACACCTGGTGGATCAACGATTATTACATCTGTACTTCAAGTATTTCTCAATGTGGTAGAATACGGAATGAATATTAGCGAAGCTGTAGCAGCGAAG
Organism: uncultured Saprospiraceae bacterium; assembly: GCA_937961455.1. Lineage (GTDB taxonomy): Bacteria > Bacteroidota > Bacteroidia > Chitinophagales > Saprospiraceae > CALGNN01. The sequence continues at coordinate 61,506 of CALGNN010000021.1, forward strand.
AGATTTCACCATCAGTGGTTACCTGACCAAATCATGTACGAAAAGGAAGGAAATTTTGATGCAGATAAGATTAAAATATTAGAATCGATGGGTCACAAACTCAGAGCGGTAGATCACATTGGGACGGTCGAAGCCATCATGGTTGTCAATGATACAATGATTGTAGGTGCGGCAGATCCAAGAAGAGATGATCATGCAGCTGCAGTACGGGAATAAATTTTAATTGATCAATTTATAAATCATCTCAGCGAACATATCCCTATCGCTCATATTTTTATTTCCTACACCCTTTGATTTCAAATCATAATATTTGAGGGTATGAATGGCATTTTTAATTTCTTGCAAGGAGTAATTACGCAGTGCAGATTTATATTCATTTAGAAAGTAGCTGTTGTTTAAATTTAATGCTTTCATTAAGCTCGCATCAGTTCCATTAGAACTACTCTTTGCCACAAATAACTTACTGTAATAGGAATACAATAAACCAATGATCATTTGTATGGGATTGGTACGCATATTGGCGGCCATGTATTGAATGATCTTGGCGATTTGTCCTCTGGATTTTTTTCCCAAAGCTTTTTGCAATTCAAAAACATTGTAATCTTTACTAATGCCAATGTTATCCTCAATGTCTTGTTTTTTTACCTCCGCTTTTCCTGCAAGTTGAATGGCTAACTTCCCCATCTCATTGGAAATTCTGCTGAGGTCGTTTCCCATATATTCGGCTACAAGTTGAGCTGCATCTAAATCTATCTTAAGGTCTTTTTCGGCCATATATTTTACCACCCAGCTTGGAACTGCATTTTCCTTCAGTCGTTTGCTTTCAAAAATGACAGATTGCATAGAACGCTTCATGTTTTTAGCAAAATTGGTTCTACCGTCCATTTTTTTGTGTTTATGGGCAAAAACTAGGATGGTTTGAGGAGCTGGATTGTTGATATAGGAGTCCATATCTGGCAAAGAACGCATGGACTGCGCCTCTTTCACGATGATCATCCTGTAAGGCGCCATCATAGGTAATTGAATACAATAATCCGTTAATTGGGAAGCATTGAGGTCTTTCCCATACGTTATAATTTGGTTAAAAGCCTTTTCAGAGTTGTTTAATACCTTATTTTCAAAATATCTTACAAGCAAATCAATGAAATATTCTTCCTCACCATGCAGGAAATAAATATTTTTAAACTCCTTCTTTTCTAATTGTAGAACAATATTTTTGTAATCCAAACCCTTTTAGTATTCGTATTTTATTTTTTATAATATAAATATAAATTAATGTCACGGTTCTTAGTAATTTTCTTTTTTGGGATTTTATTTTCTTCAAGCACAGAGGCACAGAGTTCCATAAAATCATACATGGAAACCTTGCATATGGGGCTTCCCATTCATAGTGGTTTTGATGTGCTCAAGGCCGTCGTATATGAGAAGTATGAAGTCACCAATGTCAACAATGGCCTAACAGGAAGAGCTTCATATGAGAGTCATGAAATTGACTTTGAGAATTATAAAGTACTCTCCTATCCAGCTGATTATGGAGAAATTGCATTTGCTCAATTTGGTGCGCAAAAAGGTATGGGTTGTTATACAGTGCAAATGAAATTAGCCTTTGATGAAAAAGGATTTGTAAAAAGAGACGGGCAATACCTTCAGGTGGATCAAAAGCTCATGCAATTTTCGAATAGAGAAGAAATCCAAGAGATCAAAGCGCCATTTAGTGAGATTCCCACAACCATTAAGACTTATCATTTCAATGAAGATGGTATTCAATCAAAGCTATATATCACAAAGAGTTATGAGCCACATTCTGAAGGTTGGTTGATGATGAATTATGAAGTTTGTGTTAATTAGAAAATAGCTAATGAACTTCTGGGCTAATCTCCCAATCAAATAAAGGATTTCTTCCTGCTAAATATTATCTTTATTCATAATATATAACTTATAAAGTGGATAGACCTTTAATTTTAGTTACAAACGATGATGGCATTACTGCCCCAGGTATCAAAGCATTAGTAGCTGTTGCAAGAGAAATAGGTGAAGTGGTCGTGGTAGCACCAGATTCACCTCAATCAGGAAAAGGACATGCCGTGACTTTGACAGATCCTTTAAGGCTGAAGAAACGAAAAGTTTTTGAAGGCATTGAAGCTTATGAATGTACTGGCACACCAGTCGACTGTGTGAAGCTCGCAGTGAATGTAATTTTAAAAGATCGAAAGGTCGACCTTTGTGTCTCTGGCATCAATCATGGTGCGAATGATTCTATCAATATACTTTATTCAGGAACCATGTCCGCTGCGATGGAAGCCTCTTTGGAAGGTATTGACTCTATAGGCTTTTCCTATTTAGATCACAGCTACAATGCAGACTTTAGTGTTTGTCAAGAGGTCGCGAAAAAGTGTATGCATTTTGTTTTAGAAAAGGGCATCCAAAATGCTAAATTGATCAACGTCAACATTCCCTTTGTTCCACTTGAAGATTTAAAAGGAATTAAAATCTGTAGACAAGCTGAAGGAAGATGGAAAGAAGAGTTTGTTGAAGGAGAAGATCCGCGTGGTGGGACTTACTACTGGCTAACTGGTAAGTTTATTGTTCAAGAAGAGATGGATGATACTGATGTGTGGGCCTTACAAAATGGATTTGCCTCTGTGGTTCCTTCGTGGCATGACCTTACTAAATATGATGCAATAGATCATCTCAAAGCACTAGAAACATGAGCTTTTTAAAACAGGATCGTTTTCTTACAGGATTGGCACTCGGCTTCATCATTCCATTTGTGGGTTATGCAATTTTGATTAGCATTTATGATTGGCTAGAACAAAGTGGCTTTGCAAGTACCGTTGGATTTGCAGATTCCTTTCGAGAACGAACACTTGGCCTTATTGCTATATGCTTGAATTTAACTGCTTTTCATTTTTTTAAAAAACATAAATTGGATAACAGCATGAGAGGCGTTGTGATCCCTACCATGGTATATGTGATTTTTTGGATCTATCGATTCAGTTCCTATTTCTTTTAATGAAATATTTTATCCTAAGTGGTGAAGCATCTGGTGACATCTATGGTGCGCAATTAATTCGTGAACTTCAAGCAAAAGATCCCACAGCTAGCTTTCTTGCTTGGGGCGGAGAAAAAATCCAAGCTACGGGCGTTAGATTATCAAAACACATTGATGAATTGGCCTTTATGGGATTTGCTGAGGTAGTGGCTAACGCCAGGACGATTAATAGAAACTTCAAACAATGTAAAGAACAAATGTTGGAGTTTGATCCTGATGCGATCATTTTTATAGATTACCCAGGTTTTAATTTGCGCATGGCTGCTTGGGCACAAAAACTGAGGGCAAAAAAATATTACTATGTCTCTCCTCAAGTTTGGGCATGGAAAAAATCAAGAGTAGCAAAACTTAAAAAATACATTGACAAGCTCTTTGTCATTTTACCTTTCGAAAAAGACTTTTTTGCCAAACAAGGATTTGAAGTTGAGTTTCCCGGACATCCCTTGATCGAAGAAATCGAGCAATTTAAAAATGCGAATCCTGCAAACCATCAAGAACAAAAAATTATTGCACTACTGCCGGGCAGCAGAAAACAAGAAATATCCAGAATGCTCCCTGTGATGGTCGAACTCAGTCAATTGATACCAGAATACCGATTTATTGTTGCGGAGTCCTCACACGTCCCTGAAAGCTTCTACAAAGCATTCTATAAACCAAGTACGCTTTCTACCCGTGAAGGAAGTTACTCTCTTTTACAAAAAAGCAAAGCAGCCATCGTTTCAAGTGGCACTGCAACATTAGAGACTGCGTTATTTAAAGTCCCACAAGTAGTCGTATATAAACTGCATCCCATTTCCTACTGGATGGCAAAGCGCTTAATTAAAGTACCCTATATCTCTTTAGTTAATTTAATTTTGGATAAACCTGTGGTCCGAGAATTGATTCAAGGAGATTGTAATGCAAGTTTAATCAAAAGCCATTTAGATGAACTTTTATTGAATCCTGAAAGCCAAATTGCAGACTATAAACAACTCGCACAAGTACTAAAAAATAATAATGCCTCTTCTAATGTAGCAAACTACATCCTAAAGGATTTGACATCAAATTTTATAAAGCACAAATAGTCTATCCCAATACTTTATCCTTACCAAGGAATGGCTGATGGTACTGTCGTGTATTAGTTGCTTTGTACATTGCATTTGCTATTGCTCCAAAAATTGGAGGGAATGGCGGTTCTCCTAAACCTGTTGGCTTAATTTCATTTTTCACAAAATGTACGTCAATTGATTTGGGAGCTTCATTCATTCTTATCATTCTGTACTGATGGAAGTTATTTTGTTCAGGAGCGCCATCTTTAAATGTAAGTTCACCATAAAGTGCATTACCAATCCCATCTATAATTCCGCCTTCAGCCATATTTTTAGCAGCATCAGGATTTACGACGATTCCACAATCAACCGCACAACATACGTTTTGAACTACTGGTTCGCCATCCTCCATGCTTAATTCTAAAACATGTGCAGCATAAGAATTGTGGCAAAAGTAAGCGGAAACTCCTCGGTGAACATTTTCTTTTTGTTCAGACCAATTTGATTTTTCTCTGACCAATTCTAAAACTCCAGCGTAACGCTCGGGATCATAATCATTTCGCTCTCCTACGGGTTGTTCTTTTGCTTTTTGTAAAAGTTCTAATCGAAAATCAATGGGATCTTTACCCATTGCCTCAGCCAGTTCATCCAAGAATGATTGCTCTGCACCTGCCATAAAGTTAGATCTTGGTGCTCTAAATGCGCCTGTTGTAATGTTTGATTCAATGGACCATTCTTCAGCCATGTAATGATCAATAGCACCAGCAGGAAAACGATCTGCAAAAAGCGGACTTTCAGGAATTCCTCCAGCTTTAATATGCAATGCAGTCAAGTTATTATTTTCATCAAGTGCTGCCTTATAGCTTGCTCTGTAGGTAGGCCTATAAATACCATTTGTCATATCATCTTCTCGGCTATACATCAACTTTATAGGTGCCTTAGCTTTTTGTGAAATTAGCGCAGCCTCCACCATATAATGAGAATAGGCACGTCTACCGAAACCTCCTCCCATTCGCGTCATTTCTATGTCAATGTTTTCAACTGATATTCCTGTACTCGCTGCTATTGCAGGTTCAATAAAACCTGGTGCCTGCAGTGGACCAGCTAATCTAACTTTACCATCCCTCACATCTGCAAAAACATTCACAGGTTCCATGCAATTATGTGCTAGGTATGGTGCTGAATAATGGCGTTCGATAATCTTTGCTGCATTCTTAAACATGGATTCTGGATCGCCATCCTTCCTTACAATCTTTCCTTTTTTGGCAGCAAGCGCATCCATTTTATTGTTGTGGCTGGCCGTACTTTCAAGGCCTGCAGGAACATTGACAACACTTTTCCCTCTCCATCCATTGATCGTTTCCGAATAAGCTTTAAATGGTTCCCATTCAATATTCAAGGCTTTCTTAGCATTCATTACTTCCCAGGTAGAATTACCCACAACCACAACAAGCTCACCAAATGCATTTGCATCAAATCCACCTTTTTCATAATCATCTTCATAGGTCTTGATGGTAAAGACATCCTTAATGCCGGGCATGGCTTTGGCATCCGCGGCATCAACAGACTTTAGCTTCAAACCGAAACTTGGAGCATGCTCAATCATCGCAATCAACATTCCTTCTTGATGATAATCCAATGCAAAAAGCGGTTTACCTGTCACAATGTTTAAGCCTTCAACATTCTTTCTTGAAGTACCAATGATTTTAAAGTCTTTTACTTCTTTCAATTCCACTTCTTCTGGAACTGCCATACCAGCTGCTGCTGAGGCAAGCGCACCATAGCTGATGGATTGTTTACTTTTCTTGTGGTACAAAACACCATTTTCTGTATTTATTTCTGAGATGGGAACCTCCCAGTTTTTAGCAGCTGCTTCTTTCAACATGTGTTTCGCTGTTGCTCCAGCCATTCTGAGTGCATCCCATTTAGACATGATCCCACGACTGCCACCTGTAAATTGCATTCCGTACAATTCGGCATTGTAAGCGGCTTGTTCGACTATGACATTTTTCCAATCCACATCCAATTCTTCTGCAACGATCATAGGCATGGCGGTCTTGACATTCTGACCAAATTCAGGATTGGGTGAATAAATGGTTACTACACCATTGTCCCCAATTTTTAAATAAGGATTAAAATCAAACCATTCCTCTGGCATGGTCAAAGCTTCTTCCACTTGTGCTGATTCACATGAGGCAAGCCAACTGATACCAATTAGCATTCCTCCTCCTGCTGCTGCCGAAGACTTCAAAAAAGCCCGTCTATTATATGATGTTTTTATACTTGTCATTTTATTTTTTATTAGAAGGATTTGAATTGGGATAGATAAATTTAACTACATCTTTGATGCCGTTTTTACTGCGTCCTTGATGCGAACATAAGTTCCACACCGACATATATTTCCGCTCATTGCGGCATCAATTTCATCATCAGTCGGTTTAGGATTGGCATCGAGTAATGCAGCAGCACTCATGATTTGGCCAGCTTGACAATAACCACATTGAGGCACATCTTTTTCCAACCAAGCCTTTTGGACTGGGTGACTTCCATCATCGGATAAGCCCTCGATGGTTGTTATTTTTTGATCCTTTAATTGAGATATAGGGTATACGCAAGATCTTACCGCTTTGCCATCGACATGTATGGTACACGCCCCGCACTGGGCCATACCACAACCGTACTTAGTTCCCACCAACTTTAGATGATCCCTCAACACCCATAAAAGAGGTGTAGCTCCATCTACTTCGACCGTTTTTTTATTGCCATTTATTTTAATATCAAAGCTTGCCATGAATGTATTTTTAGTATAGATTTAAGCAAATGCATCAGGAAAATATCCATTGAAATCTATTTCCTTAAGCTTTCTAAAGTTAAGACTTCTTCTTGTTATTCAACTATAGGTGAATAAATTTTAATAAGTCAGATCATGACTCTGATCTATAGGCTCATATACAATTTGAGGGTGAACAAGCTGATCAAATTAATATATCTTTAAGAGATTAATCATGATGGCAAAAGATGTATAAAAACTATTTCGAAAAGCGAAAGGCAAAGATGAAACAGCTTTCCAATAAGCTGAATATGAGCTATAGAGCAGAAGAACAGTATGGAATGATTCATCAGTTAGAGGGATTCCTTCTTTTTCAAAAAGGCTATCGCAAGCAGATTCGAAATCTTATGAGTCTCACTGAGATGAATTTCAAAATTCATGTCTTTGACTATGAATATCAAAATCGATTTACTAAAACCGCTAACAGAAGAAATCAAACCGTTCTTTTCTTTCAATCCCTTGATTTGGGATTGCCAGAATTTTTCATGCGACCTGAAAACTTATTAGATGCTATTGCCTCTAAGTTTGGGAAAGAAGATATTGATTTTAAAGAATGGCCAAAGTTTTCTAGAGCCTATTATTTAAAAGGCCCAGATGAAGAATTCATCAGACACCATTTCACAGACCAAGTCATTAGATATTTTACATCTAATAGAGGGTGGACCATTGAAGCCATCAATTTTTATTTAATACTCTATGTACCAGGAAAACTAATCGCTGATAATGTCATCGAAGAATTCATGGATGTGGGATTGGAAGTAGTAAACCAATTGTACAAGAAGGAGGATTTATAAACTTGATTCAAAGAAATACTTTCATGAGCATGGATGACATAAGCACGAGAGAAGACATAAAATTTTTAGTAGACCATTTTTATCAAAAGCTACTAAAAGATGAAACCATTGGTTTTATTTTTAGAGATTATATGAGCATGGACTTAGAAGATCACCTTCCAATTATGTATCAATTTTGGGAATCAGCACTTTTAGGAATTCCATCTTACAGGGGAAATCCGATGGTAAAACACATTGAATTAAACAGAAAGATTTCATTAAATGAAAATCACTTTGATGTTTGGATCAAACAATGGGAGGAAACCATAGATACACATTTTCAAGGAAGCAAAGCAGATGAAGCTAAGAAGAAGGCTATAGCCATGAAAGAAATCATGTTGCTCAAAATTCAAATGAGCAGCAAAAAAGGATTTATTCAGTAAGGCTTTTGAGCTTAAAAAATTGATTGACTTTAACGAAGCTTATTTGATGGTGCCTGGGTGATTCAGATTGATCAACTCCTTTGCATCTTCAAATGTCAGTTTTTCAGCCTCCTCTTTTGTATACCAAGTACCGTCTTCTTTTCGAAGATTTAGTTTAATTCTTTTATGTTTGATAAGAGGTCCCCAACGGCCATTTTCGACAGAGGTCTTTTCTTTGTCCCATCTATGAATGTATCGATTTGCTTCTTTTTCAATCTTAGCTGCAATCAATTCATGCATTTCTTTCTCCGTAAGATTGTCCGGATCATACTTTCTAGGTATGTTGATAAAAATTCCATCCCATTTCAAAAAAGGGCCAAAACGACCTGCACCTTGAGTTACAGGTTTTTCTTCATAGTGCGTGACAGGAGCATCCTCTTTTTTCTTCTGCTCTATCAATTCCTCAACCCTTGCTCTTTCCATAGAAATCGGATCTTCGTCTTTAGGAATAGATATGAAAGCTTCCCCGAATTTAATATAAGGACCAAATCTACCTGATCTGATTGACACTTCTAAGCCATCATAGGGATCCATCTCTCTTGGAAGTTTGAACAACTCCATGACTTCCTCTAGATTTATGGTTTCGATAGATTGCCCAGGCTTTAAGCTTGCAAAAATGGGCTTTTCATCTTCAGCCATTTCTTCCCGATCTCCTATTTGAGCTACAGGGCCAAAACGCGTCATTTGCACTAATATAGAATGTCCATTTACTGCATCCTTACCTAAGATTCTTTTCCCTTTGGCGCGCTCTGCATGTTCTATGGTGTGTTCTACCTCTGAATGAAAAGGAACATAAAAGCTCTTAATCATTTCATCCCACTTCAATTTACCATTAGCGATCACATCAAATTTCTCTTCAATATCTGCTGTAAAATTGTACTGCATGATATCTTCAAAATGTTCATCAAGAAAATCTGTAACAAGCATCCCTAAATCACTTGGATATAAACGATTGCTGGTAGCACCTGTCATTTCAGAAAGATCTTCCTTAACGATCTCGCCATTCTCTAGGATTAAATTCCTATACTTTCTTTCGACGCCTTCTCTACTTTCTTTGGTAATGTATCCTCTTTTTGCCTCCATGATTTTACTAATCGTAGGTGCATAGGTAGATGGACGACCAATACCCAGTTCTTCCATTTTCTTAACCAAACTGGCCTCAGTAAATCTTGCATTGGAAGGACGTGTAAAGCGTTCGGTAGTTGTGATATTTTTAAGGTCCAACAATTGACCTTCTTTTAATGGAGGCAAAATTCCTTTGGTTTCTTCTCCACTGTCATCCTCATCTTTACTCTCCATATAAACCTTCATGAAACCATCAAATTTCATGACCTCTCCTGTTGCCTTCAACTTTCTCTCTGGTTGCGTAGATATCTTAATGGATACATTTGTTTTTTCTAACTCAGCATCAGCCATTTGACTTGCCATAGTTCTATTCCAAATCAATTCATACAATCTTTGCTGATCACTTTCTGCGCCTACAGATCTTACACTAAAGTTGGTAGGCCTGATGGCTTCGTGTGCTTCTTGAGCTGTACTATCTTTACTTTTAAATGTTCTGTTTTGTAAGTACTTATCTCCAAACAAATTCAATATCTCTTCTGAGATTGCATCAATAGCTGTTTTACTAAGATTTTTTGAATCCGTTCTCATATAAGTAATATGTCCTTGCTCATAAAGTTTTTGAGCAACAGACATGGTTCGCTTCACACCAAAGTATAATTTTCTACTTGCTTCCTGCTGCAAGGTTGAAGTAATAAAAGGAGCGGTAGGTTTTCTTTTTCTAGGCTTGACATCGATTTTATCAATGGTAAAATCGGCAGACTTACAGCTTTCTAAAAATTCTGTAGCTTCTTTTTCATCCTTCAATCTATCGGATAGGTCTGCTTTTAAAATGACAGTTTTACCAGCCTCATTTGTAACATTGAATAAAGCAACCACTCTAAAAAATGGTTCTGCTTCAAACTTCGTAATTTCTCTTTCTCGCTCTACAATGAGCTTCACAGCCACAGACTGCACTCTTCCAGCAGATAGTTTATTCCTAATTTTCCTCCAAAGTACACCTGACAATTCGAATCCTACGAGCCTATCTAAAATTCTTCTTGCCTTTTGGGCATTTACGATATTTAGATCAACCGTGCGAGGTTCCGTAATGGCTTTTTGTATGGCAGATTTTGTGATTTCTCGAAATACAATTCGCTTAGTGGTATGTTCATCAAGACCTAAAACTTTGCACAAGTGCCAAGAGATGGCCTCTCCTTCTCGGTCTTCATCCGTTGCCAACCAAACTTCTTCAACGCCCTTTACTTCCTTGATTAACTGGTCAACAATTTTTACCTTTTCTGGTGAGACTACATAGCTAGGTTCAAAGCCATTTTCAATACTTATTCCCTTCTTGCCCTTCTCTAAATCTCTTACGTGACCGTAACTAGATCTAACAATAAAGTCTTCTCCAAGATATTTTTCAATGGTTTTTGCTTTCGCGGGTGACTCAACAATTAAAAGATTTTTAGCCATAGGTCTCTTCGAGATTCAAAAATTATACCGTTCGTTTTTTAAAGGCTGCAAAGCTAAAGAAAATTTAATAATTATATCAAAACACGAAAAAATGTCCTTTTCATGCGTAATTCATCCAAAGAAAATGCTTTAATCAAAACCTAAAAGAATGTTAATTGTGGATTTTTTAGACACTAAAGCAAGATATTTGGGGTTTTAGAATTGATTTTTAAAGTTGCTAGATAATGGTTAATAAATTTCTTTTCACGCTATTGATAAGCTTGACAAGTCTTTCTTTGTTCAGTCAACCTGACTTTGAGAAAGCTTTCATGAAAGAATATGAGCGAAGAATTACGCAAGAATATTTGGATGATGTTTACATTCCTGCGGATTTAGAAGATGCCATTGAACAAATTAAAAAATTGGCTGATCCAGAGATCGTTGCAGAATTTAAAGCCGCACCTGAAGATACCATTGCCGTAAAGCTTCACTTTGGTTTAGGAAAATGGATGATGGTCAATTGGGGATTTTACGAAGGAAGTCGTTTGTCTCATCATTTAAAAATGCAAGGGGTAAGTTTTCCTGATGACATGGCACAATTAATCATTATTAGCTTCCACAGACATTTAAATGGGGTGCCACTTGACACAAAGACTTTAGCTAAGAAATACGCTGAAAAAAGATATTTAGAGCAACAAAAACGCATCATCAGGGTTGACACCTTAGCTAAAAAAAGAAACTAAGCAGTTCATAATATTTCTCTCCAAAGTGTAACTTGAGTTTTTGTACTGAAACTTGACCATGATTAAAGATCACTTAGCAGAAATATTCTTCGTTCAAATTATCATCTACATTGCTATTTGGTTTGCAAGTGATTATATAGGTAGTTTCATTTCAATATCATTTCCTATCATTTTTGCCTTACTGTTATTGGTTTCAATAATAGCGGAATTGATTGAACCATCTAGAGTGCCTAGGTGGTATTTTTACCTGATGATCATTAGCATTATAGCTCCGATATTAGTTGGAGGGATATTTTGGTATTTAAGCGGAGGTAAGATGGATTGGTTTCAAGCTTTTTAAGCTATGCTTACTAATTATCTTCCATTAATTCTTTGGCACGACGATTAAAGCCTGGTCCGATATCATTAGCTTCAAGAGAACTTGATCCATTTAATTCATTGGGTGCATCAGAATACAATTCAGCTAACCATCGTGGATTATTTCTTTCTGTGCGAGCGGTAGAATGCAGTAGTATGTATCCATTGGTAACTAAGGATGGATTATAAAACAAAAATTTGACATCCACTTCGGTAGTACCATTTAATTTATAATACATCCATATCTCATAAGGTGGAGCAGAAGGTTCATCCTCAACTGTGATCTTATCGTCAGGTTTACCATACTTTAAAAATATGTAGCCTCTATCTGTTTCAAAACCATGACCAAAGCCATTATTAAAACTATTATCAACAGCTGTTAAGACATTATTATATTGATCAAAGGAGACTTCTGCATGTTGCGGAAAATTCTCATTCCAGTAATTAGAAATGTATAATCGTTTTTTCTCAGGACTTGATTTCTTAACCAGATAATTGATGACATCTCTTTGTGTAGGATTAACTCTTGGCATCAATGATTTTAAATAATAATCTAATTTTTCATCGGCAAGCTTCTCAACAAAATTTAGAGAAACAGCTTCTTTATCCTCCATGGCAAGCGTGAAGTCATATTCCGGATTGGTTCTTAAAAATTCCTTTGAAACTTCATCTAACAACGCTTTATCCTTATTCTTCAATTGAATGGTAAAACGAAACTTACCACTTGGAACTTTTGAAATATCCATAGGTATTATTAAAATCTGGGTTTCTTTTGGTGTGAGCCTTTTATATTTATTTATTTCAAAATCAGGGTTCGTCAGTGAACTAATAGTCATTGAAATAAAAAAATCATCCGCTATTTCATCTGAATGATAGATTTCAAAATAACTAATGAGATGCTCATACTTTTTTCCATAATAAGCATAAGGGAGACTTTCTAGATAGTAGCCATTTTTGTGCATCAATGTATTCGCATTGTCGGCCTTATATGAAGAGAGTAAATTGATGTCAGACAAAGCAACTTTTTCATGAAAGACTATATCAACGGGCGTTATTTTTTTTACCACATTGGCACTGTCCCGTGTATCCATGATTTCGTAATCAAATTGGTAAGTCCCTTTATCCAATCGATATCTTTTTACATTGATAAAATCAGAAGCCATTCTGCTTTGTGGTGCATTCAGACTGAATTTATCAAACCTCACTATTGTTGAATCTTGCTTGAATAAAAATAATACCTCCACAGAACTCAAAATCATGGAGTCCGGAGTAAATTCTTTTGAAACAGAATTTACAAGTACTTGTGTGTATACTTCGATGTAAGGGCCTTCTTCATCTTGAAAGCAAGCGTACTCAACACTGCATTCTAGCGCCTTTAAGTTTGAGTGAATTCCAAGAGATATGAAGAAGCATAAAATGTAATGGAAGCTTTTTCTATTCTTCGACTTTTTTAACATTGAATCTAAAGTCATAATCACTTAGTGTTGTATTGAGCATCATGTTATCATTCACGAAGCCACTTATTTCATAACGTTCCTTATTGGTAGTTTGATGCTCTATTTTAGTCCCTGTAAGCGTATAAGGAGCCGTCACATCTCTGCCAGTAATGTTAACGGTAAGTTCATTATTTTTAAAGATAAAATAGGCACCATTTAAGGTTTCTGTCACTTTCTTGCCACGATAAGCTTCAAATACTTCCCATTTTCCTTCCAAATCAGTTCCCTCTATGGCTTTAGCTGAATCTTGCTTGCATGCTACAAACATTAATATGATCATGAAAGCCACAGTCGATAATAGTTTTTTACTATACATATTATGTTATCTAATCTAGAATTAAAAATAAATAAAACTCATTCAAAACTATGAAGTCTAAACGAAGTTATTTCAGGAAGCATTCCTACCCTTCCTGGATATACTAAACAACCTAAACCTCTATTTACGTATAAATATTGTTTACCTTTTTGATACAAACCCAACCAATGCTTATAGGCATATTTAACTGGACTCCACTTAAATTTATTACCTATTTCAAATCCAAATTGCATTCCATGGGTGTGTCCTGATAAAGTTAGATCAACATCAGGAAAGTCTTTAACAATTTCCATATCCCAATGAGTTGGATCATGCGTCATCAAAATTTGCAATGGAACCTTTGGCATATTGCGAACCGCCTTGTTCATATCTCCAAATTTGGGGAAATAAGGCTTCTCAGAAACATTTTCTACGCCGATCAGGGCAAAGTTTACTCCATTGTGATTTATGATTCTGTGCTCATTATTCAGCAGATTCCAGCCTAATTTCTTGTGAACTTCTCGCAATTGTTGTATCTGATTTTCGGCATCTAATCTACTTTTCCAATTGTAAAAATGCCCATAATCATGATTCCCAAGTACGGCAAAAGTGCCATAGGTACTTTTGATCTTATTGAAAACATTCATATAGGGTCTGAGTTCTGATATATCAAAATTGACAAGATCACCCGTAAATAAAACCAAATCCGCTTTGAGCTCATTGATCATATTGACACATCTTGTGTAAGCTTCAGGTGCATTAAAAGTTCCGGCATGTATATCAGATATTTGGACAATATGCAGTCCATTCAGTGCATCAGGCAGCCCTTCAATATGCAAGGCTTGATCGATAACTTTAAATTTAAATGGGTTCTTCCACATGCCTCTAATCAAGAGCAGCAAAATCGTGGACACAAATGTCGTTCCGAGGAGTGTCCATAAAAACGATCGATCTATCGGTTGATTTTGGATTAGAGAAATTATAGATCTTCTGAAGTCATCCAAGAGTAAAAAAAGGCAAAAGACAAACTTCGCTGAATAAATGATTACCAGAAAACTTAACATGTAACGCTTATACATGCTACTATTAAAAGTATTCCTCTGATTAAGTAATGAGACTAAAGCCAACATCATGATTGCCCCAGCAACTATTACAAACACTTTAACTATTTGTAAACCAGTAGCACTTAAGAAACTGCCTAGGGTGTCAATAGCTTGGAAGCTATACCATTCAATAAAAAAAATAAAAAGTAATATGGGAAGATATCTCAAAAGCATATTATTAGCCTTGATATAACTTATTTATGCTGGATATGTTTCTAAGAATTAGTGAATTCTTAAAATAAACCAAGCGCGTTAAGTCTTAAGTTAACCGCTGCAGATCAGTAATAAAAAATGTAAAGGGAATTTACTTATTAACTTTTCGCTCTTTGATACGAGCTTTCTTACCTACTAACTCTCTTAAGTAGAATAGTTTAGCTCTTCTCACTTTACCATGCTTTGTGATTTTTACATCAACAATGTTAGGACTTGCGAAAGGGAAGATACGCTCAACACCTACTCCACTAGCAATTTTTCTAACGGTAAATGTTTTTGTGGAACCAGAACCTTTAATCTGGATTACATCTCCTCGGAAATCTTGAATACGCTCTTTTGCACCCTCAACAATCTTATAACTTACCACGACATTATCTCCAGGTTTGAAATCTGCTAGAGTTCTTTTTTGAGAAAGTTGCTCGTGAACGTAATTGATTAAATCCATGACTTTATTATTTAGCTCATTTAAACGAGCCGCAAAGATATACTTTTAATTGAAATAAATATAGCTATTTAGCGGATAAGTGTAGCAAAAGTTCGAATCTCTACTGGCTTATTTCTGGCGTCCACAAATTGAGCTTTTGCCACATAGACACCTACTGGCAGATCATCGCCTGTATTTTGGTAGCGTCCATTCCATCCTTCCCGGGGATCATCTGTTTCAAATAAGAGTTCTCCCCATCTGTTCCAAATCGTCAAATTAAAGTCTGTAATCCCAAATAAATTGCCCTTGCCTTGATACAAATCGTTGGTAAAGTCTCCATTAGGAGTAAAGGCATTTGGTAAGAAATAGGTTAGAATTGGGACTACATCTATCAAAGCAAAAGCTGTATCGGTGCATTGGTTATCTTCATGAAAGACGACCAACTCTACTTCATACAAACCTGTATCTTGAAAAGTGTATACAGGATTTTCCTCTAGAGAGAGTCCTTCATTACCAAAACTCCATTCCCAGGCTCGTTCATCCTCTGATAAATTTGTAAAATCCACAGTTGGGTTCACGGTGCTCACGGATTCTGGAGTATATTCAAAGGCTGCTGTTGGTCCAGGAAGTATTTCTATCCAATCAGGAAATATGGTATCAATCATACATCCTATTGGACTAACTATTTCTAAACTGATATCATAGATACCAGGGGTTTCATAAATATGGACCGGACTGATATCCGTACTGGTATTGCCATCTCCAAAATTCCACAAAATATCATAAGTAGAATCAATTGGTACTGATAAATTATTAAAAAATATACTAGCGGGCGTGCATCCTAAGAATGTAGAAGGATCTACAATTAATAAAGGAGGAACTGGAAAATAGGCAATCTCTTGAGTTATAGAATCAACACATAAATTTGAATCAATGACACTAAGCGTTACATTCTTAATTCCTGGTTCATCAAAAAAATGTGCCGGGTTTCTAACAAAGGCTGAATCTCCATCTCCAAAATCCCACAACCAATTTGTAATAAAATTGCTACCACTAACCGAGCGATCTCCAAATGTTACAGCTCCTGCTACACAGGTATCATAAGCGAAGACAAAATCTGCATCAATGGCTGGAAAAATATTTACAAAAATATCTGCTGAATCTCCACATTCTGAGCCTTCATTAAGCAATAACTTACCTTGATATTCTCCAATATCTGGGAAAGTTACTGTAGCGTCTCTCGTATTTACAATAGCAATAGAGTCTCCTAAATCAAAACGCCATTCGTAGGAATTTATATTTTCTTCTATGGTACTTGTATTGATAAAATCAATGGTATTTACCCCACAAGAATTCACAACATATTCTTTGGCACCGATCTGCAAATCACTTTCTATTTGAGCCGTAACAAGCGGCTCACACATGATTACATTAAATTGAAAATCTCTTCTAAGGGTACTTAGCAATACACCATTCCGATATTCTTCGACACATACTCCTACCACAAATTGTCCTGTTTGCAGTGGGACTCCTGTTATAATTCCTTGATTGTTAATTGATACGATAGGATCACCAGCTAATGGTTGATTTTCAGTATAAGTAGGCCCTAAAAAGTTGACTGGACTAAAAGGTGGTGCACAATTCGCTGGAATGGGTAAAATACCATCACATGCTCCTGGGTCACCAGGATTTTCATTTGAACCCATAGGTCCTCCTCCTGTCAAAGGGGCGCAAAACTTATATACCAATTGATCACCTTCATTATCAATGGCACTGTGATCAAAATTAATCGGTTGTCCCGCACATATCGCAATAGGAGGAAAATCTTTAAATACTGGACCGTCGTTGCAATTAAGTTGCGCTTCTGGTGTGATCGTTACTTGATAGGTCGCACCTGTACTCCTAGGATCAACAATATTGTTGATGGTTTCATTTCTACAACATCTCTGATAAGAAATGAGGTATTCTTGAGTGATGATAGGCAATTCTAGTTCGAATACATAGGTCGCTTCTTGCACGCAGACTCCGGCTGGTACAATCAAACAAGGATTGTCATCTTCGTTGATGTTAACAATGGGATCATGCCCAACATTGACTTGATTGACATAAGAATAACTGCCTCCGCTATTACCTCTATAAATTCCAATTCTGGCTGGATTGTCAAATTGAGCTCCTCCTGAGGCACAGTCTCGATAGACCTTAAGTGTGAGCTCGTACCTCATAATATCAGGATCATTAGCGGTGGCTCCAAGGCATCTATAAGTGACTTCACCTCCTATGATATGTCTCGCATTCAGTTCATAAGCTGAAGCACATAAAAAGATGAGAACAAAAAGGAGGTATTTTATGTTAATTTTTCTTTTCAATAGTATCCAAATATCTATGCTCAAACACATAAAACTAACACATTATTGTATAGAATCGACTTATATTAGCGCTTAATTTATGAATAGCGAAAGAATATATCCTGATTCCGTTAAGAAAATTTCTACCGTTCTAAAAGAAGGTGGATTAATAATTTATCCAACGGACACTATTTGGGGACTTGGGTGTGATGCCACAAATGCTACTGCAGTTGAGACACTCATCAAAACCAAGAAAAAGCCCAAAAATAAAGGTCTAATCATACTTGTCAATAGTATAAAAATGCTCAAGCGTTATGTAGTTGAGATGCACCCAAGAGTGGAAACGCTGCTTGCATACCACGATCATCCGCTTACGGTTATTTATCCAGAAGGAATAAATTTACCGGATCTTGTATTGGGACCAAAAAATACTGTTGCCATCAGACTTACAAAAGATCCTTTCTTGCAAGATCTTATTGCAGAATTTAAGAAGCCTATTGTTTCAACTTCAGCAAATTTGCACAAGAGAAAGTTTCCCAAATCCTTCAAGCATATTGATCCAAAGCTTTTGGCTCAAGTTCAATACGTCGTCGAACATAAACAAGATGATGAAGGCGAAAAATTACCTTCCGTGATGGCGAGTTATAATAAAAAAGGAGAATTAGAGTTTATCAGGTCTTAATTACTCGTTTAAACTTAAAGGGGTCTTTTTATAGATGGTTTCAAGCGCTTTCAAGACTACGGGATCATCATGATTCAATTGCATATACATACCCTCGTCTCCATACAATTGCTTTGCTAATCGCACTTTCATTCTTTCTAAAAGAAAACTTTTATGTTCGAATAGTTTACGTTCATCAAAGGCTTCCCCTTTGCTGTGTAGAAAGTCTCTAAAATGCTCAATTGTAGAAACTGGGAATTCATATTCCCGAATAAAATCCCAAATCTCCATTTCATTGAACGAAGCATCTTTGAAAAATTCTTTATAAATAAATTCTGGAAAATGGAATGAGAATTTATTGTACCAACTCGTATATAGTGTTTCATTATCCGCAACAAAAACATCAGGAAAAATTCCTTGACCTCCATATACGACTCTACCTGCTTCTGTGGTAAAAATGAGCGAATCAATGACTTCAACACTGTCTTTATTAAACAAGGCTCCGGAATCGAATCTATTATTCAAATCATTGTGATAGGCATTTTTGTCCTCATAGGGTTTTTGAATAAATCTCCCAGAAGGGGTATAGTACCTTGCAACGGTTAATCTCAGGGCTGACCCATCACTCAAGGGATACTGTTCTTGTACCAAGCCTTTTCCAAAAGAAGCTCTACCTACAACAGTTCCTCTATCATAATCCTGGATTGCTCCAGCTAATATTTCTGAACCTGAGGCTGATCCTTTATCAATTAATACGGCGATTTCTTCAATCTCAAAAAAGTTTTTTCCGGTAGATTTGTATTCATGTCTTCTAGCATTTTTACCCTCCGTATAAACCAACATTTTTGATTTTTCCTTAAAAAGCTGGCTTAATATATTGACCGTCTCCTTTAAATATCCACCGGGATTTCCTCTGACATCTATCATAAGATTTATCATGTTCTGATTGTCAACCATGTGCTCTAGGTATGACATAAATTCCCGATATGTGCGGCTGCTAAATCGATTGATCTTAATGTAGCCTGTCTTTTCATCCAACATATAAGCAGAGCCTATTGAATTGACTGTAATCCAATCACGCTTTACATCAAAATTCATTTCTTCATCCCCCCTTAATATTAAGAGTTCTGCAATGCTATTACGAGGACCTTTTAAAACAGAAATTATTTTATCGTTGGTCCAATTATTTCCGGCTATAATAGAATCCCCTAGAGCAAGTATTTTGTCCCCTTCGATGAGGCCTGCGGTTTTGGCAGGACCACTGTGCATGATTTGTGTGATAACGATGGTATCGTCAATGGTCATGAATTCTACCCCAATTCCTTCAAAGTTACCTTCCATCTGCTCGTTTACAGAAGCTAATTGATCTGCATTGATATAGCTAGAATGAGGGTCAAGATTACCCATTACCTCTTTTATGGCATCTTCGACTATGGCTTCAGTATCCACATCGTCAACGTATTTTGCTTCGATATACTCAATCAACTCAGTTAATTTTTTTGCACTCGAAGAAGCATTCGTTTTTTTAATTAATCCCTGCGATCCATTCAATGAAAGACCTATCAATACCCCGAGGGATAAAAATGCTGCCACCAACAATGGAATCCATACTTTGAAATTTTTGATAATATTCTTGTTTTTTCTTGTTTCTTGTATCTTTGACGCTTGTAACTAAATGAGCAACCCCTGCTTTTACACAAGGACCAATATATTTTCAACGTCGATTGTAACTCAAAGATATTAAATCTTATTACTCATTAAACAACTTTGAGACAGTCCAATGTATGAAATTGATGAACTAGACAAAAGTATTCTTTCGATATTAATGAAAGATGCTAAAATCCCTTACACTGATATTGCTAAGAAATTGTTTGTTTCAGGAGGTACCATTCACGTAAGAATGAAAAAACTGGAACAACTAGGCATAGTTAAAGGATCAAGTCTGAATCTAGACTATTCAAAAATGGGTTACGATGTAACCGCTTTCCTTGGAATTTATCTTGAAAAGAGTAGCATGTTTGACGAAGTGGCCGCAAAACTTGAAACCATTAATGGAATCGTCGATGCACATTATACTACTGGAGTATACAGCATCTTCGTTAAGATCATTTGCAAAGACACGAATCATCTCAGGCAAATCTTGCACGATAAAATTCAACCGATAGAAGGCATTCAACGAACGGAAACATTTATTTCGCTCTTAGAAAGCATCAACAGACCTATAATAATTGAGGATAGTTAAATAAAATACAATTTACGTACCTAGATAGTGTTTCAATAATTTACTTCTTGAAGCAGATCTAAGTTTGTTAATGGCTTTGTCTTTTATTTGTCTTACACGCTCTCTTGTTAAACCGAATTTATCTCCGATGTCCTCTAAAGACATAGGATGCTCTACACCTATACCAAAGTACAATTTGATAACATCGCATTGTCTTTCTGTAAGCGTGCCTAGAGACCTTTCTATTTCCTTTCTAAGAGAAGCGCTATACTCTAAGGTAGAATCTGTATTTGGTGTACTGCTATTTTCAAGTACATCTAAGAGTGAATTATCTTCACCATCAACAAATGGAGCATCCATAGATACATGTCTAGCAGCAACACCCAAAGTAGTTTCTACTTCTTCCGTTGGTATTTCCAACAATTCTGCTAATTCTTCTGAAGATGGCTCTCTTTCAAATTCTTGCTCCAACTCAGAGAATGCTCTATTAATCTTATTTAATGATCCAACCTTATTTAGTGGAAGTCTTACAATTCTAGATTGCTCAGCTAATGCCTGAAGTATGGATTGTCTAATCCACCATACCGCATAAGAAATGAATTTGAAACCTCTAGTTTCATCAAATCTTTGAGCAGCTTTTATTAAACCAAGATTTCCCTCATTGATTAAATCACTTAATGACAATCCTTGATTTTGATATTGTTTGGCTACAGAGACAACGAATCTCAAATTGGCTTTAGTAAGTTTCTCTAAAGCTTCTTGGTCACCCTTCTTGATTCGTTTTGCTAAATCAACTTCTTCTTCAGGAGTAAGAAGATCTACCTTTCCAATTTCTTGCAAATATTTTTCAAGGGACTGGCTTTCTCTATTGGTAATTGATTTAGTAATTTTTAATTGCCTCATGCACTATATGTTTTGTATAATATTTTTAAAAATTCAAGTCGCTTTCAAATTTGTAAACATTTCATAGTAGCTTATTTGAAAACAAACCGCAAAGTTAATTTAATAAAGCTACTTTATCAAGTATTTATTACATAACAAAAATGAAATTTCGCAATATTTTGTTTAACTATTCTTTTGTTTTCTATAAAATTCTTTTTTATTTGTCCCCAATTGGATTTTGAACTTTAAGAGATAACGATTTATGAGGGTTTCCTATGACATGGAATTTTTATTTAGGGCCTCCCCCACCATACTATATCGGTTCTTAACGGATCCTGCCTGTTTAATCAGATGGTTCTGTGATGGTGTAGATAAAGAGGGAGATGTTTTTTCCTTTACTTGGGAAGGAGAAATGGAAGTTGCTGACTTAGTTGATGATATCGAAGAAGAGCGTCTGAGATTTAGGTGGCAAGAATCTGACGAAGGAGAATACTTCGAATTCAGAATGTACAAATCAGATGTGACTGATGAGACAGTTATGGAAATAACGGATTTTTGTGATGATGATGAGGTAGAAGATCAGAAAGAACTTTGGGCTTCACAAATGGAGGCACTTAGAAAAGAAACTGGCGGTTAAAAACCATCTTATTAGCTTTTTTCCGAAATTAAAATTTCACTGGCTTTCTTATAGTACAAGAACTTATTCATTGTAGAATAAGACACATACTCCACTGCACGAGTTTGTGATCTTTACAACTTTACAAATCTATCTATCCAAAGATATTCCAATGATTGGATGCTAATCAAATAACTTGAAGATGGTAGTCCTTCCATATCAATTTTAAAACCACGCGACGCATCAAAATTTGCAATAAATCCTTTTTTCGCCACTACACCTTCTATAGTCAAAATACGCCATTCAATGTCCAAATTAAAATTATGTGGCATACTGATATGTGCTTCTGCAGTTGTGGGATTCGGCATGATTTCTATAGGCAATTCGCTTAATTCAAAAGTATTTGTGCTTGTCTTTTCATACAAACAATAGCTAAAATCTCCGCCAACACCTTGTTCAAAATCCCAAAACTGAACGTAAAATTTTTGATCCTCATCCCAATCAGCGTCAATTAATTCCTCAAGATCAAAAGAAGGCATGACGCCTGGTCCGCTATCATCGTCACAGGCAATAAATATCAGTCCATCGCAATCACCTCTATAAATAGCTGCCTTTCCATCCGTAAGCAGACTGTTAGCTGACTTAAAAAATTCAAAAACAAGGGCTTGACCCATTGTATAAGAAAACTCAAACCAGATATCTTTATTTATGGCATCATTGCAAAATGGTTCTACTCCTGAGCTTGCATTTGCAGCCAATGACAGTGTTGGCTCATCATCCAAATAACAAGCTTGTTCTAAAATCGGACTCACTTGGACAGCTTCAGAACAAATGTCTCCAAACGGGGCAAGAGGCTCAACTACACATATAGAGAATTCACCTTGAGCGATTCCATTGAAAGACCAAAACTGAATATATAGTGTTTCATTAGCTAAACTTGGTTCATTAAGACTGATTGCAGGCATATTAAGCTCACCAGAATCATCATCACAGGTTATGAATACCAATTCCTCACAGCTTCCACTGTAGACCGCCATAACGCCATCTGTAAGCGGACTTTGGATTAAGGATTTCGTTTCTATAATTACCCTTCCTGAAGGGGGCATATCAAAGGTAAACCAAACATCTAAACCATTAAATCCGGGACATGCAGGATTGACTGTGGAATTGAAAGAATTTATATTATTTGCAATAAACACTTCAGCACAACTTTCTTGATAAACCTCTAAAAAACTCGCAGTGGTACAATCATCATTATCAGGGTGCGGTTCTCCCAGTTCTCCTTTCAGACACAAATGATACACTAAACTGCCTGGCGTAGTTGTTACGACTTGCATGAAGATTTCTTCATTTGCAAGATTTTGAAAAAGATATCTTTCCGTGAAGTCTAGACTTTCTGGCTTAAAACAAGTGATAAGCTCAAGAGCAGTACAAGTGCCTTTGTAAAATGCAATGCTCTCTACACTGATGAAATTGGGATTACTAAAAATCTCCATATCAAGTACCACCCTTCCGTCTGCAGGAACTGTAAATTTTGACCATTGATCTTTTTCTCCCTTTCCATCGTTACAACTTGTAGTCAATCCTGAATAAGTGTTTTCAGATATAATTACATCATAGCTGTACGTACAAACTTCTGTTGGATTAAAGTTGATTTCTTTGGCAATTGAGCATACATCAAAATGATCCAACTCTTGAGATGGTTCTTCTATACAAATACTATTAATGAGCTCTTGTTGTGTACTTGTAAAAAATTTGTCATTGACTGCTACGTAAATCATCTGGCCCATTAAATCTGGATTAAAAAAAGTATAAAACAATTCGTTGGGTGATTGAATATCACAGGCTATTAATTCTAAATCAGCACAATCCCCTCTGTAGACAGTCATAGACAGCTGGACCGTTTGAAAAATAGCTGTGACCGCTAAATGTATCTGGACCCTATTGGGCGTATCGTAAAGAAACTTAAACCAAACCTCTGAATGCTCATCGCAAAAATCCTCTTCTGTTACTGTCGCTTGGAACAAAGTGAAATCCGTAAAGGCACAAGAATCAACTGCTGTTAGGAGGCTATCTGCGTTAATGCATAAATCATTTTCAGGCACTTGAGCGAGAACAACATATGGTGCCATCAAAAAAGTATACAAAAAGATGATGATGTTTAATGTACGTATTTTCATAACTAGAACGTCTTCAGCATACTTTCATAATTTAATGAAGTATTTGCATAAATTTTGCAAGGATACTTGCAATTAGATCTTTATGAATTTTTCGACCCATTGCTTATTTTGCCCTTGTAGCTTTATGATATAAGTCCCCGCACTGAAATTGCGCGTATCAAGACTTAAACCTCCATGAGCTTGTAGCTGGTAAACTTCTCCTTCTATCAGCTTCGTTCCATTCAAATTATAAAGACTCCAAGTCATATTTTCAAGTCCATCTCCTTCAAAAGATATGTGCAAATAATCAGAAACTGGGTTGGGACTTACAATCATTTTCTGATCCTTAAGATTTGATTGGCTAACAAAGTCCTTATTGTAGAGACAAAATGAAATATCATCCCCTATCCCTTGATTGAAGTCCCAAAACTGTACATAGAAATCTTGATCCGTATTCCACTGTGGATCAATCAAAGTTTCTAAATCAAAGGAAGGCATGTTGGCTGGGCCACTGTCATCATCACAGGCAATGAAACTTAAATTGTCACAGTCTGCTCTATAAATAGCTGCTTGTCCATCAAAGAGTGAAGAACCTGTAGCACGTCTAAACTCAAAAACTAAGCGTTCAGATTCTTTGTATGGAAATTTAAACCAAATGTCTGAGCTGATGGAAGCACTGCAATCAGGGACCACCCCAGAATAACTGTTAGCAAAAAATGAAACCGTTGATTCATTACTTCCGTAGCAGGCATCTTCGCTGCCAGGCAAGACCTCAATGGCCTCTTCACAAAGATCCCCAATTAAGTCTTCTGGTTCAATCAAACAAATTTCAAATTCGCCTTCTTGAGCACCATTGTATGACCAAAACTGCAAAAGCAATTCCTGATTCGCTAGGGCCGGATCATCTATTTTAAAGGCTGGCATATTGCCTGAGCCTGAATCATCATCACAGGCTATAAGAGATAGATTATCACAACTTCCTGTATACAAAGCAAAAACACCATCTGTAAGTGTACTGCCTTGCACAAAGCTGCATTCAATAAGCAATGAACCAGATTCAGGTACCGTAAAAGTAAACCAAACATCATTTGCAAATCCAGGGCATATTGAAGATTGGGATGTTCTGTGCGCATTGCTATTATTTACCAAATTTGGATTATCGCATGCCCCATTTGAAATGAGCAATGGAAGTGCTGTTGGGCAATCATCATTTGCTGGTGCAATGGCTCCTGAGGCACTTATACAAATATTATAATCTATGCCTTGAAAAATCTCCTTAGTTAGCTGTAAATAGATCTCTTGACCTGCCCAATCATTTAGATTAAATCTTTCACTAAAATCAGTATCATTGATTTCAACACAGGTGATTAATTCAGGAAAAGCGCAGAGTCCGTGATAAAAACTACATGATTTAAAATTAGAGAAAAAACCCAATTCAAAATGATCGATATCTAGAAGAAACTTCCCATCATCTGGCACCGTAAAACTAAACCACATATCATCTGTTCTTAGGCTAGGGTGACATTCATTCCCAATTCCAGAATACCTGCTTTTTAAAAAATTTAAATTATAACTAGAGTCGCATTGTTCTGCATTATTCATGTGCAATACTTTAGCTTCAGAACAATAGTCGAAATCATTAATGCTATCTTGAAAAATAAATGGACATATCCCAAATGTACCCAGAATGGTTTGACCATTGAAAGGAATTTCAGCAACTGCCATGTAAATGGTTTGCCCGATTAAATCTGGATTATGCAAGGCCAGGATTTTTTCTAAACTAGAATTACTAGAACCACTACATTCAATTAAAGATAGATTATCACAATCTCCTCTGAAGAAATTTACGTCAAGCGTATTGGGTCCTGCTGAATTTAATACTTGAGTTACAAGCTGAACAATGTCTTCCGAATCGTAAATAAACTTGAACCAAACATCATTGTTTTCCGTACAAAAATTTTCAGGAGAATTGCTAGATCCAATTGTCAAAAAAGAAAAGCAATCATCTTCTAAATCGAATAATTGAGCATTTAAACAATCGTCATTTTCAATAGTACCGATACTCGAAAAACAAATATCCACTATTGGAGGATTAGCATACTGGTAACTCCCTATTCGCAAATACCACCTCGAGTCTGGAAGATCTGGTAATTCAAGGATGTATTCTGTTCGGAAGGTTTCTAGAATGATATCTTCGCAATATTCCAGAAGGAGATTTTCACAATCACTTCCATTATACAATTCAATAGATATAAATTCGTAATTATAATTACTAGGTATTAAGTTTAATACAATCTCATTAATGGTATCTCCATCATCAAATGTATACCAAACATCTGCTAATTCGTATACACAATTATCGTAATTGGAAAAACCTTCATTAATTACTTCTACAAATTCAATAGTAGGCACTTCAGTACATGCTGGATAATTGACAAATGAAACTTCCTTAGCCAAATCACATATTTCATTGTCGACTGGCGTCAATTCTTTTGCACAGACAATAATGATTTCATCTTCATCCTGAAACTCTGTCCCAATCTTGATGGTAAAATCAAGGTCCTCATCTTCAAAATTTTCTAAAATAAGTTGACCAATAGTGTAAACACTTTGTATGTAGTCACACCTAATGAAGTTTAAATCATGGCAAGCGCCTGTATAAATTTCATATAATAAATAATCATAAAATGCGAAAGGCATCTCTACTTCTACGATGAGCCGAGTTTGAGCAGGAATATTAATTTTATACCATAGGCTCGCAAAGGTTTCAAAGCAATAGACTTCTTGATACAAATCAAAGGATTTATCAAAATTCATGGTGTCCATCACTATTAATGTAGGATCACAAATATCACTTGAATAAAAGAGTTCAGTTGCATTCTGGCAGATACCATTGAAATCTAAAAAGTCGATAGCTTCAATACAAATCTTATTACTATCTGCATTAAAGGCCGCATCAAATATTCTTATATAGACAAACTCCCCAGCTAAGGCGTTATCAGACAAAATAAACAAGGTGGTATCATTAAGATAGCCTTGACTTTGGAAGCAATCATATTCTGTAAGATCATTACAAGCTCCTGTAAATACCGCACACTTTGGCGACTCATTAAAGCCAAGATCATAGACCTTAACAATAAGGCTTAAATCATTTGGCACGAGGACTTTAAACCAGACGTCTTCCTCATTTTCAAAACAGCCACTTATTGGAGTATTGGTCGCATCATTGAGACTAAAGTCGGCCTCAATACATTGGCCTTCCAGATAAGACAACTCAATCGCATTTTGACACAAATCATTGGGCGGGACTTGGGCAAACAAGTCGACATGAATCAGCATTTGAAAAAAAATGATAAGGAAGCAGTAATGATAGATTCTTGTCATATGGGCGTCTTTTACAAATACAAGCCTGAAGTAATATAAAGCAAAACTTTCATTCTCCTCTGATCAAAGCTTAGTAATAATTTTAATCTCTTACAGCTTTAGCAATTTTTCTACCCACTGTCCATCCTTCGTTTTCAAACTTAAAATATAGCTAGCAGGCATCACATCGCTCATGTTAAGTTCAAAGTCTTGACTGCTTTGATCTGCTTGAAATCTCCCTGATTTAATCTTTGCTCCTAGGGCGTCTAATACATACCACTCTACTTGACCTTGAATATTATCTGGTAAACTTATGCGCACGCTTTCTGAAAACGGATTGGGATTGACTGATAGTGATCCACTGACAGGCGCGGGTATGGAAACAAAATTTTTATCATACAAACAATAAGCAAGTTCCCCTCCTACTCCTTGATTGTAATCCCAAAACTGAATGTAAAAATTTTGATTACCGTCCCAGGCAGGATCAATGATTTCTTCTAAGTCAAAGGAGGGCATATTGCCTGGTCCGTTATCATCCGCACAAGCAAGGAACTGCAAACTTGAGCACCCTTGTCTGTAAATAGCCGCTTGGCCATCAAACAATAAACTTCCTTCGGCTTGCTTGAAATCAAATACCAATTTTTGTCCTTCTAAGTAGGAAAATTTAAACCATATATCTGATGCAATAGATGAATTACAAGCGGGCACTACTCCAGAATAACCATTAGAAAATGTGGAGGCTATATCATTCCCATTAAAGCAGTCTTCCTGTCCTTTGGGGTTTACTTCAATCGCACTACTACAGGCATCACCTATGGCATTTGAAGGTTCAATTAGGCATATTTCAAATTCGCCCTCTTGCAATGCATTAAATGACCAAAATTGCATAAAGACTTCTGCATCCGAAAAGATGGGGTTAGCTATTCTATAAGCAGGCATATTCCCTTGTCCCGAATCATCGTCACAATTGAGCAATTGTAAGTTTTCACAAGTCCCAACATAGAGCGCAAAGGCTCCATCAATAAGTGTACTTCCATCTTTAGCTCTAGCTTCAATGATCAATTCTCCCGACTCAGGTACAGTAAACCTATACCAGACATCATTGCCTTGAAAACCGGGACAATCAACGACTACATCAGAGCTAAAAGCATTGGTATTATCGCCAATATGTGGATTTAAACAATCATCCTGCATGATATCTAAATCAATGGCACTCCCACATAAATCGTTGGGGGCAATAGGACCGTTTCCAAATTCTTTGATACAGATTTCATATTCAAGAAAGGAATTTTCATTTGACACAACCTGTATGAATATCTGTTCATTAGCTAGAGCTGAAAAATTCATGCGCTTGCTTAATTCGTCAATGTCATCAAAGCATGAAACCAATTCAAGATCGGTGCAAGTGCCTTTGTAAAAATTTAGGGATTTAATTCTTGTTTGAAGACCAATAGGATCTTCTACTGAGATATCAATGACAAATCTACCATTGTCTGGAACGATAAATTTAAGCCAATTATCACCACCGATATTTTCTTCATGACAGGGACTGCCAATGCCTGAATAATCATTAAAGCCTACAGCTAACAAGTCTGTAAAAGCACACAAGCCAGGATTATTTACTGGAATCGGCTTAGCAATAGAACAATAATCAAAAGCAGCCGCAGGATTATTAAGTTCTTCCACACAAATTTCAAAATTGAATTCTTGTACGGTAGATCCAATCTGATTTTTTGTAATGGAGAGGTATATCATTTCTCCGATAAGCTCAGGATTTTGTATTTGATAAAATAAATCTGTAAATGAGAAACTTTCAACATTGCATTCAATCAATTCTAAACCATCACAGGATCCTCTATAGATATTCAAATTATAACTGTTAGTGAAATTTTGGCTTGCATGATTGATTTGAATTTGCAACATTTGTTCTGCCTCGTACATGAATTTAAACCAGACATCTTCATTGGAAGAACAAAAACTTTCAGGAGAATTCGTGGAACCAAAATTGGTAAAATCTAAACAACCCGCATTGACTGGCAACAATATCGCATCAATACATTCATCATTACTTTCTGGAACAGGAATCGAAAAACAAATATCAACAGGATTGGAAATGTTGATCTCATTTGAACTAATCCTGAAATACCAATTGGGGTCATTAGAGTTTTGAAGGTTGATCAAAAATTCTGTTACGGGACTATCCAGATTCAAGACCTGGCAATTCGCTAAAAAAAGGCCATCACAACTATTACCATTTAAAACTTCAAATATGATTTCATTATTCCCAGCTAAGGTATTCTCAATGGTCATAACCAAGGAGCTGATAGAATCTCCATCATCAAAATGATACCACATATCTTTTACATTGATGAAGCAAACATTTAGATCAGTAAATTCTTCGTCAATTGCGGTATTAAAATCCAAAGAATAATTGGGACCACAATTTGGATAAAAGCCATGTTCAATATCTATAGCCGTTTGGCAAATATCATTAGGCGCAGGAATAATTTCTCTGGCACAAATTTCTAGTTCCATTTCAGCTCCAAACATATCAGAACCAATTCTAATGATATAAGTTTCGTCTTCCGACTCCGTGTTATGTATCGTCAGGAATCCGCCAGCCGGATAATATTGCTCAGGCAAACAAGTAAACAACTCAAGCGCATTACACGCACCTCTATAAATTTCTAATTGATATACTACATTATCTTCATTGGGCTTTACAATATCTACATGTACAATTCCAAATGCTGGAACGACCAATTCATACCAAAGGTCTCTTTGCATGAGAAAGCAATTGAATAAAGGAAATGCAGCAATGTTTCTTAGGGTGTCTGTGATCGACAGATTGGGATCGCAAACTTCACCATTGTAAGGAATGTTTCGTGCGGTCTCACATGTGGTATTGGTATTTAATAGATCAAGACTTTGAACACATATTTCGAACGTTCCTGTATCATTCCAAAAACTGAACATGCGCAAATAAATGGTTTGACCTGAGAGATTAGGATCTGATAAAATCAATTGCAATAATCCTGCATAATTATTACCTCCTTCGAGACAACTATAAAATTCTAGGGCGCCACAGTCATCTCCAACAAAGATTGAAATAGAAGGCTCTAATGCAAAATTGGGATGAAAAACTTCAATACTCAAAGAAGCTCCATCGGGAACGGTCAAGGTAAACCATACATCCTTCAAAGAGGGATAGCAAACATTAATGGCTGATGAATTTGCTTCATCCAAAACGTAGGGTGTAAAGCTGCAACCATTCGTGGTAATGGGAAGCTCAATGGCATTTTCACAAAAATCATTAGGTGGTATCTGTCCAAGGATACTCAGTGGACAAAGTAAAAGTATGACTAGATAGCTGATAAAGTTAGGGCTTCTCATTTGCATCGTCATTATTGATTTACAATTGCTTTAGCAATTTGTGCTTTTTAAAAATACACAAAGCTGCGTATATATTATAGATGCTTTGAGATGTAAAAGTGCTTCCTTATATATCAATGATTATTGTGGAAGGATAAAATATTTGTTTTTTAATTCGTGACTACAAAACTTGGGATGGCTACATTCAGCATTGCTCCGTCGTCAAATTCGAATAAAATATCAAAGTTTTGATCAATGGCTTCATCAGGCTTATTCAACAATTGCAAGATCATCCTATGATCATCAGAATGAAAAATTAAAGGATCTGTTTGGTGGGCCAAAATAAAATCTGCAACGGTATAAGTTTCATCTGCAAGCCGTATTTCAAAAAGTGTATGTAAATTTTCTCCAGCTGGATAGAGTACTCCACCACTAGATACATCAGCATCAGATGTAAGCACCATCGTCTCAACAAGCTGTGGCAATGGCGTAAAAGCAAAGCAATCGGGAACGCCGGACTGATCAGCTACTTCAATTAAAATGGCAGCTATATCAAAATTTGCATTATCAAAATTCGAGAATTGATCATTTTCGTAAGAACCTATGATGCTACGTAATTCCGTTATTTGGGTTGCGACATCTCCGCAGTCATACTCGACTTCTACTCTTGGAAAATCACAAGAGTTAAAAACCAAGATGCATCCAGATAGAAGGAAAAATATGCTGTGTTTTAATAATTTCATTTGTTTAGGAATATAAGATTTTGAGATGCTAACGCACTTTAAATATATCGAAGATAAACGCTTATCAAGGAGTTATGGTTGGGTTTGTAATGTAGCACACATTAATCAAACACTTTATGTGCAGGATCTTTGACTTATGAAGATGGGAAGCAGGTTTCATAAATTCCTATAGAATTGCATGAGGCTTGCTGGCTAAATTCTTGGCAATGGTGAAGTAAAAAATAGTTCCTGATCCTTCTTCTGATTTCAACCATATTTCTCCTCCATGCCTATGGATGATTTTTTGACAAAGCGCCAGACCTATTCCTGTGCCCTCGTATTCATGCTTACTATGAAGTCTATGAAAAATATTAAAAATTTTAATTTGATATTCTTTGTGAATTCCAATCCCATTATCTTTTACAGAAAACTTCCAAAAGCCTTCTTCAGCATCATCATGATGAACAATACTGATCAGCGGATTTTTACTTTTATTAAACTTAATGGCGTTGCTGATTAAGTTAAAGAATACAATTTTTATTAGAATTTTATCACAAAAAATTATAGGCAATTTGCCTATGGAAAACTGCACTTTCTTCTTTTCAATTACTTCAGAAAGGTCATACAAGTTATTTTCAATGAGTTCATTCAAATTTATTGACTCCAGTGCTATCTCGTTTTGGCTCAACTTAGAAAAGGTCAAAATACTTCTAATTTGTTCAGACATTCGAGAAAGCCCATTGACAGCAAAATCTATATACTGGTTCGCATCTTCATCAAAATGCTTGCTATACCGATATTTTAAAAGACCGATAAATTTCCCTACCACTCTCAGGGGTTCTTGGAGGTCATGGGAAGCGATGTAAGCAAATTGCTCTAGATCTTCATTGGAGCGCTCTAGTTCTTTGTTATATTTTTGAATTTCGAAATTCGATTCTTTGAGTTTTTGTTCACGTTCTTGAAGCACTTTTTCTATTTTCTTCCTTTGTGTGATTTCATTATTAAGATCCTCATTATATTTTTGGAGCATTCGATTTCTTCTCTTGATGTTCTTAGTATATTGATTGATTCCCAAAAATATGAGTATCAATATCAGTATTAAGCTAAGTATCCTAAACCACCAAGTTTCCCATAAAGCAGGCTTCTTAATAATACTAATTGAAGTTCCTTCCTCATTCCAAACGCCATCGTTGTTCGCTGCCTTTACTTTAAAGGTATAGGTCCCAGGATCTAGATTGGTATAAATGGCAGGAGTTTTCATACTTGAATAATTCCATTGATCTTCGAAGCCCTCTAACATATAAGCATATTGATTTTTTTCAGGACGGTTATAATTTAGCGCCGCGTAATCAATAGAAAGATAGTAGGCATCGTGTGCTAATACAATTTTATCTTGATAGGTCCCAACAGACTTTTCTTCACCCTTAGGACTCATTTTCCTGACATCAGTAATATGGACAATTGGAGCAATTTCATTACTCTTTAACTCTGATGGATGAAATTTGGTAATACTTTTTCGACTGCCAAAATATAAGTTACCTTGCTTATCTCTATGACTGGCAATGGACTTAAAAATAACATCCCCTAGACCGTCTTCTTTATCATATTGATTATATGATAAGGTTTTGGTATTAAAGAAAATGATGCCTTTTCCTGTCCCTGCCCAAAGGTTTCCATCCGCCGTTTTTTCTAGACTCTGAATCCGATATTTATTTTTTTGATTATAGTTTGTAAAACTTTCTTTTTCTATATCGTAAGCGCACAAACCATTATTCGATCCGATATATATGACGCCATCAATTTCTTCCATAGGAGACAATTGATTTGAAGGAATGGAATTTTCTGGATTGGAAGCATCATGAAAAAATCTTTCAAATTCAATGGCACCAGACGCATCGACCAATACCTTATTCAAGCCATTATAAGTAGTAATCCAAATTTCTCCCTTGCTGTCTTGTATAATATGATTGATCGCATTGTCACTAATGGATCTTGGGTCTTCTACTTCATGAGGATAAGCGGCATACGCCCCAGTTGTTACATCCAAAGAATAAAGTCCTTGTTGTGCACCCACCCATATTCTTTGTTCATCTTCTTTTAAGATAGATCGAATGACAAACTCATTAAACTGATTTTCAATCTCACTTGGAAGAGGATAATTCTTGCCTTGCTTTGTTAGCATATCATATACGGTCACCCCACTTCCTGTTCCCAAATAAAGCTGTCTATCATCTGGGCTGTAAAAGCAACTAACATAATTCTCCAACAATGCCAATTGATCTGCATTAGCGTCTAACTTTTTTTGTTTTTGAAAATCATAGCGAAATAGCCCTTCCTCTGTATTGCCAATCCAAGCAATGCCCTGCTTATCAACATAGAAGCTTTGAATTTCTGTTTCTGAAGACAATTTATCAAAGTCGAAGATGTCAAACTGATTTGTAAACCAATTGTAAACACTTACTCCACTCATGGTGCTTAACCATACCAATCCTTGATCATCTTCAAAAATGGAGATCAAATTATTATTGGCAATCGTATTCGGATTATTGGCTTCATGATGAAAATGTTGAAAATTGAAGATGGGCTTTTTGGAAGCATCCAAATTTAGACTACTTGAATTGAGTTGATCTGCCGAGATATGACTTAGACCATCCACGGTACCGATCCACAAATTTCCTTTTTGATCTTGGTAGATGTCTTCAAGATATTTTTTAACTACACCTTTATCTTCTTCGCTATCGCTATAGGCATGAAAACGCGGCTCCCAATCTTGAGTTAAATCATCATCTGCTTCTGGTGGAAGCTCCATCAAAAATAAGCCCGCCCCTCTTGTTCCAAGCCAAAAACGATTTTGTCTGTCTTGGTAAATTTTCCAAATATGTTGGGCTTCTAGTTGCTCGCTAGGCAGAAAGGTTTTAAATGTAGCATTTGCAATTTCACCATCTTTGGAGGGAAGCAACAAATTCAAACCACCCGCCCAAGTGCCTGCCCAAATTCTCCCTTTGTAATCAACAATGACACTTAAGATAGCTTTGCCTTTTATCGCATTAGGGTCTTTGGGATCTACTTTAAAGTTGACAAATTGTTCTGTATCTGGATTAAAAACATTCAAACCATCTTCTGTACCCACCCAAATTCTCCCTTCCTGATCTTCAGCTATGGTAAGAATCTCATCATTACTTATAGTGGATGGGTCCTTTTTATCATGTCGATAGGTTTTCCAAACCCCACTTGGCTGATGAAATTTTGTTAAGCCACCCAATCGCGTGCCAATCCATAGATTGTTTTTACTATCAAAAAAAAGGGATCTAATATTACTGGATTCCAATCCACCTTCAATTGCTGGTTCGCCAGCCCTAAAAACTTTTATTCCATTTGGACCTTCATATCGGCATAGACCATCTGAAGTTCCAAACCAAATAAAGCCCAAATCGTCTTTAGTTATTGCACCAACAATATTCGCAGGAAGACCATCGGCTGTACTGATATTTTTAAATATGAAACTGGAATTAGCTTGACAGAGGAGTGCAACATGACAAAGGATACTGATCCCGATTAAAAGAAACGTTTTGATGTTTAAATAGTCTTTTGCAAAATCCATGGCATGCGCAACATCTTAGCAAAGAGAAGCTTATTATTATTAATGACTATTAACTAGAAATGTTCGAAGCTTGATATGCTTGCATGGCAATAAGAATTTAAAATTCAAGACGAGTCATGTTGCAACAATCACCTCTGAACAACAAACTTCTCAAGCCATTTTTTATTCGATGTTTTACTAGTACATTCTAATAAATAGATCCCATTGGGCAGTGTAGTAACATCAATCGATAAGGGATTTTCAAATGTTATAATCGGCTTAGCCATACAATCTAAAACCCGAATTGTGGTCTCTTGATTTTCTGCATACGTTACTAGCAAAAGCTCTGAAACAGGATTGGGATAGATGCTCAACAGGCGCTTTTCAAAATCCTTTGCCGATGTAACAAGGTCTATTCCGTCGCAGTCTTCATCAATTCCATTATTGGGAATATCATAAGCACCGGGATAAATATTTTCATTGCTATCATCACAATCCACATCATTGGTAAAACCATCTTCGTCTTCATCTACTAAGATGACATTTAGCTTGCAGTAACTGTAAGATTCACAACCATCTGGGCTAAGATTGGAGACATTCAAATATAGATAGCCACTATCCAATGGTGTGAAGTTTAATTCAGAAGCATTGGACAAGAAGGTAGTGCTATCCTGATTTGCAAATACATCCTCAAAGTTCTCACTGTATCGCCATTCAACCGTACTGTTTTCACCTAGCTCACAATTCAATTGAAATACCAGGCTATCGCCATACACGATATCTTTCTCCCCATCTAAAGTAAAGTCATCACACCAGTCATTTTGGATATAGACTTTTACCCTTTCTTCAAAAATCAAGGTATCTAAGATGAAATGTTTGGCATTCAGCGACCAAAGACCATTAGGAGCCGTAGTGACTATCGCGGGTCGTAATGTATTAGGATCATCGAGGACATCGTAAATATTATAACTGATGCCTGAGATTATGGTGTCTAACTCCCATTGAATTACATAATAATCATCTTCAACGGGCTCTTCAAAAAAAGCATATTTTTCAATACGATCGTCATAGGCAAA
>CALGNN010000022.1 GCA_937961455.1 uncultured Saprospiraceae bacterium
ATAGGCAGCTTGGCTTTGCTATAGGCATAAAATAGTAAGTGCATCAAATGGTCTATTATTCGATGGCCATGCGCGATAATTCGAATTCTTTAAAACTCTTTTAGGTAAACTTTATTGACAAAGATTTATATCAGCTAGGAATATTCCACCCGCTTGCACTGTGAAAGGTCCAATAAGCTCTATCGTATTTCCAGCCAAGAAGGTGACATTATCTCCCGAAAGAATGGTTCCATCAGAGCTTAAATGGAAACTCGCTTCAAAGACATCAGGAGGAAGTATTCCTGTTTCGAAAACGGTATACGGACAAAAAGGATTTATTTCGCTAGGAGTTGGAACTTGTTCCCACCAGTCTGTAAGCCCTGTATCTGTACCATCTACATAGGCACCTTGTTTTAAGCTGTAGGTTTGCTGACTAGGGTCTGTCAGTGGTGGCACAAAATCTCCTGTTCCTGACCAGACCCCAGCATTGACTGCTACCCCTGCCCTACTTGGAGAAAGAATTCCGTTATATTGAACATAATCTTCTATTGCAGATGCGTTGTTGTATTGATTAATTCTGTACAGTCCCATTTCTGCAATACCTGCTTCTATCCCACTCCAGCCTAATACAGTATAGCTTCCGGGAGGCATGTCTAAAACACCTGAAATAATACTTACAGACGCCGTTCCTATTTTACCATAAGCTGGACGATTGCATAAAAACCAATCGGTAATGTCTACATTGACGGCATTAGGATTATAAATTTCAACCCATTGGTCTTGGGTATTGAGTTCATTAATTAAAACTCTTGGAGTTGGTGCTTCGTATGTGACATTTAGGACAGGATTTCCAGACCCATTTTCTCTTGAATTCATTCTAACTGCCGTCCCAGGAGCTGTTTCATCCCCAACTAAAATCCAACCATTATTGGCTGTTGTACCATCTATCCAATCTTGGACATCATCTACCATGGCTACACTAGTAAAAGTGCTTACACTACCTTCATCAACTGAGGCACTAGCAGATGAAAGCGCATTGAAATCTCCTCCCGCTGTGGTCCAAAGAGAAGTATTAAAAAAATTGGAAAGCCATGTAGCATCACCGTTTTGTGCAGCAGTACCTTGTCCCTCTGCTCCAGGTGCATCACTTCCCGCTTCTCCCCAATCATCATTTAACAAATGAAGATTCACCAAGCTAGCTCCTCCATTCGATCCTGTCACTTCTAATGAAACAGCTGTTATTAATGAACCAGCAGGTATAGTACTTACATCAAATTTTATCAAAGCTCTTCTGATATCTGTACCTAGTCCACCTTGTGTTCTTCCAGCAAAAAGAAAGTCTCCAGCGCCATTGCTAAAATTTCCATTTTCTGAATACATGGAATTGTCTTTTTCTGCAGATAAATTAACTGTGGTTTGAGCGGATATACAAAAGGAAAAAAGGAGGAGTGTGAAGATTGGTAAAAATGTTTTCATGTGGCTTGTTTTCTTTAAGATAAATAGTTTTTACTAAAATAAAGATTTAGGCTTTTCCTATATCTTTAAAATAAGATGATTCTACTCAACAGATAAAAATTCCTACTGAAAGGATCGTTGTTTTCCAGTTTTACATTGTATCAAGTTTATTTTATTCAATTATTGTATTTTTAAGATATGACATCCCCAAATTTCCTAATTGTTGGAGCTGGTATTTTTGGATTATCAACAGCATACAAATTATCAAAGCAATCGTATAAGGTTGCTGTTTTAAATCCAGGCACCATTCCACATCCTCATGCCGCATCAACAGATATAAGTAAGGTCATTCGATTTAAGCACGGTTTAAACATTGAATCGTGGGTATATCTATTTTACAGATTAGTTTGCTGTGGTTTGAGCAGATATACAATAGGATAAAAGAAGGAGTGTGAAGATTGGTAATATGTTTTCATGTGGCTTGTTTTGGTAAAACAATATACTTAACTAAAGTACAAAAGAACCCCTCTAAAAATAATTTAGAGCGGTTCCTATAACGTAAATACAAAAAAAATTAAATACTAGAAATCTAAATTTTTAAAAATTTAGATCGATAGACCTTATTATTTTGCTTGAAGGATAAAAGATAGATTCCTGATTTAAAGTTCTTAACGTCGATGATTTTATCTGATCTAACATTATCAATTTTACTTACAATTTTTCCGTCGATTGTAGTTATTTCAAGAGTTCCATTGATAAATGAATCAAGTCTATTTGTCGCTGCGATTTGAATGAAATCCACAGTTGGATTTGGGAAGACTTTTAACATTTCAACTTCTTCAAATATTTCATTAATGTTGGTACTTGGATTACCATCAGAAACGGACCCTTGAAGGTAAATAGCACTAGCTCCAGGGAAAAGGTCAACATATGAAGGCGTTTGATCTCCATCATTATCTAGTTCATCGAAAATGATTATTTTTCCTCCATCATTAGCTCGTTCAGCAACATATACTTCATCTTTTTCAATACAGTAAGCTACATCTACAGGATTTCCTAATTGGCTATTAGGCCCTTCAATTCTAATTTGTTCATTTGAAGTAATCATATCGTCAGCAATTGCAGATGAAAAATCTCTAACAATTACAATTGCACCATCATCTGGACTTGAAGCTGCACCAACATCAGTCAGTATCATAAGATCATTTATAAAATCATAAGTCAAGCCATGAGTTCTTATCATACCTTCAATTGAAATTAATTGATCAGGTACTCCATCATCAAAAGTAATATCGAAAAAGTTATTAAACACGGCTAGTTGATCAGAATTGTCAACAATGGCATACATCGTGTTAACATCTGCATAAATACCCCATAAATTTATATCTGTTTCAATGGTTCGCACAAAGTTGATTCCCGTAGATAAAATCTCATAAATATGAAACGCATTTTGATTTCCATTTCCATCATTTGCATCTTGAGCAACTACAAGAAAATTTCCAGCATTTGCAATTTCTCTTCCATTTGAAAATTCAGAGGAAGAAGAAAATAAATAGGATGGGCTGACACCATTAGAGACATTTGTTACAACTTTATCATAAGCATCAATTCTGTTGTCAGATCTATTTACTTGGTATAGTTGATCTTCACTATCATCATAATAAATACCATCAGCATCTTGAGCTTGAACCACAAATGAAGTTTTTGCGTAGCTGTCATTCTCTATTACATTATATATGGCTGCTTTTCCTTGAGTGTTTGATGAAACCATGAATGATTTCTCCACTATTGGATCTTCTACCATACCATCATAAATCCTTCCACTACATTCCCCTGTACCGCTATGTGGCAAAGCTAGATAAGGGAAAGATCCAGAGAAAGCCTTATCATTATTTTCCACACCAGTAGTATAACTTAATACATTTACGAGATCTGTTGTGACTGGACTTGGAGAAGTACTAGGATCATAATCATCATACCATAAACCAATTGCAGCAAGTACAACTCCACCAACTGCTTGTAGCTCAATTCTGGTAACATCATCTTCCAATCTTCTGCCGTTTGGAAATCCATCCATGTTAGGTATAAATTCTAAATCAGCAGTTTCATTAAAGGGAGCAACTGTCAATCCGATAGCCGCTGCTTGAACTAATCCTAAAGAGCTAAAAAAGGGATCATCTCTAGGGGTTGGTGGAACCGCCATATTTAATCTAAGCATATCTCCCCCATTCGGCAAGAAATTATTTACGAAGGGTTTTCCCGCAGCAAGCGGATTTCCTTCTTTTCCTGTAGCCAATTGATATGGAATTACATTCGGCACACCTGTATGAAAGGCAGGCCATAAATCAACAGATCTAGGTTTTCCCGGAGCTGGCAACAGTAAGGTTCCAAAGATTGCATCATCGAGAGCCGTTCCATCTAATGCCGGATCTCCTTTCAATCCATACAAACCATCTGCGCCGTTACTGAAATCAAAGGCTCCTAAGGAGTTTGTTTGAACTCTTAAAGCTGAGAATGCAGGTACTGCACCTCCAAACTGATCATCATCCATATAGAGTGCTAATTCTGGATTATAAAAATATTCATCCATGGTAGTCTCCGCAATTTCTTCATAAGGGGTAATGGCATTCCAAAAGTCTTTTTGACCTACGGGAACAACTGCTTCGTTAGTCAGTGGCATTCCAAGTCTAGAGACTTGAACCCAATCTCCTGAGTAAGAAGGTCCGCTATTGCTACTTAATGTTTTAATTGCAGGTCTACTAGCAGATGCCCACACACCAATCACATAGTCAGCATCTAATATTGTATTAGGTGTAGCTGATGCACCTTCCTTTAACAAGAGACTAATTGGAACTTGAATAGCTATTGTGCTCACATTTAAGCAAGCTAAAGCGTCTACTGATTCACCAACTTGTCTTGGTGCGTTCCCAAGATCAAAAATTCCTCCCAGATCAACAAAAAATGGATCATCGACAGGACCCGCGAAAACTTTCTCGCCTGTACTTGCTTCTGTGATTGCATTTGCAAATAATGCTTCATAGGTCGTATTTAAGCCTACTGCACTTTCAATCGATCTAGGACCAATATTATTTGGTGGAACAGTACCATCAGCAATGATCGTTTCAAAAGTAAGTCCTCCATCTGTACTTTTTTCCATGGTATACTTGGTCTTTAAATTTTCAGCTCCAAGTCTAATATTAAAAAAGGTCAGAGGGTCCTCATTTAGTTGAGAGAAGGTAAATCTATATGTTACTTCATCTCCAGGTTTTGATGCATCATTATCAATATGTATTTCATATCTAACATTCTCACCAAATGAGTAATAATTAGGACCTCCACTAGGCAATTGCATAGGAACGTAAGTAGCAATTAAGGTAATCATTGAAGGGTCATCAGGACTTCTAAATGCATATAGATCAACGTTATCTGCTAGTGGATCGTTGGAGATAAGCGGAGCCTCTCTATGACTTGATGCAAAGCTTTGAACCATCCCAAGCACCATAATACACAGTGTTAGAGATAGCTTTTTTATATTAAAATGATATTTCATTATTTATTTTATTTAATTAAGAATTATTGATTTACTTCTGTTGCTCTCCAAGGCATTGCTATATATGGAAATGAGGAGCTAAATGCTTTATCATTTGTCGTAACGCCTGTATTATATGTAAGCACGTTTAATAAATCTTGCGTAACAGGAGAAGGTGAACTTGCTGGGTCATAATCATCATACCATAATCCAACAGCAGCAAGAACTACACCTCCCACGGCTTGCAACTCGATTGTTGTCACATCATCTTCTAGTCTTCTACCATTTGGAAAGCCATCCATATTTGGAATGAATTCTAAATCAGCAGTTTCATTAAAGGGAGCGACAGTTAGACCGATTGCAGCAGCCTGTATCAAGCCTAAAGAACTAAAATTTTCGTCATCT
Organism: uncultured Saprospiraceae bacterium; assembly: GCA_937961455.1. Taxonomy (GTDB): domain Bacteria; phylum Bacteroidota; class Bacteroidia; order Chitinophagales; family Saprospiraceae; genus CALGNN01. The sequence continues at coordinate 5,369 of CALGNN010000022.1, forward strand.
CTTGGAGTTGATGGTACTGCCATGTTGAGTCTCAACATATCTCCTCCATTTGGTAAAAAATTATTTATGAAAGGTTTGCCTGCTGCAAGTGGATTTCCTTCTTTTCCTGTGGCTAATTGGTACGGAATCACATTTGGCACTCCTGTATGAAAAGTAGGCCAAAGATCAACAGATCTCGGTTTTCCTGGAGCTGGTAAAAGTAATGTGCCGAAAACTGCATCATCAAGTGCAGTGCCGTCTAAGGCAGGATCTCCTTTCAAAATATAAAGTCCATCCGCTCCATTGGAGAAGTCAAAAGCACCGAGACTCGCTTTTTGAATTCTAAGTGGTGCTAATGAAGGAACTGCGCCTCCAAAGATTGAATCGTCCATATAAAGACCTAATTCTGGATTAAAGAAATATTCATCTAATGTTAGTTCAGAGATTTCATCATAAGGTGATATTCTATTCCAAAAGTCTTTATCACCAATTGGAATTACGGCCTCATTTGTCAGTGGCATTCCCAATCTTGAAACCTGAACCCACTCACCAGAATAAGAAATATTTCCATCAGTTGTTAAAGTTGTCATCGATGGTCTACTAGCTGATGCCCAAACACCAATAACATAATCAGCATCTAAAATACTAGATGGTGTAGAAGCAGCTCCAGTTTTTAACAATGTACTGATTGGAACTTGAATTGCAATTGTATGTACATTTGTTCTGGCTAGTGCATCTCTATTGGGACCTTCTTGTCGTGGGGAATTTCCCAAATCGAATATTGCACCCAAATCAACATAAAAAGGATCATCTACTGGTCCTGCAAATACTTTTTCACCTGAAGTTGATGTGGTTATAGCACTACTCCAATGCGCTGAATATTCCATACCTAATCCTGCACCTCCTTCTATAGACCTTGGTCCAATATCATTGGCAGGGACCATAGCATTAGAAAGCACTTCTTGAAAACTTACGCCACCATCAATACTACGCTCCATATTGTAGGTGGTTTTAGCATTTTGTGCTCCTAGTCTGATATTAAAAAAAGTACTTGGATCCTCATTTTCTTTAAAAAATGTGAATCTATAAATAATCTCATCACCTGGAATGGAGGCATCATTATCTATATGAATTTCATAACGAATGTTTTCACCAAACGAATAATAATTGGGTCCGCCAAAAGGTAATTCAGCTGGTATATAATTAGCAATTATTGTTATAGTATTTGGATCATCCGGGCTTCGAAAAGCATACAAGTCTGTATTATCTGCCAGTGGATCAGTTGCGATCAAAGGCGCTTCTCTGTGACTTGAAGCGTTCAAATTTTGAATTGAAAAAAATAACAAAAGGCATAAATAAAGTATCGCCTTTTGTGATTTATCTTTTTTGTGGAAATATTTCATATTTATCTTTATAAGTTAGGTGCTTAGAATAAGCAGGTTTTTTAATCTAATTTTAGTGCTTACAAATTTGCTGATTCGGCATACTTTCTTGCTTTGTCTGTTTCATTTGTTTCCGCATATAATTCTGATAGAAGTTTATTAACATGAATATTTTTTGGTCTCTTTTCGTATTCCAAAAGTGTGTACTTAATTGCTTCTTTAGGTTGATTTAGTAGTTCCTTATAGATGTCCGCATATTCTAAATTCATAACATGACCAGCTTGAACATCATCTTCTAGCATGAAGAATATTTCTTTCATAATAGCATCAAATTCTTCTTGACGATTTTCTATTTTATACAATTGTGCTAAACTGACATTAAAGCCAACTTCTGGAATTATATCAATTGCTTCTTTTAATTTTTCTTCTGCTTTGTCAAGTTTTCCCTCTGCTAAGTATATCTCTCCTATGGCGGCAATCGCAAAAGGATAGTCTTTTCTAACTTCAATAATTTCGTGAAGAATGGCCAATGCGTCTGTGGTTTTTCCTTGATCTTTGTATAGCTCTGCGAGTGTCAACATTGCCCAAGCAGTCTCCTCATATCCAGGGTAGCCTGCTTTGATTGCATACTCCATCGCTTTTATAGCTCCATCATAATCTTCATGTAATTCTCTTAAATAGGAGACTCTTGAATAAGATCTAATGTCTGGTTTAAGAGAGATCATTTTATCCGAAACTTTTACAGCTTTCTCATATTCTCCTAATTCCACATAGCAATCAACCAAAACCCCATAAATTTGTGCGTTCCTTGTATTTATTTTAATTGCTGATTCCGCTGTTTGTAAAGCTTCTGAAAATTCATGTAAAGAAAGTTGAACACCCGCCTTAGTAAGAAGCGCTCTAAATTCAATATCTTTTGTAATGTTTGGCTTCGCCAAAACTCTGTCTATCACTTGTAAGGCGGCAGGATAATAATGACCATGCTCTCCAGTGACTCTTGCTTCTTTAACAAAAAGCTCTGCTAAATTCATTAGAGCAATTTCATTTTTATTGTTCTTTTTTAAACTTGTCACTTGGTCAGCATAAGTGTTTTGGACATAATCCCATTCTTTCTCCAGTTGGATTTTTGGCGATCGTTGGAGAAGTTCTGGAATAGTTGAATTAAACTTATTGCTTATGCTGTTGTCATTGGTTTGACAACTAACTAGAAATAAGAATATTCCTAGTATTAAAAAATATCTACTCATAATTTAAAATTTTTTGATTTTCGTTACATATGCATATACGAGTAGAACTATTCGTTTGGATTTTTTAAGAGAATAAAAAGTATTTAGCTTACATTTATAGAAGTAAATTTCTTACGCGAATATTGATATTGAAATAGTAATTGATAATAGACGATCATAAAATTATATCGCTCATTAAGCAAAAGCAGGAGTCAGGTCTGACAATGCTTTTCCACAAGTATGGAGCTGCTATAAATGGTATTTTATTGAGGACGGTAAAAGATCCTCAAATCGCAGAAGAACTTCTCCAACAAGTATTTTTAAAGGTTTGGAATAAAATCGACAAATATGATTCTCAAAAATCAAGCTTATTCACTTGGATGAGAGTTGTTGCTAAAAATATCGCAATCGATAAAATTAGATTAAAGTCTTATTCAAGAAATCTAAAAACTGAAAGCATAGATGTTCACGTAAATAATATTACTGGTGATAAAACAAATCTTTCATCAATAGATGTTGAAAACTTATTACTCGAATTGGATGATAAGTATAAGGTGGTTTTAATAAAAATGTACCTTGAAGGCTATTCTCAAGGTGATATTTCAAAGGAATTAGATATTCCAATCGGAACAATCAAAACAAGGATTAGAAAGGCAATAAGTATTTTAAGGGAAAAACTAAAGAATGAAAAGAACTTATTGTTAAATATTATCTTATTCGTAATATCAACTTTCTTAGTATGTTAAAGAGCAAACAAGAAATATTAGATTCAGGCATTCTAGAATTATATATTTTGGGTGAACTCAATTCCGATGAGGAAAAAGAGCTTACACTTGCTATTGAAAAATATCCTTCACTTAAAGTTGAAATAAGGCAAATCGAAAAAAGTTTAGAAGCACTTGCTCAAAAAGCTGCAGTAGAGCCTCATCCGAATGTATTAAACAGCATCTTATCATCTCTTCCAGAAAAACAGTCTTCAAAAGAACCTACAAAAGACAAGTCTTTCTTCAATTGGAGCTATTTGTTGCTTGCTATAGGATTAATATCCTCCATAGCTTATGCTTTTTGGCAAAAATCAAAATACCAAGAATTACAAAATTCTTATGATATACTAAAGGAAGAATGTGATGTTTTACAGAATGATTACAATTCTCAATTGGCATTATATGAAGATGCTCATAATTATGACAATCAAATTATTCGAATCGCAGCAAGTGATAATTTCAAAGAATCAAAGATCATTTTTTACACCAACCCTGAAACAAAAAAGAATTATTTAGAAATAGCTGATCTTCCGAATCTTGGATCTAATGAAACATTTCAACTTTGGTCATTAAAAGCTGATAGTGATCCAATACCATTGAATTTATTTGGAAGCACATTGAATAAAATCCTTGAAGTTGATTTCGTTGATGGGTCCTCAGCCTATGCTATCACAATCGAAAAATCAGGTGGAGCACAAGCACCAAATTTAGATAAACTGATAGGTGTTTTTAATATATAATTTCATATCTAATACATATTTGAAGTCTTTTTTTACAAAAAAAAATTCATAAAATTCTTTCTATTTAAGTTTTTAAGAAGCTGATAAAATTGTCCTTATCGGATATGGAATATTAATGTTTTCAGCATCAAATTTTTCTTTTAATAAAATGATGGCTTCGCTTTTTGCTTGAATTAAAGTACTTTTTTCTGTTGCTTCAATCCAAAATCTTATTTGAAAATTAATAGCACTATCTCCAAATGACAAATAATAAAAGTCTATTTCTTCTTTTCTGTATGAAAAATATTCTGCAATAGCACTTTTAGCAATTAATTCGACTTTCCTTAAATCAGATTCGTAGCCGACTCCTGATTCAATTACAACTCTTAAGTCTTTTGTTAAGCTATAATTTTTAAATGGGTTATTTGAAATTGAATTATTTGGGATGATAACCAGGTTATTATCAATTGTTCTAATCTTTGTATCCCTTAAATTAATCTCTGCAATTGTTCCAGCAAAACCATTAGTTTCTACAAAATCATTAATGTTTATATCATTCTTTAAAGCCAAAGAAATACCTGCAAATGTATTGGATAATGTTCCTTGTATTGCAAGACCAATCGCTAGACCAGCAACCCCAGCACCAGCAATTAATGAATTAAGTGCTTGGTCTAAATTCAATATGCCCAATATTAAAATGAATCCTAAACCTAAAATGATTGTTGAAATGATACTTCCGATTAAACTTCTGATTGATCCTTGCTTTATTTTATTCTCAAGTAATCTGGTAATTCTTGAACTCAATTTCTTTGCTAAGAAATAGGAGATCATAAATACTAATGCGGCAATAAATAAATTTGGCAAATTGATAATTAATGTATCAAACCAACTTGATAGTTTAAGCATGAGATTTTCAATCGAGACATTTAACTGTTCTTTCATCATATAATTTTAAATATTAATTGCAAAATACAATATCGAAAGAAAAGGCAATCATCGTTTGTTCAATTAAGTAATCATCTGAGTAATTATTAAAGCAAAATTCCCTCAAATAAAATATTCCTACATATTTTAAATAATTAAAATAGCTTGATCTTTTTACAACTTTATTATATTAGAATATGACATCCCCAGATTTCCTAATTGTTGGAGCTGGTATTTTTGGATTATCAACAGCATACGAATTATCAAAGCAATCGTATAAGGTTGCTGTTTTGAATCCAGGTACCATTCCACATCCTCATGCCGCATCAACAGATATAAGTAAGGTCATTCGATTTGACTACGGTTCAGACATTGAATACATGGAAATGGCGCTTCGATCCATGGAGCTTTGGCATGATTGGAATGATTTATTCAAAGAGCCGATCTATCATGAAAATGGATATATGCTTCTTTCTAAAAATGAGATTTCTTTGGAAGGAACGAGCTACGAGTCTATTTGCTACAAAAATATTGTGGATCGATCTTTTGAACATGAATTTCTCAATGAGGAAGATTTGAAAAGCAGTTTTCCAGCCTTTGAAAAAAGTATTTACCGAAATGCTGTTTATAATCCTATGGGTGGATTTGCAGAGTCAGGAAAATCTTTAAAGCTAATTGCAGATAAATTAAGATCCTTAGGTGTGGAGATTATAGAAAATCAAGAAGTTGATAAGATCTTGTATGAATCTAACAAAGCCATTGGTGTTTCTACTACTTCTTCTGATTCTTTTCATGCGGACCATATCATTATATGCGCAGGTAATTCAAGTCCCTATTTACTTCCCGAATTGCAGCCCTTTATTAAGGTGACGGGCCACCCTATTTTTCATATTAAAGCTTCCCGTCCGCATCTTTTTAATTTCCATGAATTTCCCACCTTTGCTGCGGACATTGCGCGCACAGGTTGGTATGGATTCCCATTTCATCCAAAAGAGAAAGTGGTTAAGTTGGCTTTACATAGTGATGGACTGGAACTCAATCCTCTGACTGATGAGAGAAAGGTTTATGCATCTGATCTACAACAACTGGAAGAATTTATTCAAGAATCTTTACCATGTTTAAAAAATGATCCTGTAGTATTCACAAAGCGCTGTTGTTATACAGATACCTTAGATGGTCACTTTTGGATTGATCGACATCCCGAGATCGAAAACTTAAGTATTGGAACGGGCGGATCAGGGCACGGATTTAAAATGGGTCCCGTGGTTGGAGAAATGATTGCCTCAATTGCTCTTGGCGAAAAACATGCTTGGTCTGATAGGTATGCTTGGAGAAATTTGGGAGAAGATACGGTTCAGGAGGAAGAAGCTAGATATAAGCGTGGGGATTAGAAAATATTTTCTGGGCATTTGAAAAAAAATAGGGATTCAAAAAAAATTGAATCCCTTTGTAGCGTGAGAGTGACTTGAACACTCGACCTCCGGATTATGAATCCGACGCTCTAACCAGCTGAGCTACCACGCCATTTAATTGGGATGCAAATATAGGATTTATTGGAAATTAAAGTAGGGTTTTTCATTCAAACAATGATGAAAAAATAGCTACACTAAAATCCTTTAATTCAGTCATAATATTTCAAATCAACTGTTATATAGCTTGCAACAATCAGATATATTTATGGCTATTATTGTTTAGTTTTGGATACTTAAAATTGTAAAGCCATGAAAATTCGCCTACTAACTATCACTTTAATGTTTTTTTGCTTTTCTATTTATAGTCAAAATGAAGCTGAACTTTATAGCCGAGTTAAAATTGATTTAACAAATCACGCTATTCAAGAAGTAGCCATTTTAGGATTAGAATGCGATCACGGAATCATAAGACCTGGTAAATTTCTCATCAATGATTTTAGTGCTAAAGAAATTGCGCTCCTTCAAGAGCATGGAATTCCGTTTGAAATTGTCATAGATGATGTAGTTCGTTTTTACCAAGAACAACACAGTCATTCGCATAATCATGATCTACATGATAGGGATGATCACTGTACTGAAGGTGATTCGGGATTTAATTATGCCACGCCTCAAAACTATCAAGCTGGTAGTATGGCGGGATATTTTACTTATCAAGAAATGCTGGATGAACTTGATAAAATGCATGAGCTCTACCCTTCACTTATCAGTGAAAAATTTACGATTGAAGGAATCACGACTCATGAAGATCGCCCCATTCATTGGTTGCGTCTTTCAGATAATCCTTCGATTGAAGAAGATGAACCCAAGGCGCTTTATACAGCACTCCATCATGCAAGAGAACCAAACAGTTTATCTCAAATGATTTTCTACCTATGGTATATGTTAGAAAATTACGAGACGAATGATGAGGTGAAATATTTGGTAGACCATACTGAAATGTATTTTATGCCATGTGTAAATCCAGATGGATATGTCTTCAATGAAACCAGCAATCCAAATGGTGGAGGATTGTGGAGAAAGAACAGAAGAGTTGGAGCTGATGGAGAAGTACATGGTGTAGATCTCAATAGAAACTATGGTTATCAATGGGCTTATGATGATATCGGTTCATCACCAGATTCTTCATCTGCAGTTTATAGAGGACCCTCAGCTTTTTCTGAGCCTGAAACACAAGCCGTCAAACAATTTTGCGAAAGCTATAATTTTAAAGTTTGTTTGAATTATCACACCTTTGGAAATTTACTCATTTATCCTTGGGGCTATAGTGATCAGGTCACCAATGATCATGCAAGTTTTTCTGCTTTTTCTGATCTCATGACCAAGGAAAATAAATATTTTGCTGGCACAGGATCTGAAACGGTTGGATACACCGTAAATGGAGTCAGCGATGATTGGATGTTTGGAGAGGAGCTTACAAAGAATAAAATTTATTCACTTACTCCAGAAGTCGGAGATGGAAGTTTTGGATTTTGGCCCCCTGAGTCAGAGATTGACCGACTCAACAAATCTGCTCTAAAACAAAATCTTTTAGCCGCTCATATCTTACTTAATTATGCTGAAGCTCAAGAGCAAAATAGTGGAGATTACATTTTTGATCTTCAAGGAGTTTTAGATTTTGATGTTTTTAAATTCGGACTATTAGAAGGAAATGTTAGTGTAGAGGCAACAGCAATAAGTCCTGGTTTAACGGTTGCTATTTCAAATAATTCTTGGGACTTAAATCATCTGCAAGAAGAAAGCTTTATTGTAAACTATGATATTGACGCTTCAACAGTTGATGGAAGTAAGATAGAATTTGTTTTGGGTATAAATATGGGAGACTACATTGCATATGATACGATTAGTAAGGTTTACCTTTCAAATGGACTTACAACGTTTTTCGAAGAAACCATGGATGATGAATCGCTTTGGAATTTCAGTAATGAATGGGCTTTTACGCAATCGACTTTTTTTAGTGAGGATCATAGTTTGACAGATAGCCCAGATGGTCCTTATCCAAGCAACTATAATGCGATAGTTCAATTAGAAGATCCCATTTATATTGAAGAAGGTGGAGCAGCTTTTTTAAATTTTTATGCAAAGTGGAATATCGAAACTACCTATGATTATGCACAGGTTCTTATTTCGACAGATGGAAATTCATTTACCCCAGTCTGCGGAAAATATACGGTGAATGGTTCCGTATTTCAAGATTTCGATATGCCCCTTTATGAGGGAATTCAAGAAGATTGGGTTTTAGAGCAAATTGACCTTGAGGATTATAAGGGTCAGGAAATTTATATTCAATTTAAAATGTCTTCTGATGGTCTTGTTGATGAAGATGGTATTTATATCGATGATATTTCAGTCCAAAGTACAGGCAACCCAAGCTCAATAAATCCTGATGATTTTAAAACACAAACTATCAAAATTAATCCCAATCCATTCGATGAAAACTTCCAACTTGAGCTAAGCGGTTTAAAACATAGTGAAATCAATCTTGAAATATTTTCAAATACTGGTAAGTTGATTTTGAAAGAAAATAAGCTAATGATTGATCAAGAAAATTATACAAAGCAAATCAATGCTGAATCATGGGTCTCAGGCAGTTATCAATTAGTATTGAATGACTTAAATGGCAAAAGAATATTGAGTACTAAGATTATAAAACAATAAAAAGGAATTAAAAAAGCCCGCTGATTGGGCGGGCTTTATTTTATTTTAACTGAGGAGATTGGCTCCTTGAATTTCTAATTAGCTTCCTCTATTCAACCACCATCCTAACCAAGCTCCGACGACTCCCCATTGTACTATGGTATCTACTAAATATGCTATAGAACTTCCTTCAAACCAAATGGAATTGATATAGGGGAAATTAATGTAAGCTATAACTCCGACGGCTAATGTTGCCAAGAGCGTCGTAACAAAATTGTTGCTGGGGATTTTCATTAATATCCAGATCAATAAAAATACAGCCAGCAAATTTGCTGTAAATCCTCTAAACATGTTCATTCCCATATTGTCATCGAATGAATCATTGTATTGCACCTTTGCCCAAGGTTTATTCATGTAGGGCTCCATAAACTTTTGAGCTTCTTCCATACTTGAGCCTGGAGGTGCATGAGGTAAAAAGTAGGTTCCTTCTTCTAAATTTTCTCCAAGGAATGTCAGAATTTTATCCTGATTGGGAGAGTGACCGAATTCAGTTGCATGCACATTCAATACACTCCATGACATAAATTGCCACATAAACATGATGATGGCTGCAACCAGCATACCGACGATAGTTTTCGTATTCATTTTGTTTGTTTTTCGTGATGAAAATTACCTATAAAGTACAAATAAAAATTTGCTTCTAAGAATTTTCCAGATCACGTATGATTTCTGGATAGTTGCTTCTCATTTCTTCAAGATCCGTATCGTAGGTATATCTACCTCTCTTAATTTTATGAAACCAGCCGTAGTGATTGTCACGTAATATATTACCCGTATTAGCTGGAGCACCTAATTTTTTGAGTTCAGCTGGCGAGGCTTCCGTCAACTGCTGGAGTAAATAATACACCTTAATTGCAGCTTCTCTATAGGAGGTAATAATTTTTCCTTTCTTGCCGCCTACATTATAATCACCTGTGCGTTTGCTAAATTCATTGAGCATCGCCTTTTTCTTTCTATGATTTTTTCTTTTGGTAGAAAGTTTAGCTTCGACACATAATTCAACTACACTGCTTTTGGTATATAAGTGAATTAGTATGATACCTATGCCCAATTGGCGCGCTAACATTTTGGCGTTTTCTATATTTTTATTTCTTCTGGTCTTTTTAGGTGTTGCAAATGCAGCATATACATATTGTCCAATTTTTTGTCTTTTGATACATTGATAGACCAACTGGAGGTTGAATGATTTTTTTAATTCTATTATGGTTATGGTATCATCTTTTAGCGCCACAATATCACAAGATTTTACCTCTGCTTGAACCTCATAGTTTTGATTGATCAACCATTTATGCATGGGTTCATATAAGTCTTCTTCTTTAAAATTTTTTCTTCTTCTAAGCGCCATAAAATCAATCTTACTATAGTCTAATCATATTCTAAGCAAAAATCATGAAAATAATTAGTTCACTAATGAACTATTTGATAGTTTAGCAGTTTAAGTTTCTGTTTATGCACAAAAAATTTGATCCATTTGAGCATTTTGGTTTTTTGACAAACAGAATTGCTCGTCTTATTAATTTAAAATCTAAACCTAAATTGAAAAATGCAGGTTATGACTTTCCTCCCTCCTGTATTGGTGTCCTAGCAGATCTTTGGCAAAAGGACGGTGTTAATCAAAAAGATCTTGGTGTATCATTAATTAAAACAAAGAGTAGCATCAATAAAATGATCGTCGCCTTAGAAGATTCTGGAATGATTAAAAGAACCATAGACGAGGAAGACGGGAGAAACAAGAAAATTTACTTAACTACAAAAGGCATTCACTTTAAGGACAAAATTGAAAATGCGAAAAATGAGTATGATGAATTGCTTTTAAAGAAATTTTCTAAAAAAGAATTAAACACATCAAAAAAGATATTGAAAGAACTATACATCCTTTTATCAGTTGAAAACACTTCTATAGAATTATGAAAATCAGACAATGGATTATTTCAGGAATATTGACCGCCATTATTTTGATAGGCGGCAGTTTTATTTACCAAAAATTTTCAGCCCAAAAGGAATCAACGATTACGGATAATGAGGTCAAAGAAATATTGCGACCTGTCGTGACAAAATCTTTCGCACGCTCTACTATTAAAAATACCATTCAAATCGATGGAAGGTTAAGTGCCTTTGAAAAAATCGATATTGCAGCAGAAGCAACAGGAAGATTATTAGATGTCAACAACAAGCTTAAGGAGGGCTCCTATTTTTCTGAAGGTGAATTATTATTTGAGATTGAAAGTACAGATGAAAGATTAAGTCTTCATGCTCAGCGGAGCAGTCTTTTAAATTCGATTACTCAAATCATGCCTGATTTAAAATTTGATTATCCGCTTGCTTTTGATAAATGGAAAAAGTATTTAGATGAATTTGATGTAGAAAGACCTGTACGTGCATTACCTAAAATTTCCAACCAACAGGAAAAATATTTTGTAGCTGGAAAAAATATTTACAATCAGTATTATACCATTAAAGCTCAAGAAGAACGCTTAAAAAACTTTAGCGTTTATGCGCCCTTTAACGGTGTATTACTATCTCTTAATGTCTATCCTGGTTCGCTTGTTAACCAAGGTGCTTCACTTGGAAGGGCGATGAATACTTCTAAATATGAACTCATTGCTCCTTTAGCTATGGATCAGCTTAAATATGCGGGGATTGGTCAATCCGTAAAATTGTATTCGGAAGAACTCGACAAAAACTATTATGGGACGGTTTCTAGAGTGAGCCGACAAATTGATCAAAGTACGCAAAGTGTTCCGCTATACATTTCAGTGAGTGGATCAGGACTTAGGGATGGTATGTACCTAAAAGGCAGCCTTAATGCTGGAGGAATCAAAGGTGCGATTGCCCTACCAAGAGAAGCTATTGTTGATCAAAATCATGTATATGTTTTCCTTGATTCGGTGGTACATAAAAAGGCCATTGAAATTGTAGGCAGGGATGAATCTTTGGTATTTGCAAAAGGGATTGAAGAGGATGATCAGATCATTACTTCAGGAGTAAATACGCTCTATGAAGGGCAGAAAGTCACCCAACAAAACTAGATCATGAGAAACATAATTAGTTTTTTCTTAAAGAATTCTGTAGCTGCCAATCTTCTGATGGTTTTTCTTTTGATTGTTGGAATTTTTAGTCTGCTTCAAATTAAGACGACCTTTTTCCCAGAGCAACCTTCTAGGTTTATTAATATTCAAACGGTCTATCCCGGAGCCTCTCCTGAAGAAATGGAAGAAGGTGTCGTTACGAAGATCGAAGAAAACATGATTGGGATCAAAGGAGTGAAACGCACCAGCTCTACCTCTAATGAAAATAGTGCAACTGTCATCGTTGAAGTTGAAAGAGGCTTTGATATCGATCTGGCTGTGCAAGATGTCAAAAATGCAGTTGACCGAATCAACTCTTTCCCCATAGCCATGGAACCTCCAATAATCTTCAAACAAGAACAGTTAGCGGAGTCATATATTTTTTCATTGAGTGCAGATTTGGATTTAAAGACATTAAAAAATTATGCTCGAATCGCAGAGGATGAATTATTGGCAATTGATGGCATATCTAATGTAAAATTAGAAGGATTCCCTGCCGAAGAAATCGAGATAAGTTTTAGGGAATCCGACATGAGAGCACTCAACATCACCTTTGATGAGGCAGTTGCTGCGGTAGCTCAGACAAATCTTCTTTCAACAGGAGGAACCATTAAAACAGAAAAAGAAGAATTACTTATTCGAGCTAAAAATAAAAATTACTACGCATCAGAATTTAGAGACATTATCATCCGAAGCAGTGAGAATGGCGGTTTGATCAGACTCGAACAAATTGCAAATGTTCAAGATAAGTGGGAAGACAATCCTACACGAAGTTATGTAAATGGAGATCCTGCTGTATTGGTCACTGTGTACAATACGATGGATGAGGACATGTTTCAAAATTCTAATTCAACAGAAGCTTACCTCAAAGATTTTAATAAAAAATATCCTGAGATCACCACTACCATGATTAGGAATGGTAAACAATACTTAAATACAAGAATAAATTTTTTGAAAGAAAATGGACTTATTGGATTTGTATTAGTATTGGTATTATTGGCCCTGTTTTTAAATCTCCGCTTAGCCTTCTGGGTAGCCTTAGCGATTCCACTTTCTTTTGCTGGAATGTTTATCGCAGCATCTTACTTAGGCATTACTATAAATGTAATATCGACCTTTGGAATGATCGTAGTAATTGGAATCTTGGTAGATGATGGAATTGTGATTGCAGAGAATATCTATCAACACTACGAACGGGGAGCTAAGCCCATGGATGCTGCATTAAACGGCACCATGGAAGTATTACCTGCTGTAACTTCAGCTATTATTACAACCGTCGTCGCTTTCTCAACGTTCTTTTTTATTGATGGTTTTTTGGGCGATGTTTTCAAAGAGCTAGCGATCGTGGTCATCTTCACTTTAATCTTTTCATTAATAGAAGGCGCATTAATTTTACCTGCGCATATTGCTCATTCTAAGGCATTAAGGGAAGGCAATGGATCTGTAGTTACTAGATTTTTTGATAAGATCATGGATTTTATGCGCCATAAGATGTACGGTCCTCTTTTAAATTTCTCTATGAAGTTTCCCATTCCGACTCTTTGTATTTGTATCGCCGGATTAATGTTAGTCGCAGGAGCATTTCAAGGGGGACTCATCAAAGGAACATTTTTTCCTTTTGTACAGCAAGATGATTTTAGAATTGATTTAGAGTTGCCTTCTGGAGCAAGAGAGGCAGAGGTATTTAATATTCTCGACTCTATCAACAAAGTGGCTTGGGCTACAAATGAGGAATTGTCAGAAGAATATTATGCAGGCGAGAAAAACATCATTGAAAAAGTAGAGATGACTGTAGGACCCAATACTAATGTGGGAAGAATGCGTGTCTACTTATTAAATGGAGAAGAGCGAGCAGGGCTTTCAAATAGAATTGTCACCAAGACTATGAGAGAAAAATTAGGCCCAATTCATGATGCAAAAAAATTAATTTTTGGATTAGGAAATATTTTTGGCGATCCTGTCTCTATATCATTACTAAGTACCAATTCTGAAGCATTAAATGATGCGGTCAAAGAATTGAAGTCTGAAATGACGAAAATCCCTGACTTGGTAGATATAGATGATTCAAATAAAATAGGATTAAAGGAGGTCTCACTGAATCTAAAACCCAAAGCTTATAATTTGGGATTTACCTTAGGAGACATCATGCGCTATGTTCGGCAAGGATTTTTTGGCGCTGAAATACAACGCTTACAGCGAGGTCAAGATGAAGTCAAAGTTTGGGTCAGATTTGCAGAAGAAGATAGAAGTTCTTTGGCCGATCTTTCATTAATGCGAATCAGAACACCTCAAGGACAATCGATTCCATTGGCAGATTTGGTAAGCTTTGAGACAGAAAGAGGAGTTCTTTCAATCAACCATATAGATGGACAAAGAGAGATAAGAGTAACTGCCGATGTTGGAAATGATAAGGCTTCTGTCAGTGACATCAATAGCGATATTAATACGGTTCTTATTCCTAGGGTGCTGGCAAAATATCCAGATGTTAAAGTAGGTATTGAAGGTCAGGCAAGGGATCAGCAAGAGGTGATGGAATCGATGCAGCGCGTATTGCCTATGATATTCTTGCTGATGTTATTCATTATAATTATAACATTTAGTTCGGTCAGCCAAGCTTTAATTGTTTTCATGTTAATTCCATTTGGATTTATTGGTGTAGGATTTGGGCACTGGTTTATGGGTCTTCCTATCAGTTTACTTTCCATCCTTGGTGTCATTGCCTTAATAGGAATTTTTATCAATGACGCCCTTGTATTTATATCCACTTTCAACAAAAAAATTAAAGAGGGGAATACTTTTAAAAAGGCTTTGTACGACACGGGGGTATCAAGATTTCGTCCTATAACCCTAACTACTGTAACTACGGTTGCAGGATTACTTCCACTTTTGTTGGACAATTCCGTACAGGCACAATTCCTAATCCCAATGGCCATAGCAGTAGCATTTGGATTGATGATTGGCACCTTCTTTTTGTTGGTTTTAATTCCTGCACTATTAAGCTTAGCTAATATGATTCGAAGATTTTCTACCCAGTTATGGATTGGAGAATCTGTGACTGCGGTTTCAGTTGAACCTGCTTATGAAGGAAGGATTCATCCTTGGGGACTAAGCTTAGTTTTAGCAATTACCTTTCTTGCATTTATCGGCCTTCTTGTGTTCGCCAGTTTACAAATTTCTCAATTGATTGCGTAATGAAAAAAATCTTAATGAAATTCATAGCTACAGTATTATTGATAAGTTTAACTACTTGGCTAGGTGCTCAAGAAAGCATGACTTTAGAAAAAGCCCTTAGTATTGGATTAGAAAATAATTTTGGAATCAAAATAGCTGAGCAATCCATTTCCATAAGTCAAAACAATAACACTTGGGCCAGAGCAGGTAAAGGGCCGACAGTAGATCTTAATGGATTTTTTACTAACACGACCATTAATGATAATAATCCCGCCAGCTTTTTACGAGGAACATACAACAATACGAGTTTGGGGGCGAGTCTTGATGCCCAGTGGCTTGTCTTAGATGGAGGAAGAATTAAAATTAGAAAGGAACAACTCGAATCGGCTGTGGTTCAGCAAGAGTTGCAAAAAAACCTTGAAACACATGATCTCATCAAGTCCATTATCCAGGCATACTATGAAGTCTTATTTCAAGAGGAACGTCTTGACGTACTTCGTCAAAATTTAAAACTTTCACAGTCTCGTATTCAATTTGAAAATACAAAACAATCCTTTGGGGTTTCCAATTCGTTTAATCTAGTGCAATTTGAAAATGCGGTACTTAGTGATTCCATAAATATTGTCAATCAAAAATCACAATTAGATATTGCGAAGAGAACTTTTTCTAATGTATTAAATGAGCTTACATATGTTCCATATCAATTTGTTGATAAATTATCTGTAAGCATAGAAGAAATTGATGAGTTGAAATTAAAGGCTAGTTTGGAAGAGGAAAATTATACTTTAAAAACTCTTATGCTACTTTCTGAGCTTGATCAATTAAATACAAGATTGAGAAAGGCAAATTTAAAACCTACCCTTTCTTTATCTGGATCTTTAGGTCTTTCAGAAAGTGCATTTAAGTTTTTTGAAGAAAATCCAAATACAGGGGAGCCCTTCCCTATTCAATTTAGTAATCGAATTAATTTAGGGTTGAATGCAAACTTTAATTGGAATCTATATGACGGTGGATTAAAAAATCAAGATATCGAAGCAGCTGTATTACAAGAAGAGCTCAATAAATTAAGTTTTTTGGAAGCCCAAGTTGCATTAAAAAATCAATTAGATATTTTAATTAGCAATTTTAAAAATCAAAATTTATTGTTGAATTTAATTGATGAACAAATTCAATTAGCCAATAAAAATTTATTGATGACCGAAGAACGCTTCAAGGCGGGTCAGATTAATTCTTTAGATTTTCAAACCGTTCAAAATCAATTGCTCACTGCACAGTTTAATAAGATAAATGCGATTTATAATTTGCTTATTACTAAATCTGAAATAGACTGGTTAGTTGGTGCTTTTAAACAATAAAAAAAGCGCCAGAAAATTTTCATTTTCCAGCGCTTCTATAATTCAATAATAATACTTCTCTTTCTCAGATGGCGTTTTTAAAAGGGAAGATCAAATCTTTATTCAATCTCCCTTTTTGCATTCGCATCCGCATTTATTCTTGTATGATTTGTATCAATTCTGTCGTTACTGTTGTTCCAATCTGTGCCTTCATGATGTAAGTCCCAGTC
>CALGNN010000023.1 GCA_937961455.1 uncultured Saprospiraceae bacterium
AAAATTAAGCTTAGCTGAGTTAGAAGAGGGTGTAAAATATTTTATAGCTATAGAAAAAGATATCTACCAACTTGCAGCAGATGCTGATTATTTAAGTGAGGGTTCAAGAAAACGTATGACTCAGTTTATTGAAGACTTCTACAGCATTATTAAAAATGAAAAAAAACGCGCACAATTATTAAAGTAGGGTTTGATTTTTTTTATTATTAATTCAAAAGTCTTGTTAGTTATAATTTGCAAATACCTGAATATAATCATAGGAATTATCTCCAGCAAAGTTTGCTTGAATTGAACTTGATCCTCCTTGAACAAACCCTATAAGTTCTAAATCAAAGTCTCCTGCATCCAGGTTTACAAAACAGCTTCCTGATAATACTAGGGTCCCATTTGAACCTCCAGAGCTAGTCAATGCAAAAGGAATGGAATCAATAGATTTTCTTACTCCATTTACTGATAGATAGACACCTAAGTTTCTTAAAATCCCGTCGACAATATCAGTATCATTAGCATTTTTAATATTGTTAAGTCCTATAGAAAAACTAATATGCAAAACAGCTTTATGGCTCAAGTTTACGGTGTTCGAATAAATGCTTTGGCTGACGAGATTCCCATCAAGTGATTCTATGGCAACTACATTTATATTGCTTTGTTCCACAATTATTGAGGGTAATAATTGTTCGACAATTTTTCCTTCTTCATCTATTCCTAAATTATAATTAGCTGATGTTATATTGTTTCCAAGTCCAAAATTGGAAAATTGTATAGAATCTGTTGATACTTTAAATTTATTATTTGGTGCATCAATTTCAATAATTTGATTTGTTGCAACATCACCAAAATAGTAGTTTCCTGTAAAGGCATCTAACCACAATACAGGATCCCCATTTTGCGCCATAATAAGTGAATTTGCATTTAATTCGAAAATTCTATTTTCTTGAAGAATTCCATCGTTTAAATAAATTGATGAACCCACTTGGCTATCAACATAGGATTTGGTAGCTGCATCTGAATCTAATAATGGCTGTCCTAGATTTCGAATCTTTAGTCCTCCAGCATCTGAATCCACAGAGAGCACATCACGCAAATCTTGAATTTCATTTGTAGGATCTTCGTCAAGATCAAAAATTTGATTTAGATGTAAAGCAGTAAGAAAATCTTCTACGTTTGTTTCGGGAATGTAGTCACCATCAACATCATCAGGGTCTGTAAGAAGTACTTGTTTAGCATTCTGAATTTCATTAGTTACGGAACCATCAACTTCAGTTTGTATAAATCCAGCATCATTATTTATACTCGATGTAAAAATTGCACTCTGGATTAACTCAGCGGATATATCATTTCCATTCATTTCAAAATCGATGCTGATCCCATCACTTACTGTAGTTGCTTCTCCGCCATTGATTACAATGGCATTATCTACATAAGACTTTGTAGCTGCATCTTGATTATTTATTGGATTCGACAAATTACTTATTCTGTTTGTACCTGCATCAGAACCTTCTGATAAGACTTCAGATAAAGTCTGAAGTTCGTTAGTTGGATTAGCATCCGCATCATCTACATTATCGATATTATCCATGAAGCCGTCAGGCTTACCAGACAGGCTGGACCATGTTTCAATTTCATTTGTCGGATCATTGTCATTATCTGCAGCCACCACATTGGCCAGTTTTTGAATGAAGTCTTCTACGGTGTTTTCATTTTGCAAATCTCCATCAATATCTCTCGGAATAACTAGGTCAACTTGTTCAGCGTTTTGCCATTCGTTTGTTATACTTCCATCTATCTCTGCATTTATAAATCCTGCGTCATTGCTTAGGGACGAGGTTAAAATTTGTGATGGTATGACTTCTCCACTAATGACTCCATTCGTCATATTTAAATCAAGCGAAATTCCGTCTTGTACACTTGTGCTTTCTTGATTGAATGTTGAATAAACAATATCAACATAGTTTTTTGTAGCTGCATCACTACTTTCTGTTGGGAATCCCAGATTTATAATTTTTTGGTTGTTTGCACTATTATTTATTCCAAGTACATTCTCTAAATTTTGCAACTCATTGCTCGAACTTCCATCTTGTTCAACTGTAATAAATCCTGCATCATTATTAAAACTAGAAAGGGATAATGCTGAAGGTATAATTAGCGCATGCAATGTATCATTCGATAAAGATAAATCGATTCCTATGCCATCAGATACTGTTAGCTCATTTGCATTTATTGTTAGAAATAGATCATCCACATATTGCTTATTGACAGCAGCTGATTCTAACAAAGGTGTCGCTAAATTTGTGATACTCAAGCCACCTGCATTGGCGCCATGGGATAATACCTGATCTAAAGTTTGTATTTCATTCTGCGGGTCAGAATCTAAGTTTAAATTTAACCGATCATTTAATGCAAGTAGTGCGGATTCAACTTCTGTTTCATGGACTAAATCACTATTAAAATCGTAGGGGGTGTTTAATAAAACTTCTTGTGCATTCTGAATCTCATTGGAAATGCTTCCATCAATTTCATTACTTATAAATCCTGCATCATTTTGCAAAGTTGATAGTTGAATGTTTGAAGGGATAATTTCTCCAGAAATTGTATTAGCAGATAAACTGAAATTAATCGTATTGCCATCATGAACCTCCGTGCTCTCTTCTTGAATGCTTGCTTCCATTAAATCTACATAAAGTTTATTGGCAGCATCATTTGAAAAAATAGGCATAGAAAGGTTACTAATCCTTTGGGATCCAGCACTATTGTTTATGGACAAAACTTCTTCCAAGCTTTGTATTTCATTTTGTGGGTCAGCATCTGCATCATCCCTTTGATCACCATCAGCTATATCAGCAGGTATCTCTAAAATATTAGACCAATGAGTTTCTGTTGGTAAATCGTCAGCTGTAGTCAAATTCTTCCATTTACCGTACGATCTTACATATACACAACCACAGTCTAATGAAAATATTAAATCACCATTTTCAAAAATATATACATCTTGTAATGCCGTTAAGGTATCAGGATAATTAAGAATTCTTCCTGGTATAACTTCAATAAGGTTGCCCATTGAATCAACTGCAATATTATAAATGTAATCATTCATTACCTGTCCCTTTCCTAAAGAACTGAAACTCATGGGTCCTTCAATATTTAGCAGTGATTGAGCACTTGAATTGCTAAATTGTACAAGAAGAAAGAAAAGAATTATTGCATATCTAACACAAATTTTCATAAGCATTAATTTGGGATAAAGAATTAAAATAAATAATAGGCTTGCAATAATTAATGCAGGCTTCCTTAATGATATGATTGTGTTAAAATGTTATGTAAAGGTATAACTAAGCTAGAAGACTAAATGCTACAAAGGCACTATTGAAGTATATAGAATACATACAAAAGGGGTTTACTTGTAGCAGTTTTCACACTACAAGCGAATTTTTAAATAATCTGCAAAAATTAATTTTATGCTTTTAGTTATAAGGTATTTTTATAAAATCGAATAAATTTATTCAATTGAAAATATCTCAGAAAGCAAAATAGCTTAGTGGTTTATTGATCTTAATTATCTGGACATTCCACCAAGGTGGTTTTCATAGTACCATCTTCTTGAACAGTTATCATCCAACACTTCTCACTTTGGTCTTTTAATATAACTCCAGAATATACTTTATTTAAATATAAATTATCTTGAATCTCAGTAACCTGAGATACGGTATTCAAATTATCACAAACATCTCCTGTTCCATCTTCATCAATATCTTCTTGGAAAGGATTAAAAACATTGGGACAATTATCAATTGAATTTTCTACTTGATCATTGTCATTGTCATCATTATCCAAAATACTGATAGTGGTTTCATTTATTGCACCTATGGTTTCTTCATTACTTGATGAACTAAGATTTATGATTTTTAAATCAAGTGTTTCTACTGACTCAACCAAATTATCTTCTATCAAAGGGATGGTAAAACAAGTTGTTCCTGCAGGTCCTGCTGGTATGGAATAACTTTCTACTAGATTTGTGGGTCCATAGTCAACACCATTATCAGCCGTACTTGATCCTAATATTCTGACATCCATAATGACTTCATCGAATAGATCAAAATTAGACTCAACACAAAATTCGATATTCGCATCTCCTTCCGAAAAGCTAATATTTGGATCGGTGAATTCAATTGTAGTGGTAGAAAAATACACATTAGCACTTGCAATATCTCCTATAAAATCACAGGCAATTATTTCAAATTCGACCTGCATGGTTTCATTACTTGGGCAGCTAATATTTGAAGGATAATAATAAATAAAAGTATCAAGATTAAAACCAGAACAGTTGGTTTCAAAAACGGCGCCTCCTAAGTTTTCCAACCAATCATCCAAAATGGTTTGATTATTTGGATCACTACAATTGATCGTGATGTCTTGGGGAAAGGTAGAAAAATAAGGTGGCTCTGTTTGCGTAATAAAGATTTGACCATATTCCATTACAGGCTCTGAATTACAATCATCTTCGATCAACCATTCAATATCGGCGATCCATTCACCACAACCTATATCTTCCCACATGATAAATTGAATTTGCCACGGATCAATTACAGTTCCGCAATTAGAGCTAGCCATACCATATCCATTGTTTGCTAAGTAATCGATTACCTCCTGATTCAATTGAGGGTCTGCTAAAATGCATTCATCAAAAATTTCTAAAAACATGGGCGGTTGATCTACGTTAATTTCCGCACCAATTTTGAGACTGAGCAATAGACCTATTGCTAGTGTTAGGACTTGTTTCATTATTTTACAATTTTAGGTTTCATATAAATATAATCCCTTAAAACTGAAAAACAGCATGAAAATTTATCCAAAAACTATTCTCAATAGACTCCTAATTATCTGGGCATTCCACCAAAGTAGTTTTGAGATTACCGTTTTCTTGAGCAGTGATCATCCAACATTTACCACTCTGGTCTTTCAATATTACTCCAGAATAAATTTTATTTAAATATAAATTATCTTGAATTTCTGTAACCTGAGAAACTGTATTCGAGTTATCACAGACATCTCCTACACCATCATCATCAATATCTTCTTGGAAAGGATTAAAATTAATCGGACAGTTATCAACTGAATTTTCTACCAAGTCATTGTCATTATCATCATTGTCAAAAATTGAAATAATCATTTGATCCAGCGATCCTATTATTTCTTCATTACTAGCTGAACTCAAATCAACAATCTTTAGAACGACTGTTTCATCTAATTCAACCAGATTATCCTCAATAATTGGAATTGTAAAACATCGCGTACCTATTGGACCAGAAGCAATCGTATAATTGCCCACGAAAGGCCCAAAATCCGTTCCGTCAGTTGCAGTACTAGCATCAAGTAAACTCACTTGCATATCAACATCATTGTATAATTCATAATTGCTAACTACACAAAACTCTATTTCACTAGAAGCTTCAGAAAAACTCAATGCAGGAGAACTAAACTCTATGATACTAGAAACGAATGTGACAGTAGCTGTTGCCCTAGCATCAAATAATCCACAAGTAGCCCAAACTTCAAATTCAACATCCATTGATCCGACAGTTGGACATGTTATATAACTTGGCAAATAGCTTATTACAGTATCCAATTCAATACCAGGACAATCATTTTCAAATACCCCATATCCTAAATTAGCTACCCAATCATCTAGAATACCTTGGGCATTTGGATCACTGCAATTGATTGTTAAGTCCATTGGATTTTGAGAAAAATAAATGGGTTGAATATTATAAAACGAGATGTACCCGTAAACTATTTCTGGGTCAGAGTTACAATCATCAGTTACTTCCCATTCTACATCAATAATCCATACTCCACATCCATAACTATCATAATGAACATTTACAAGGGTCCAAGGGTTATTGACGGTACCGCATGCAGAACTCGCAAGACCATTTCCATTATTATTAAGGTAATCAATAACTAAAGGGTGATTTTGTGGGTTGTCAAGGATACATGCATCTACAATATCTAAATCTTCAGGATACACATCTATCGTAATTTGACCGTAGGTATAAATAGAAAATAATAAATAGGCAAAGCAAAGAGAAATTAGGTGTTTCATTTTAATAATTTTAGTTTCAATAATTAATATACGGATTATATTTTTAACCGAAAAGGACAAAATCTTTTATGTCAAGTAAACTACCAATTTGCCCAAAGCCTTACGATCCATCATTAACTGAATAGCCTCAGGAGCGTTTTCTAAACTAAACCTTTTAGAAATATGAGGATCTACTTTTCCTGCTATATAATAATCAACCAATTGTTGCTTCAAACGATTGGCTTCTTTTGGAAATCGCATGGCAAATGACCCTAGAAAAACGCCTACAATAGAACAGCCCTTTAACAAGGCAAGATTCAAAGGAATTTTTGGAATTTCCCCTGCAGCAAAACCTACCACTAAATATCTTCCTCCCCAAGCCATGGTGCGAATGGCAGGGTTGGCATAGCTGGCTCCAACTGGATCCAATATGACATCAACTCCTTTTCCTCCTGTTAATTCTTTGACCTTGCTTTTTAAATCTTCCGTATTATAATTTACCAATTCGTCAGCTCCTGAATTTTTGCAAAGCGCCAATTTTTCATCCGTTGACGCAGCAGCAATAACTTTAGCTCCTAATAATTTACCTAATTCCACAGCTGCCAGACCTACCCCACCAGCTGCTCCTAAAACCAATAGTGTTTCACCCTCATTAATCTTTGCTCTTTCTTGCAGTGCATACAATGAGGTACTATAGGTGTAAAGGAAGCAAGCAGCTTTATCAAAAGGAATCTCTTTTGGCTTAGGCATGGCGAAGTGTTCATCGATTGCAGCAAATTCTGCAAAGCCTCCCCAAGGACTCATCCCTATGACTTCATCACCTATCGCATAGCGTGTGACCTCTTCTCCAATTTCGACCACTATTCCAGAAATATCGCTTCCAGGTGAAAATGGCGGTTCAGGTTTAAATTGATATAAACCACGAATAATTAAAGTGTCAGGAAAATTGACACTGCATGCATGGACTTTAACAAGGATTTGATTCTTTGAAATAATGGGCTTTGCAATTTCTGATAATTGCAGATCACTTGGAGGACCATATTTAGTACATAGAATCGCTTTCATAAGATGGATTTATGGATTGTAGCTACTATTAAAACTGTTGCCACAGTTGCTAGCTCAAATACCGCAGTTATCAAATAGGAGCTTTAAATACCAGATTGATTCTCTTGGTTAATTTATCACTCCATTTAAAGAATACTCGTATTGCTAAACTATTACTTTATATGAAATTTAACACTGCTTTACTTAGCATTTGTTTCTTTGCAATATCCGTTAAGTAATAAAGATTTACCGATAGTCTTCGCGAAGCTACCTTTACTCTCCTTCTTAAGAAGCTTTTATAAAAGCCCATTAAGTTTGAAGTATAAATCAATTGAATCCCATGAATTTGTACGTAAAACTTACCCTAATAAGTCTAGGACTCATTTTCCAATTACCTATTTTAAATGCACAATGTACTCCCGCTTCTTGCCTTACTGATATACTTGATTTTAGCACAGGGATTGACCCTGCGACAGGCTCAACCCTGGCTTCGTCTTCAGGTATAACAGCAGTTCAAGATCCTTTGTGGATTCTTACTTCGGCACCAACGAATAATGGACCCGTTAATCTTGGTTCGCCTGCATTTGTAATTGACACCTATAGTGCTTGGGATGATATGCCACCCCTTTCAAGTCCTCCTTCAAAATATATATCAGCCTTTCTTGATGCAGGTTCTAATGAATCAACACCCGCTTCAAACCCTTATGTTTTTGAAAGGAAGATTTGTGTCTGTGGTTCAAATACCACTGTGAGTATTCAAGACTTGGTTCATGTAGACAACCAATTAAGTTTGAAGTTACTGGGCCCAGGTCTTGGAGCTGGAATAGATTTATCTGACTATAATTCTACCGTGGTTGCCAATTTTATCAATCCTCCTGAGGACGATGGAACGGTAAGCAATATAGTTTTACAAGCCAATAGTACATATATCCTAAGAGCAGAAATGATCAATGACAATAGTGGCAGTCCTATGGGTTTAAATATCAATGGAACAATCATAGCAGATCAAGCCGTACTTTCTGTAGGCGCATGTTGTAATAATGGTGCCTTTATTTCAGGTTATAAATTTCTAGATGAAAATTGTGATGGTTTGCAAGATCCAGGAGAACCTGCCGATGCAGGGTGGGTAATGGTACTGAAAGACAATCTTGGTGTACCGGTACAAACTGCCACTACAGATATCAGTGGGTATTATTTTTTCAATATAACTACTCCTGGCACTTATACCGTTGAAGAGCAAACACCATTGCCAACCGGTTTTACCCAGACCTTCCCATCATCGCCCTCTTTTCATACTGTTAATATAACAGGCGCAGATATTATCTCTAATTTAAATTTTGGCAATTGTTGTCCAGACTGTCAGACTTTTCAATCAAATGCAGCTTCAGTAGGATTTACTTTTTCATCAATAGGTACTCAAGTCACCATTACACCTACAGGCCTTTCCGCATTAGAAACATATGGTGTTGATATAAATTGTAATGGGATTTTCGAAATCAATAATATACCTGGTAATACACCTGTAACATACACATTCCCACACACAGGATTATTTAATGTAAAAGTAGAAGTGACGGCCATTAAATGTGGTAAACCCTGTGGCATAGAATTCGAATATTCCACTAAGCTTACTCCTGAAGAATGTCAAGAGACCATTTGTTACGATTGGGAAGGATTGGCTCCATTTTGTAATGTGACAGATTTGGCTGAATTTAATGGCGAAGTCTTGGCTTGTGGGGATCTTGTTTTTGGATTTCCAGGAATTGGAAAATGGGATGGGACAAATTTTGTGTCTTATGAAAATTTTGCATTGTCTCAATATGTCTATGAAATTGAACCCTTCCAAGGGAATCTTTATGCCTTAGCACACAATCCCGATTTTTATTTATATAAATGGAATGGGATAAGTTGGTCTATTGAAAGAACAGCGCCGCATAATAGTTTTCATACGGATAACGCAACACATGATTGGTTTCATGATGACATGATTGCTACCCAACTTGGTTTGTTTGTAGCTTTCCATAAAGACAATCCAGTGTTAAATAAAAGCACACATGAAATTCAATATTATAGCGGCTCCAGTTGGACACAGTTGCCGGACCCAATTGATCCAGTGGGCACTCTTTTCCAATACTTTCAGGTTGGAGCATATGAAGACTTTCCCGTGATTCGGGCCAACTATATTTCAGCTGCCACAGGTGGACTTATTTCAATCTTATATTATTGGGACACCCTAGGTTGGCAACGTCTCACACTTGATCCTATTAGTTATTTGCCCTCTTCTGCAAGTACAAATTTTGGAGAAGGGATAAGTGTTGTAAAACAAAAAGATGCAACAACATTAGTCGTTGGTGGATTTTTCACAGACATTGACAATAGTACACAAGGGACCGTGGCTGGAACAAGATTTCTTGCAGAATTTGACTTGATTACACAACAATGGTCTTCGATAGGAGGAGGAGCAACCACAGGAGGTCAAGTTTACCCTAGGCCAGGAATCATAGATTTGGATCTTATTGATGAGCATGTATTTGTTGCAGGATTTATTGGTGAAATGGGAGGCATAGCTGTTAAGTCTAATGCTTGGTTTGATGGCACATCTTGGAATGATTGGTATGATGACTCCTTGGATGCACAGTTCAGAGCTACCTTAGCTTCTATATCTCAAGATGGCGAGTGCGAGATTTATACTGCGGGCGAATGTCAATTTGGTAAAACCAGCTATTGTTGTGTATATGAGGATCTATATCTCTCTGGTATTGAAACAGGCAAGAAACTTTATCATACGAATGGTAAAATTGAGACGAGTAATACCACAATTTCTGCAACAGCAAACATCGTTTATAAAGCAGGTCAAGGCGTCAATCATAATCCTGTGCATATCGTACAAGTACCTGGACAGATGACATCACTAGCTCTTGGCTGTGATGATTGTTGCCCAGATGATCCTTTAAATGATTTGCCTTTCTTATCTGCGTATGTAAATAATCCTAATTATTCCATTACACAATACACATTGAATGGCGACTGCATATATCAGATTAGAGATTTTTGTGTAGTCTCAGATGGGACAACTTCATACTATGATTGTCTTGGGAATTTAATTTGTGAGCAATTTTCATTTGGAGGAACTTGTCCAAATGTTTTCCCGATCACAAACCCTGTTGTTTTACAAAGTTGTTAAATGGAATGTATTAAAATTAATCTTTAAAGAATGTAACTTGATATAAATGTAAGCTTTGAAAGCAGATGGGCTTAGTTAGAATTTGATTTTAAACTCAATGAAATACGTTTTCTGGATACATCTACTTCAATGACTCTAGCTTGAACTTCTTGATTTAATTTTACGACATCTAAGGGGTCTTTAACAAATTTATCTGCCATTTGAGATATATGAATTAATCCAGACTCTTTAATTCCTAGATCGACAAAGGCACCGAATTTAGTTATGTTATTGATGATCCCTTTGATGTACATACCCGTCTTTACATCTTCTATGCTATTTATTCCAGCACTAAATTCAAATGCTTTTGCTGCTCCTCTAATATCTAAGCCTGGTTTTTCTAATTCTGATAAAATGTCTTTGATGGTTGGCAGCCCTACATCATGAGAAATATATTTTTGCAGTTGGAGTTTTTTACTTAAAGATGGATCAGCAATAAGTTGGTCGATCGAAGTACTCAAGTCTTTCGCCATTTGTTTTACCAAAGGATATCTTTCTGGATGAACAGCTGTATTGTCAAGTGGATTTTTCGCGTCCCTTATCCTTAGAAAACCAGCAGATTGTTCGTAGGCCTTAGCTCCCATTCTTGGAACTTTCTTAAGTGTTTGTATTTTTTCAAAGGAACCATTTTCTTTTCTAAATGCTACTATGTTTTTAGCCAATGCAGGTCCCAATCCAGAAACAAAGGTTAGTAAATATTCAGACGCTGTGTTTAAATTAACGCCCACTTTGTTTACGCAATTTTCAACCACCCGTTGCAAATCATCTTTTAATTTTACTTGATTGACATCATGTTGATATTGTCCTACACCGATCGACTTAGGATCAATTTTTACTAATTCTGATAATGGGTCCATCAATCTTCTCCCGATGGATACTGCACCTCTGACTGTGATGTCATGATTAGGAAATTCATTTCTAGCTATTTCAGAAGCTGAATAAATAGAGGCACCACTTTCATTGACTAAAAACAATGTTACATCTTTTGCAAATGATGCATTATTTAAAAGCGCGTAGGTTTCTTTCCCCGCAGTTCCATTTCCGATTGCAATAGCTTCAATCTGAAATTTATCTATCCAATATTTCACTTGGTGAAGTGCCTCATCTAATTTATTCTGAGGAGGATGCGGATATATCGCATCATTAAAAATTAAATTGCCTTGAGCATCTAGACAGACCACTTTACAACCTGTTCTAAAACCAGGATCAATTCCCATGATTTTTTTATTGCCAAGCGGAGGAGATAATAAGAGTTGCTTTAAGTTTTCAGCGAAGACGCTTATGGCTTCTTGATCGGCTTTCTCTTTGTAATACTTCCTAATCTCTGTTTCAATGGAAGGCGCTAGTAGCCGAGCATAGGCATCTTTTATCGTTTCTCTTAAAGTTTTCTTGCAAGATGAAGATGCTTCATATTTTATGATATTCTTTTCTAAACTCTGACACATGGCTTCTCCATCAACACTCAACTTAACTCTGAGAAAGCCTTCTTGCTCTCCTCTAAATAATGCCAATACTCGGTGAGCTGGTGCTTTATGCGCTTTCTCATTAAAATCAAAGTAATCCGTAAATTTTTCAGCAGCCAACTTTTTAGCCTTAATCACCTTAGAACTAAATGTAGCATGTTGGAGAAAAGCCTTTCGCACTTTGTTTCGAGTGTAGCTGTCTTCATTGATCCTTTCAGCTAATATGTCCCTAGCTCCTTGCAAAACGGCTTCTACATTGGATGCTCCTTCAGTAATAAAAGCTCTAGCTTCTTTAGTTAGGTCATTTATTCTTTGCTCCCAAATCATATTGGCTAAAGGTTCTAAACCAAGATCTCTAGCTTTGACGGCTCGTGTTTTTCGCTTCTTCTTAAAAGGTAAATAAATATCCTCAAGAATATTTATATCCCAGGTATCCTGAATGGACTTTCTTAAAGCATCAGTTAATTGTCCTTGCTCATCTATGGTTTTTAGAACATACTCTTTTCTTTTAATCAATTCAATTATTTGATTCCATTGATTTTGAATTGCTTGAATTTGAACTTCATCTAAAGATCCCGTTGCCTCTTTTCTGTAACGTGCAATAAAAGGTATGGTAGCTCCTTCCTCTAGCAATTCTACAGTTTTAGAAATAGATCTTTCTGGAAGGGTTAATTTATTACAGACAATTTTGATTAATGCTTGATCAGGCATACCTTGCTTCGAATTTTACAAGGGACGAAATTAAAACAATTAGTGAATAGTAAAATAGATTCTTTTCTTTCATTATGAAAGTAGCAGTCATTGGTGGTGGAGCGGCTGGATTTTTTGCTGCAATTGCAGTTAAAAATAATCACCCAGAAGCTGAAGTTAGCATTTTTGAAAAATCACAAAAGCTACTTTCAAAGGTCAAAGTTTCTGGCGGTGGAAGGTGTAATGTAACAAACGCAACGAAGTCTATCAAAACTCTTGCTGCGGCTTATCCAAGAGGAGGAAATGCCTTGAAAAAAGCCTTTAAAATTTTTAGTACAGAAGATACAATGGAATGGTTTGAGTCAAGAGGTGTACCCTTAATCATACAAGATGATCTGCACGTATTTCCCCTTTCTCAAGATTCTCAAACAATTATAGATTGCTTCATGAAGGAAGCAAAAATGCTCCAAATTAAAATTGAGACCGGTGCTGGTGTAAAGGACTTAGTTTCTATTAATGATCAATGGGAATTACATTTTATTAAAGAACATTTAAAAACTCAAATCTTTAATAAGGTCATTATCGCAACAGGAGGAAGTCCAAAGCGTTCTGGCTTAGTTTGGTTAGAAAAATTAGGACATAAAATTGAAGAACCCGTTCCTTCCCTATTTACTTTTAATATGCCATCTGAGTCTATTAAAGAATTGATGGGAATTGTTGTTGAAAATGCAACTGCAAAAATTGAGGGTACTGGTTTAAAAGCGCAAGGACCTTTACTGATCACTCATTGGGGAATGAGTGGGCCTGCTATTATTGTATTATCTGCCTTTGGTGCTCGAATTCTTGAAGAAAGGTCTTATTCCTTTAATGTGCATATTAATTGGGTGTCCATTAAAAATGAAGAAACCGTTTTTAATGATCTTAAAGCTGTAAGTCAGTCCCATCCAAAAAAACAATTAAGCAATTTTAGACCTTACGCACTTCCGGATCGTTTATGGCAATACTTTTTAAATAAATGCGATTTCCCAGCTCATAAACTTTGGGGAGAATTGGGCAAAAAAGGACTTCATAAAATCGTCCGAACGCTAACTCATGACATTTATAAAGTGGAAGGTAAAACAACTTTTAAGGAAGAGTTTGTTACCTGCGGAGGAGTCAGCTTAGAAAGCATCAATTTTCAAACTATGGAAAGTACTGTGACGAAAAATATTTATTTCGCAGGAGAGGTTATGGATATAGACGGTATAACTGGTGGTTTCAATTTCCAGTCGGCTTGGACAACTGCTTTTATTGCAGGAAAACTAGCATAGACAATATTAGCTAAATCAGAATCGTGTAGTCTGTGCAATCATTTCTAATTGCTGCATATGGTTCCGTTTTTCTTCTCCTGGCGCTAAAACAAAAACATCAACAAAAGCTAATTGATTCTTTTCTTCATTGAGTAATAGGTATGAAAAGAATGGACCTCCAGCGAAGTCTGCTTCCATTTCCCAAATACCTCTGGCGATGACTCCAAAATTGCCACTTATATTAGTCTTGTATTCCAAGATGGGCAAATCAATATCGTTGATTTTCATATAGGAACCTTCAACGGGAGATTGGATGTATCTCCTTCCAAGTTTATCTCTTATTTCTTTAATTCCTTCTTTGGTCAATTGGGCTTGATCTGTATAAGGTAGTGAGTGCAGCATGACATTATAAGATACTTCACGTGTCTCTTTGCGCATCCACATGAATTCTTTGCTTTCCATTACTGGAATATATTCCTGGGGAATATCAATGGTAAAACCTAAGGAATCTCTAATTCGACTTCCTAAGTAATTATTAGCTCCTTTAAAGTAGACTACATTTTCGATTCTCTTGTGATCATGTTGATTAACACGGTCAGCTAAGCTTGGAAATTTTTCAATGATTTGATCGATTAGCGCTTCTTCTGAATAGGCAAACAAGTACATTAATATTTGCCCCTCTGCCCATTTATCTTTTCCAATGGTTACAGTATACGTTGGATCCTCTTTTGAGCGAAGTATTTTTTCACTTCCCAGGTCTTCTTTTATCATTTTGGTTGTAGGCGAAGAAGGGTCATTGAGATTACCAACCACCATATAGGTTCGCAATTCTTTTCTACTAGGAAAATTCTTTAATTCTTGAGGGGTAAAATGCCTCAGATCAAAGATGGGTTCTGGTTGGGGCATAAGTGGGTAGGCAGAAGAAAAATAAAATCTAATACTATCTCCTGTAGGGCCATCCCAAAGTTCATCGTCTGCAACAATAATTATTTCATTAATTTTTCCGAATGCTGTGGCTTTAGGAGACCAACCCTGAGGCATGTCCCTTGCACAAGAGGCAAGAAAAAGCAAGGATAAAAAAAATACAGCCTTTTTTATTCTGTAGGACATGGTTTCTTATTTATTCCATATAGATGCAATTTAATGCAAAAATGGTGCATTCTAGATAATTTCAATTTCTAATTTAAGCTAATCTTAATAGTGCAATGAAACTAATTTGATTCGCACAATTGCTTTAGATTTTGCAATCCCTTCTCGTAACTAGGCCCTAACATTTGATCCATCATCAGTCCAGACCACTTCGTCATTCCATGCAATTCTGTTTCTATCTTCCATGTAACTTTTATACTATCATCGATGGCGTTAAAATACCAGTTCTCAAATGAATAATTATTTTGATCTATATCGATTCTAGTGGCAATACTATCATTGGGAAAAGACTTAAGTATGGTCAATTTACCTGTACCTGTTAATTCCCCATTCCAAGAATATACCGCACCTTCTCCAGAAAGTCTGTCTGGATAAGTAATTTTTTGTGTCTTATCTAATTCATTCCAAGGAGACCAAGTCTCCCAGCTGGGTAAATGATTGATCTTTTGGAAAATTAAAGAGTCAGGTGCCGCAATCATAATACTACGTTCAAATCCACCTTTATTAGGAAGGAAAAAACTTACCAAACTGATGATAAGGGAAACGGCAACAAAAAAGTACAATAGGGATTTTAATACTTTCAAGAGGCTTTAGAATAATGATTTGATAATATCTTCTTCGCTTATTCCTTCTGCTTCGGCCTTATAGTTTCTTACAATTCTATGTCTCAACACGTAATTTGCAATGGCTTGTACATCTTCAATATCCGGTGAATATTTTCCATTGATCGCTGCATTACACTTTGCACCAAAGACTAAATATTGTGATGCTCTGGGACCCGCTCCCCAAGAAATATAGTTGTTTACTTTGTCTGTTGCTCTTTCGGTTCCAGGTCTTGTTTTTGATACGAGACTTACCGCATATTCCAAAACATTTTCAGCAATAGGAATCTTTCTAATCAATTCTTGGAAGTACATGATTTGTTCCCCTGACATGACCTTTTTTAAATCATGCTTTTGGATTGCAGTGGTTGCTTTTACAACATCAATCTCTTCTTGATAAGATGGATAAGTCAGCGGTATATTAAACATGAATCTATCCAACTGTGCTTCAGGCAAAGGATAAGTTCCTTCTTGTTCAATAGGATTCTGAGTTGCCAAAACAAAAAATGGTTTCGGAAGATGATGAGGCACTCCACTCACCGTTACAGACCTTTCTTGCATCGCCTCTAGTAAGGCAGCTTGAGTCTTAGGTGGCGTTCTATTGATCTCATCTGCCAAAATAATGTTGGCGAATAAGGGTCCCTTATTGAATTTAAAGTGTCGCTCTTCATCCAAAATTTCCGAACCTGTAATATCGGAAGGCATTAAGTCAGGTGTAAACTGAATTCTTTTAAAATCCAGATCTAAAACTTCAGAAATGGTGCTTACCAATAAAGTTTTGGCCAATCCTGGAACCCCAACTAAAAGGCTATGGCCGTTTGAAAATAAAGAAGTGATAACTGCACGGACGACATCTGTTTGACCTACGATCACTTTTCCAATCTCTGCCGATAGCGTTTTATATGCATCTGCTAATCCGTCTACTGCCTCTACATCTGATTTAAACTTTTCTACTGCCATTACTTTTATTTTGAATAATATACTTGGGTGCGCAAAAATAGGAATTTTCTGATAAGAAAGCGGCTCTTATTAATTGCCCCTTCCATATCTAATGAAGTCCCTATTTCTTTTGTTTGAATAGATTGCATTTTATTAATGAGACGAGAGCGTTTTTATTGCCCCACTCTAAAGAGATATTATTTTATTGGTCTGGACATTCCCAAACCCAATCAAAGATTTCTGATTTTATTCCTCTGTACGAATAGTGCCACCACTCTGTGCGAATCGGATGAAATCCATAGGTTTCCATGGTAGTTTTAAGTAGGGTTCTATTATCCAAAATCGTGTCATTGTGACCATAGTAATCGTGATGGGCTTCTTTCCCAAAGTAATCATAAGCTGAGCCCATTTCCAATTCTTTATTATCTGCATCAACAATGCTTAAGTCTACAGCTAGTCCTTTATTATGTTCACTTCCTTTCCATGGTGGTGTGACATATGATGCGTTTGGTACTTTATCCCAAAGCTTTTGTTGTATAGGTCTTGGACGATAACAATCGAAGACTTTTATTCCATAACCCAAACCTCTCAAATAATCCTGAACAAGTGCCAACTGATAGAGCGCCTCTTTTCTCATAAAACATCTACCACATTCATACATCTGTTTTCCTACGAAATTATTTTCCGTTGCATATCTAATATCTACTATAGCGTCTGGTATAACATCTAAAATGTCTAACCATTTTGATGTATCATAATCAAATTGAGGCAAAGGAGTTTCGGACTTCGAAAGCTGCTTATTCTGTTCATCTTGCTCAATTTCTGGTGTTTCAGTTTTAGTAATTTTATTAGCAAGTGTATCTTTTGTTGCTGTATTATTGAAGATGGGAACAAGGTCTTTTGCGTACAATTCAACTCCGTTTTTCAAAAACATCAAAGCTAAGATTGCAACAACTACGATCATACCGTAGAATAGCAATTTAAGCATTTTGACGATTTCGTTGGAAAATTGATTGGACATAAAGCACTATTTGGAAAGTAAAGTTAAGAATTCATCTTCAGTCATTATCTCAACTGTTTCGAGGGCTTGGGCTTTTTTCAATTTAGAGCCAGCCTTCTCTCCTACTACTAAAATATTCAAGTTTTTAGAAACGGCTGAAATGTTTTTAGCGCCTGCATTTTCTGCCATTTGCTGAGCTTCTTTTCTACCCATTTTTGTGAGCGTACCCGTAAATAATATGGTTTTTCCAATTAGGGGTGCATCAGCAGCAACCTGCTTTGGTTTATCTGCTTCAGTCTGCTTTAGATTAACTCCATAGGATTCCATTTGCTTAAGCATTTCTATGTTAGCTTCTTCTTTAAAATAAGCAATAACATTTTTAGCAACCACTGGGCCTATATCCTTAATTTCTTCAAATTTTTCGTCCCCCCAATTTTGGAGATCTAATACATGATCAATTTCTTGGGCAATGAGTTTGGAGGCTCTTTTTCCAAAGTGATGAATGCTTAGACTTGATAGTAATCTGCTGATGGGATTAGCTTTAGATTTGTTGATATTCTGCGATAGCTTTTCAGCAGACTTTTGACCAAAGCCTTCAAGATTTTGAATTTGATCGTAATCTAAATTATAGATATCTGCCATAGAGTTCAACCAGCCCATTTCATAGAATCGATCTATATAGGATGGACCAAATCCATCGATATTCATGGCGTCTTTAGAAACATGATAATACATCCTTTGCAAGACTTGTGCTTCGCATTGATAATTTGGGCATCTCCAGGCTGCTTCATTTTCTGGCTTTACCAATTCCGTATTACAAGAAGGACATGCCTTGGGAAATATCAACTCTTTTTCTGAACCATCTCGCAAATCAGGAAAACTTTTCACGATGTAGGGTATCACATCTCCAGCTCTTTCCACCAAGACCGTGTCACCAATCCTAATATCTTTAGAATGAATAAATTCTTCATTATGCAAAGAAATAGATGAGACCGTAACTCCTGCAAGTGCAACAGGACTGATCTTCGCTACGGGTGTAATTGAGCCGATCTTTCCTACCTGATATTCAATGTTCAATAATTTTGAAGTGGCTTGTTTGGCTTTAAATTTATAGGCAATGGCCCACCTTGGATGATGACTTGTTGATCCCATTCTTTCTTGAAGATCTATGGCATCTACTTTTACTACCATGCCATCAATTTCGTAAGCGTAGTCATCTCTCTTCTCCTCCCAATAACTACAAAAGGCTATGGCCTCATCAATGTTTTTACATTTTTTCTTTTCTATTGTTGGGACCTTAAAACCTAAGCTTGACAAAAAGTCAATCGATGCGTAATGTGAATTCCATTGTTCCAATTGACTTGACCCTTCACTATCCACGGCATAGGATAATTGAAAAATAAATGCTTCAATACCTCGACGAGCTGTTTCCATAGCATCCTTTGTCCTAAGTCCACCTGTCGCTGTATTTCTTGGATTGGCATAAAGATTAGTATCTCCAGCTTTTATTTTTTCTTCGTTCAATTTCTTGAAATGATCTTTGGGGATTAAAGCCTCTCCTCTTAATTCTACTTCAGCAATATTGTAATCTGAAAATTTTGCAGTAAGAGGGATCGTTTTCAATTTTCGTATGTTCTCAGTGATTTCATCTCCTGCTGTTCCATTCCCTCTTGTGGCAGCTCTAGTTAATTGATCGTTTTTATAAATGATCGCAATGCTTCCTCCATCAAATTTAGGTTCTACCGTATATATGACATCTTCTTCAGGATTTATGTTAGCTAGTTTTTTAACTGAGGTATCAAAATCTCTGAGGTCATCGCCATTGTATGAATTATCCAATGAGAGCATTGGAACAAGATGATTGACGGTTTCAAAACTAGAAACATGATCAGAACTCACTCTCTGAGTTACAGAGTCCTTACTGACCAATGAGTTATCGTGGTTTTCAAGTTGTTCAATCAATTTAAAGAGGAGGTCATATTCAAAATCAGTAATAATGGGATCATTCATTACTGCATATCTCATTTCATGAAATTGCAATATTTCATTCAATTGTTGGTGGGTAAAATCTTTTGAAAAGTCTTTGATAAGTTGCTCAATATCATTTGCACCCTTGGTTAATATATTTCTTCTTTCATCGGTAAGAAATTGTAATAATTGATTGGTGCCTTGTTGTATTTCATTAGATGGAATCATGATCAAAAATTAACTAAATAATTGGAAAACTTTCATTATTTTACAAATTAAACCGACTGGTCTATTTACTGATATTTAATGTATAATTAGCTATGGATTCCGTTAGAAATCATATCATAAGCAAAAGTAGTCCAATTTTTCTCAAAAATGCCTTTGTTGGAAGCAGTTTACGCTTGATTTTGGCCGAAACTGGTATTGTCAAGGGATCCTTATATCATCATTTTCCCATGGGAAAAGCTGGAATCGCGCTCGAATCCCCACAATGGTTATTGGATGCTGTATGGAATCCTCTATTGACAGAATTAGCTAGAGCTAGAAAATCTGAAATACCAAATATTATTTACGCCTTTGTGAGCAATGAAGTCATTACCAATGATCAGGTAATCTTTCCATCTTATTTGGGCATTGGATTAGAGGCGGAACATTGGAAAATTAATGCTGCTATCGAGGATTTTTATATTGAATTAGAATCCAAGTTTGACATCGTATTCAAATCAAAAAAAATCAGATCTTCTGCAAATGAAGTTCATCAGTTTTTATTGGATACAGAGATCCTTTGTCTTCGATACCACAACCATAAAAAAAGGGATTCATTTCTGAATCCCCTTTTAAAAGTTTGCAATGAGCTGCTTTAGCGGCTGATTTGAATCTTCCTTGTAATGCTTTGTTTTTCACTATGTATGCGCATTAGATACACACCATTAGAAAGTGTCGTGAGGTCAATTGTTTGATTTAAACTTGCATTTGATCTTAGCTTAGATCCAAGAAGATTAAATATTTCGTAGGATGCATCTGCATCATCCAAGCCAGAAATGTTAATCAGTCCTTTTGAAGGGTTAGGAAAGATTTGCAAATCTTGGAAGTTTGTTTGACTTAGATCACTTGTAGTAGATTCTTCTACTGTAGTAAAACCTGTATCTGCGCCATCCCCAGAGTTCATATTATTGCCATCCACTGCATTTCCTGAAAAATAAAAAGTGACATTTCCTGAGCCTTGCGCTGGTGCTGTCCAATCTGCTTCAAAAATGCTTTCTGTGCTTGGACCGTTTTGCTCAATATATTGTCGACTATTCGCTAGAGCGATTTGAGTATTTGCAGAAGGGTTTGAAAATCCAGCCACATCAGATTCATCGGAGTCTATTAAAGCTACCATTTGAAATCCATATTCTGAAGGAGACCCTGCAGCTGCATGGCTAATTCGAACTCTGTATACTTGGCCAGGTATGTACATGCTAACTTCATCACCACTATCATTTTCAATGGATAGACTCATCGTAGTAGTCACCTCCGAAGAAGTACTGTGACAAGTTTGACAGGTCCTTGGGACGCCAGCTAAAACTTCGTCCCCTGGTGCTCCTGTATTCCCTGCATTTTGACCAGCAGCTCTTCCGTCAGCATTTGCCATCCAAAATACTGCTGAGACAATTAAAAACCCAATGGTAAATATTCTATTCATACTTTTAATTTTTATGTAATTGAAGTTACGAAGATATTGATAAGCTTTTTGTCTGCTAATCAACTAACAATTGACTTTCATGAAAATCTTCTGTAATGCTAAATTTTGGCACTTTGCCTTCAACACCTTTGAAATAATTCCAAATATATTCCAATTCCTCATTGATTGTGTCCAAAACGTATCTTGGTTCACCAAAGTCAACTATTTTGTTCTTGAAATCAAATTTAGTTAGGATAAGAGGGATGTTGGCTTTCTTTGCGATGTAATAAAAGCCCGTCTTAATTTTTTTTACTTTCTTTCTGGTCCCCTCAGGTGCAATACAAATCGAGAGCTGGTCGGCTTTTTCAAATAATGCCACAATTTGATCTGTGGTATTTGATTTGCTGTTTCTTTCAACTGGAAGTCCGCCCAACCATTTCATTATAAATCCAAAAGGAGGTTTGAACAGAGAACTTTTACCCACATATTTTATATCAAATTTACAAGCACTTCTCAAGCATATGCCTAAAGGAAAATCCCATGCAGAAGTATGTGGGATAACTAAAACGATATTCTTTCCAGAGTCATTTGGGTTGACTCCTGTGATCTTCCAACCTAATATTTTTAAAATCTTTCTATTAATCCAACTCAGCATTTCTAAAAATTTTCCTAGGTTAAAATTAAACCTAATCCTTTAACTGTTGTCTAAAATTTAAATATTCTCTTGAAACAAATAAGTGATTCCGAAATTCTTGACTTAATAAGAAATGATAAAACCAGAGAAAAGGGGTTTTCATGGCTTGTCAAGAAGTATCAGGAAAAACTTTATATGCACATTCGAAGAATGGTAAGTTTTCACGAAGATGCGCATGATGTGTTTCAAAATACAATGATAAAAGTAATCAGGTATATTGAAAGTTTTAAAGGGGATTCAAGTTTATTTACTTGGTTATATAGAATTGCGACCAATGAGTCGATCCGGCATTTACAAAAAAAGAAAAAAGTAGCAGCAACGGTTCTTGATGAAAATGCTTATGCGCTTAAATTGATAAGTGACCCATATTTTTCGGGAGAAGAGGCACTTAGCAAATTGCACGCAGCGATTGCCTACTTGCCAGAAAGACAGAAGGCTGTTTTTAATATGAAATATTTTGATGATTTAAAATACAAAGAGATAGCAGATATACTTGAAGTATCTGAGGGCAGTTTAAAAGCCTCTTATCATCATGCGGTTAAAAAGATTGAAGCAAGATTAAAAATACAAATGTAATTAGATGGATAATCGAAATACAAATTTTAGACACAATCCTTATAAGGTACCTGATTCGTACTTTGAACAGGAAGAAAAAAAGTGGCTTAATCATTTTGCAGCTCAAAAAGAGGATTCGCCTGTGAGATCCATTAAATCATGGAGTATGATAGCTGCAAGCTTAGTAGTGATTTTGACTGCTGCATTTGCTTGGTATATCAATGGCGATATTAATATAAGTCAAGATGTCTTTTTAGCAGATGATGAAAGTCTAGAATATCTCTTACATGAACAGGATCTTGGAAACTTAGTAATTGATTCAGAGCTAGGAATTACAGAATTAGAATTGAACGATATCAAACTTGAATATATAGAAGCTTATCTAGATGAAACTTTTGACTATAATGATTTACTAATAATTGACAATTAATTTAAAAAAATGAAAAAATATATTTTAATATTCAGCGTGCTTATATTTTCAGCTTCCCATCTTTTTGGACAGCATTCTGATGCAAAAGAAAAAGGAGACCGAACAGAAATGATGGAGCGAATCAAAGCAAAGAAAGTAGCCTTTTTGACTACGAAAATGGACTTGACTCCAGACGAAGCTGGAAAATTTTGGCCTGTCTACAATGCTTATGAAAAGCGTTTAGATGAAATAAAATCTTCTTATAATAAACACAAAGACTTTAATGACTTAAGTGATGCTGAAATTGAAAAGCACATTCTAGACGATTTTGAAAAAAGGCAAAAGTTTTTAGAAATCAATAGGGAAGCATTTGAAGATTATAAAAAGATTCTTCCAATGAAAAAGATTGCAAAACTGCGACATTATGAACGTGAATTTACAAAGGAAGTTTTGCATCGATATAAGAATCGAACTAAGGAAAAAGCAAAGAATAAATAAGACTTAGTTTATTAATTACTTGAATCCAAAATAAGGCAAGAGGGCTTTATTTTGGATTTTTTATGAAAATATAAATCAATAGATCAGGCTTTGTTACTTTTGAATGTGAATGATCACATTAAAGCCCATCTAGCCTTATTAATCGTGGCCCTTATTTATGGCGCCAATTATCTTATAGCTAAGTCCGTCATGGACACCGGTTTTGTCAAACCGATGGCTTTTGTTGCCATGAGAATTGTTTTTGCAGGACTCATGTTTAGCATCATTCATTTCACGCTCATTAAAGAAAGAATAGATAGGAAAGATTTATGGTACATCGTCTTATGTGCATTTTGTGGTGTCATCATAAATCAAATATTTTTCTTCAAAGGTTTGCACTTGACCAAACCGATAAATGCCTCCCTTCTCATGACTGCAGCGCCTGTCATAGTAATTATAGTATCTGCTATCATATTAAAAGAACGCATCACTGCAAGGAAGATCTTTGGTATTTTCATAGCCCTTGTCGGAGCTATTATTATTATTCTATCTAATGTTACTGATACAGATAAATCAAGTTCTTTATTAGGGGATCTATTTATTTTTATCAATGTTACTTCTTATGCAGTGTATTTAGTCATTGTTCGTAAGATGTTACTTAAATATCATCCATACACTTTATTCAAATGGATGTTCTTAATAGGTAGTATTGTTATCATTCCAATCGCCGCAGGAAACATTAAAGAAATCATGTGGAGCAATCTTGAAGCTCCAACATATTTAGCCATTGCATATGTGCTGTTATTAACTACCATGGCTACCTATGCTTTGAATGCTTTTGCATTGAAAAAATTAATGCCAAGCGTAGTTGCTGTTTACATTTATTTACAACCTTTTATTGCAAGTTTTCTATCTGTGTTTTTCGAAAAGGATGTTTTGACTTTGAACAAAATAATAGCGGGTATTTTTATATTTTTTGGTGTCTATTTAGTCAGCATCGCAAATGTGGAAAAAAAAACTAAAACACAAAGGTAAATTATCCTTATATGTTTCGATATGGAAACTAACTACTTAGCCATTTTTATAAAATATATTAAATAATTATTTAATGTTTATTTAATTGCTATTCAGTTATTTGCATTAGATTATAAATATTTTTAATACCAAGAGGGTGTTTCAAAAAAAATGCATTTCTCAAGCTTAATGCTTAATAAAAATCTTATATTTATCGTGTTGTTATTACAATCCCCTAGTATAACTCATGAATAAAAGAAAGACACACAATTACCCCCTAAATCTAATTGTGTCAGAGTTTGAAGAGAAGATGGATAATGGTGTTGTTGACTATATGAATGAAAACACACTCTTCCAACTCATTGATTACTATGACCAGGATTTTCGAATGAATCATGCTTTAGAGGTGGTTGATATTGCCAAAAGTCAATATCCATATAATCCAGAGTTCTATATAATTGAAGCACGATTATTAATAAAAGAAAATAAATTTGAGGAGGCACAAAAATCTATTGAGCATGCAAAAATGCATACGCCATATGATATTGAAGTGCAACTTCTTTCCGCTCAAGTACTAGCTTTACAATGTCAAACCGATGAGGCATTGCAAATCATTGAGCATATCAAAAATACTTCATCCCAAACCGATCTATTAGACACACTTTTTAGCGAAGCTATTATCTATGAGATCATGAAGGACTTTGAAAAAATGTTTTACACGCTGAAGCAAGCGTTGTATATAAACCCCAATAATCACCAGGCACTTGAAAAAATGTGGGTGAGTGTTGAGTTGTCAAAGAAATATGAAGAAAGCATCATTTTTCACGAAGAATTGTTAGAAAAAGATCCTTATTCATATCTCGCTTGGTACAATCTTGGACATGCTTATTCCTGTATTGGAGAATATAAAAAAGCCATAGAATCCATTGAATATTCATTCTTAATTAACGAATCTTTTGAGGCTGGTTATCGAGACTGTGCAGAGTTGTGTTTACACATAAAAAATTATGCTAAAGCATTAGACATCTTCGAAAAAGCACTTGAGGTGATTGGAGAAGAATGCGATATTTATGTGTGCATAGCAGAATGCCATATTTTCTTGGGCCAATTTGCCAAAGCAAAAGTTCAGTTAATGAAAGCTTTAAAATTGGATCCATTTAATGATGAAATATTCTACTATTTAGGGGAATGTTTTGCCTCCAATAACGAATGGAAAAGAGCCATCAAGCTTTATTTGAAGGCCATTGAAATAGAAGATAGAAGAGAGGAATACTTTGGAGCTTTGGCACATGCATATTCTTGTATTAAAGAATACACAAAGGCAGACTATTATTTTAGAAAGGCAACTGAAACTGGACCAGAGCAAGATTTGTATTGGTCCATGCACACCAAATTTTTAATTGATATTGATGCAATAGACGGTGCCTTAGAAGTAATCGAAGAAGCTTTTCATTGCACGGTTAGCTCTGAACTAGAATATCTTAAAGCCGTTTGTTATTTCAAACTAAATAAGAGAAAGAAAGCTTTGAGAATATTAGAGCTTGCTTTAGAAGATAACTTTGAATTACATGATTTACTATTCGAAGTCATGCCTTCTTTGAAGGAAGACCGAGATATTTATTTCATGTTGAAATATTATAAAGCAGAGGCCATCAGCTTGAGCTAGATTGATTTCTAGCATTTATAGCACAACCGATTATACCAGCATTGTTATACAATGCAGCCGAATCTACGTAATTCAAAGAAATTTTATGTTTGTATTCGTCGAAGCGTACGCTTACTCCCCCACTAAGTAAAATCTTATTGGGGGAAAAGATGAAATCGACATGATTCAAAAACTCATTGAGGCGATCCCCAAATTCGTCCCATTCCATTTTAAGTTCTTTTCTAAGTTTGTTGGAGATGAAATGCTCCGCAATGCCTCCTTTAAACTTTAGGTGGCCAAACTCCACATTGGGTACCAGCTTACCATCTAC
The DNA here is from genome assembly GCA_937961455.1 of uncultured Saprospiraceae bacterium. Classification (GTDB taxonomy): domain Bacteria; phylum Bacteroidota; class Bacteroidia; order Chitinophagales; family Saprospiraceae; genus CALGNN01. Next base: position 26,235 of record CALGNN010000023.1, read on the forward strand.
GAACATCCCTGATCCAATGCCAGTACCAATCGTTAAAATAATCACAGTTCCTTTTAGATCTTTTGCTTTACCAAAATTAAGTTCGGCTACGCCTGCTGCATCAGCATCGTTTAATACATGGAATGTTTGACCTGTGCCATCAGAAAGAAATTGAGCCACATTGGACTTATACCATTTCTTACTGACATTAGCAGCAGAGAATGCGACACCATCTTTGATAATTGCTGGGAAACCGCATCCGACAGGACCTTTCCATTCAAATGTTTCAAGTAATTCCTTGACGACTTTTAAAACATCTTCTGGTTCTGCGCCTCTAGGGGTTTTCCATTTCTTCCGTTCTGAAGCCAGCTCTCCTGTTTCAATGTCAACTAATGCTCCTTTTATTCCTGTTCCTCCAATATCAATACCTAGTTGGAGCTGTAATTGTTCTTTCATTTATTTAATTAACCTTATGGTCATTTTTACATCTTCTTGTGGACGATCGCCTCTTGCTGTTTGAACTGCAGCAATCTTATCTATTACATCTAAGCCCTCAACAATCTCTCCGAAGACAGTATAATTTTGATCTAAAAATGGTGTTCCTCCCATTTCTTTATAAGCTTTTCTATTTTCATCTGAAAAGGCAGTTCCCATTCTTGCTTCCCATTGGTTGATGGCATCATCTTCCATAGGACCTGTACCATGGACAATATAAAATTGAGATCCGCTACTTTCCTTTTTAGGATTTACATTATCTCCCTGTCTGGCAGCAGCCAATGCACCTTTTTTATGAATAAACTTTTCATTGAATTCAGCTGGTATGGTATATCCTGGTCCTCCACTGCCTAACATAGCTCCCGCAGGTGCTCCTTTAGATTGTGGATCTCCTCCTTGAATCATAAAACCACTTATGACTCTGTGAAATAATAGATCGTTAAAAAATCCTTCTTCAGCTAATTTTGAAAAATTGTCTCTGTGCAAGGGTGTTTCGTCATACAAAACGGCAATCATGGTACCGTGATTAGTTTCTATTTCTATCATACACTTTTCTGGTGCTTTAATTAATAATTGTTTTTGTGTTGTTGTTTTCTTTTTACCCATGGTGCTGGTAAGTTGGATTTCATAATTTCCAGAACTTATATACCTGTGCATTGGGTCCTTTTCTGTTGAAGTATTCCCATCTCCAAATTCCCAGAAATAAGTCTCAGCATTCTCGGATTCATTTACAAAACTAACACGACTTGGTGCTTCTAGGTCTTCAGCATTAATGGTAAAATTAGAAATGGGTCTGTTACATGCACTCACTAAAAATAAAAGAACAATTAACAGTCCGTATGGTAACTTATATATATTCATATCTACTTGATTAGCTTTATTTGCATTTTAATATCTTCCAATGGTCGGTTTGCAGGATCAGTTTGAACAGCTGCAATTTTATCGATTACTTCCATTCCCTCTACAACTTCTCCGAATACAGTGTAGTCATTATCTAACGAGGGATAGCCTCCGATTTCTTTGTATAAGTTTCTTTGGTCTTGATTATACTTAAATCCTTTACTCTGCTCCATTCTATCTAAGAGTGCATCACTTTGAGGTGTCCCTTGAACAATGAAAAATTGTGAGCCACTACTTGCCTTTTGTGGGTTTGCAGCATCAGGAGTTCTTGCTGCAGATAAAGTGCCTTTAAAATGAGGAGCACCAATTTCTGCTGGAATGGTATATCCAGGTCCACCACTTCCCAATCTGGCACCTGGAGCAGCGCCTCTTGAATTAGGATCTCCTCCTTGGATCATAAAATTTCCCATAACACGGTGAAAAAGTAAATCTTTGTAAAAATCTTCTTCAACCAGTTTTATCATATTATCTCTATGCCCAGGTGTACTATTGTACAACATGACTTTCATATCTCCAAACTCTGTCTCTATTAGAATATACTTGTTTCCATCATCTGCACAGGAAGAGATCATCATTCCCATAATCAATACGCAAAAGAAATATTTAAGCTGTTTTTTCATTTTGTAAATTTTGAAAATAAAATATAATTTTCTTCTTTAAAAGTACCTCTTGCGAAGCAACTCCAAGAACTTTTATATGCCTTAATTGCTCATAGTGTGGCCAACCTTCATCATCCAATCCCTTAAATTCATAATAACCGTCTGATTCCAATAAATGACATACCGCTATATGCATTAAATCTTGCTTTTCCTCCTTGGTGAATTCCCTTGGACCTTTCCCCAATTCTTGTATCCCTATGAGCAGCAAAATAGCTCGCATATCAGGAATAGCCTCTAGACCCATCAAATCTTTTACCAAATGACGTGTCTGTAACCATTCAAAATCAAATTGCCATTCTTCCATCTTATTAGACTACGAATTTACTATTCTTCATTTAAATGTGCACTAATTTTTGTGGCTCTATTTGAAGGAGCCAGCGAAGCAAGATATCCAATGATTAAGACTGTGATACTTACAATCAAAAAATCAGACCATTTTATTCGGATTGGATAAGCGTCTACAACAAATCCTTCTGGGATCGGAACAATACCAAAGCTTTTTTGTGCTATGTAAAATAAAATGGCTAACACGATTCCGATGACGATCCCACTCACACAAATCAATAATCCTTCTGTTAAAAATATGTTTTTAATTGTTTTGGCATCTGCTCCCATGGCTTTTAAAATGGCAATATCTTTCTTCTTATCTAAGACAATCATCCAAAGTGAACCTATTAAGTTAAAGGCTACCAACAAAAGTGTTAAACAAAGGACTGCATAAGCAAGCCATTTTTCAATATTCATAAGCTTTAAAATAGCTTCATCTTGCATGTATCGATCTTTAACAATATAGTCAGGACCCAAACGCTCTTGTATCTGTTCTCTAATCTCATCTTCATCAACACCTTCCTTAAATCTTATTTCAATCGAACTCAATTCATTATCGTATTTAAGAAGGTCTCTTGCAAAATCCAAGGATGTAATCATATACTGATAATCAAAATCTTGTTGGATAGAAAAAACAGCTGAAGGATAAATGTATCGAGAACGAAACAACTTGCCCAAAGCTCCTTGTTGTTTTCGATTGGGCATATAGACTGCTATAGGTTCAAATGGGTTATCAATATTTACTGCCAATTTGTGAGCAAGCCCTGCACCAACGACTGCAAAGAAAGTGCCCTCCTCATTTTGTAATTTGAATACGCCATCCTTTATTCCACTATTTATTCTTACTACCTCTGGCCAATTGTCATCAACACCTTTTACGGTTCCAAAATCTTGATTTCCATCATACTCTAATAAGGCTACTTCCTCTAAGGTTTCAGACAGATAAGAAATTTCCTCAATGGATTTTAAATAGAGCAAATCTGACTCATCCATTTCAAATACCTTTCCCTTAGCAGGGACGATCTTTAAAGGAGGATTAAATGAATTGAAAAGTGTTGATATCAAATCTTCAAATCCATTAAATACTGAAAGCACTAATATTAAAGCAGTGGTACCTATCGTGATTCCAAAGACAGATATTCCTGTTATGATATTAATGGCATTGGTAGATTTCTTACCAAACAAATATCTTCTCGCAATGTCGAATGAAATGGATTTAAACATTAATATACTTATAGCATGGCATCATAAATAACGGAATGAATCTTTTCTCGGTATTCATCTTTTACCAATTTATAGTTATTCATATTGGGGTAGGTTCTATTTGATAAAAAGATATAGATCAAATCTTCATCAGGATCATTCCATACACAGGTGCCCGTAAATCCTGTATGGCCATAGGTATTATGAGATGCATCATCTGACATATAATTTTTATTGTTCTTATTTAATTGATACATATCAAATCCGAGTCCTCTTCTTGTTGAGTTTTCAACTCTTTTCGTAAAATACCTTATGGTAGGAGCTTCTAAAAATCGTTCGCCTGCATAGTAGCCATTGTTAAGTAACATTTGCATTAGTACAGCCAAATCATTTGTATTTGAAAACAAGCCGGCATGCCCACTTACGCCCCCTAACATTGCCGCTCCCATATCATGCACATATCCGTGAACAGTTGACCTCCTAAAATAACGATCATGTTCAGTAGGTATAATATCTGTCAAGTCAAAATGCTGTGTGGGATTAAATACCGTTTGCTTAAGGCCTAATTTTTCATAAAATGTTTGATTGACGTATTCATCAATGGTCTGATTTGAAACGTTCTCAATCATTCTAGGAATTAAGTAAAAGCCAATATCACTGTACTTATATCTTCCAGGCTGCCTTAGACTTGATTGGTATATTTTATTATAGATGCTATCTATATAATTGTTTCTCAAATAAAGATCCTTCGTAACCTTAATTCCAAAACTATCTGATGAACTAGATTGATAAAACTCTTTGAGTGGTTTTGGATATTTTTTCGACTTTGACATAGTAGACTTATAGAAAGGCAACCAAGAAACCAGTCCTGCTTGATGAGACATAATATCTCTTAGCCAGAGTCCTCCCTTGTTCGTTGTATCTAGTTCTTGTATGTAGCTAGAAATAGCATCTGTCATTCCGATCTTTTGCTCTTCTTGCAATTTCATAATCGATATCGTACTTCCGGCAAGTTTTGTGACGGAAGCAATGTCATACAAATCATTATGCTCTACCTTTCTTTTCTTATGGTATGTATGATAGCCAAAACATTCATCGTAAATGATTTTTCCATTCTTGGCAATGAGGACCTGACAACCGGGTGCAGCTTTGTATTTAATCAATTTTTTTGTGAGCGTCTCTATCTCCTCTAATTTCTTGCTGTCAATATCCACCATTTCTGGGATGGCATATCCTAGACGCATTAATCCTGCGGTACTTTCTCCAAGATTAAAATGAAATTTTTCTGAAGCTGTAATTGGCAATCTCCCTTTAAATGGGAAAACCCCAAAGAGTGCTTGTGCTGTCAAATCCTGAACCATTGAATCTTCCTCGTATGCCATTACAATATTATCTACCGAGTCAAAATATTTTAGGCTGTAGGGATTTCCAAAAATGACAAGTATAAGTTCGACTTCCTTATCAAGGTCTTTTATGAATCTTCTAACTGAACCTGACAAACCAAAGTTCTTACTTGAATACTTATTCATTCCATGTAAGCTCAGGAAGACTTTATCATATTCTTTTAGTTTATTAATTTGACTCTTTGCTCTAGATTCTGAAATAGCGTTTGATAAAAAATGATGATCCATTTCAATAAAATCATCTAAGCGATTTTGGAATACAGAAGTTGTTGTTCGTCCAATAGCTAAGCTTGCATATTTTTGATCAGCAATTTTTTTGACAGGTACAGCTTTGTCTTTGTTAGATACTAAAGTAAGAGCCTGCTCTATTAGCTTTCCTTTTAGTTTTAAATATCTTGGGTCATTCACTTCTTCCATTAACTGATCAATGCTAATCTGGCTCTCCTCAAGCAAACCCAATTTATATTTGTGTTGTAAAATCCGGATGACAGAATTTTTAAGTCTTTGCTCTGTTATTAAATCAATCTCCAAGGCATCCTTTATTTTTTCGATGGATGCTTCAATTTTTTCTGGAAGGAGTAATACATCATTGCCTGCAAGGAAGGCCAATTTTTCCACCTCACCGGTTTCATAATGTTTTGTCACACCTTTCATCTCCATCGCATCAGTAAAGATCAATCCTTCAAATTCTAATTCTTCTTTTAAAAGATGGGTTATGGTTTTATACGAAAGTGTAGTCGGGACTTTTGCTCGATCATCTATTGCAGGCACATTTAAGTGAGCCACCATAATGCTGCCAATGCCATTCTTACTCAAACTTTTAAAAGGGTAAAGTTCTATACTATCTAATCGATTTTTATCGTGGCCGATAATTGGCAAGTCTGCATGAGAATCTACATCTGTATCTCCATGTCCTGGAAAATGCTTTGCGCAAGCTAGTACTCCCGCATCTTGCATTCCTTGAGCATAAGCATTTCCTTTTGAAGCGACATTGTATTTATCCTCACCAAATGATCGATCATTAATTACAGGATTATCTGGATTGTTATTTACATCAACCACTGGTGCAAAATTTATATGTACACCAATTCTTCTTAACTGCTCTGCGATATCCACACCCATCTCATAAATCAGTCGATTACTTTGAATTGCACCTAACATCAATTGTCTGGGATAACTGATGGCCTCTTCTTTAAATCTCATACCCAGACCCCACTCAGCATCAACAGATACCAGGAGTGGTATCTTTGAAAGTTTTTGGTAATCATTCGTCAGTTTAGCCTGGGTCAAAGGATCGCCTTGAAAAAAACACAAGCCTCCTACATGATAGTCTTTAATTTGTCTTTTGACATAATTGATATGATCTCTTCCCAAATTTGAATGTGCTCTAATCATAAAGAGTTGGCCAATCTTTTCATCAATGTCCATAGACTCATAAGTCGCCTCAGCCCATTCTAATGAAGGATCATCAGATTGTGCGGATAGTCCTAGATTTAAGATAAGTATGATGCTTAAAATAAGCCCGAGTAATTGTACAAATTTAATTTCCTGCATTTGGGTCAATCTCTTTAGCTTTAGCAAGAAAATATTGTGCCTTTTCTTCATTTCCTAATATCTGGTAAGCGGTTCTGAGGTTATTGAGTAAATTAAGATCTTTTGGCTGCAATTGTAGTGCTTGTTCAAAATATGCGATTGCTTGATTTTGATTTCCTGAAACTCCATTTGCCACACCTAATAAACGTAAAGTCTCAAAGTCTTGTGGTAAATAATCTTTAGCTTTTTCGAGATATTGAATGGACTTATTTAAATCACCCTTTATTTCCCCATGATATTTTCCACCTTCTCTGTAAGCAATACCTAAATTCTTACTTGCCTCTTCATAGGAGCCATCTAGATTTAATGCATTTTGATAACTAAATATTGCTTTATCAAATTCTTCTAAATAAAAATGACTATTCCCTTTTAGCAAATGTGCGTTTTTATAATTTGGATGAATCTCAATGGCTCTATCTAGATAATTAACGGACTGAAGCAACATTTCATTTTTCTTGCTTGCAAATTCTGGTAAGATGGCTTTTGTTCCCAAATCTCCGCCTGCAGCATTTAAGGCTTTAGCGCTATTATTAGACACCTTTACATCTGTGGTAAATAAGCTTAGATTGTCTTTCCAGACTACATTTCTAGTAATGGTCTTATAACTATATAATAAACAAATAACGGCTATCAAGCTAAAAAATATCTTTCGATTTGAAAGCAAGCGCTGACCATAAAAGGCTATAGCCAAACAAAATGCTATGGAAGGTCCAAATAAAAATCGCTCTGATAAATTTGTGCCCACAGGAAATAAAATATTCGCAACCAAAGAAATGCCCCCAAGAAAAAATAAAATACAATACGAGCCTAAGTCTTTCTTTCTAATTCCTAATAATGCCCAAACAAGCATAGCTCCATAAACCATAAAGCTTAAGATGACCTGCCAATTGGAAATACTCCTTACCGATATTTGTGCGGGGTAATAATCATGTGTAAGTGGGTGTGGAAATATTAATAGGCCGATATATTTTAATAAGCAATAAAAAATGGAAGCCATCTTTTCTGCCCCTGTGTAGAATAAGTATTTGCCATCAACTACTTTAATAAAGGGATTGTTCATCATTTCTGAAGGCGGTTCGCCTCCAAATTCAAAACCAATGACAGCCGTTCTAACTATAATAAACAAAACTGCTGCAATAAACATTGGAATCATTCGAATTAAAAAGTCTTTAATTTTTAGCTTACTAAAAAAGTAAAAACTCAATACGCCTATTGGTAGAAAAGTAAACGCATTTTCCTTTGACATACAAGCCAGAAAAAACAATACTCCAGAGCTTATGAGATTTTTCCAATTGCAATGATCTTTCATAATAACGATCAAAGAAGCTAAGGACAAAAGCAAAGCTAATATTTCATCTCGCCCCTTAATATTTGCAACCGCTTCTGTATGAATAGGGTGTGCAATAAATAACAAGGAAGCCGCAAAGGCAATTATAACATGATGCTTTTTAAATCTAGGTCTTAAAAGGTGTTTCAAAAACTGAAAAACGACCAAAGACAAAGCTGCATACCAGAGAATATTAAATAGATGCATCCATCTTGGGTGATCACCAAAAATTTGTTTTTCAATAGCAAACTGTACTTGAGTGAGTGGCCTATATCTGCCTCCAGAAACTAGATTTTTTTCCTCCTTAAAAAATCCATAAAAAGTATCATGAGATAATATACCTGGAATGCCCTTTATACCTTCTTGAGTAAACATATTATCAGTAATTACAATGGCATCATCCAAGGTATAATCATGATTAAGCGTATTGATATAAAGCAAGACAGATAAGCCCACTAATATTCCAAATATTACAGTATCCGATAAAAAAGGTATCGGTTTGGCACCAGATTTATTTTTCGCTTTCTTTTTAATTTGCTAACACTTTTAAGGTTTGTGAAATTAGTCAAATTTGAACTTAATAAAGAGTTTTAGACGCTGCTAAGCTGTTAATACAAGGTCAAACTCTAATCCATCAATTGCTTTTTATTATATTGATGTTTCATATACTTTATATCAAATGAAAATGAAACTAAGTAAGCACATTCTTATTTTGTCGCTGTTGGTTTTGTCCTCGCTTTCAATGCTTCATAGCCAGACTATTGAAGAAACGATTAGACCTGTGACAAATGCGATTGCGATAGAGAATGCAACCATTATTAGCAAGCCCGGAATGAGCACAAATAATGCTAACATCGTAATTAAAAACGGTATAATAAAATCCGTTGGTGCAAATGCTAGAATACCTAAAAACGCAAAAAAATTAAAAGGAGATTCACTCTATGTATATCCTGGATTTATTGATGCCTTAGGCCATATAGCCATTCCTAAAGCTAAAGAAGAGGAGAATAAGGATCGACCTAAGAGTCCTGGCATGGCTACCCATAAACAGGCGGGTATAACTCCTGAGCTTAAAGCTTCCACAATCATTAATGCAAATGATAAAACTGTTGCGGAGTGGAGAAAGATGGGTTTTACCTCAGCACATACAGTTCCCAAAGGTAAAATGCTTCCTGGTACTGGAGCTTTGATTTTATTAAAAGGAAGTACAGCAGAAGAGATGTTGGTATCAGATGCTAGTTCTTTATATGCGCAGCTCCAAGGATCAGGTAGAGGCGCTGCGCCAGCTACGGTAATTGGTGTCATTTACAAGTACAAAGAATTGTATCGACAAGCTACGCAAGCTAAAAATCATGAATCCATGTTTAGCAGAAATAGTGTTGGTGCAAAAAGACCTGTATACGATAAAGCATTAAAAGCTTTCTATCCTGTAATCGATCGAAAATATCCAGTCTATTTCAAAGCAAATAAATCTTTGGATATTCATCGGGTATTACAAATGCAAAAAGAATTAGGCTTCCCACTAGTACTAACTGGAGTCAAAGATGGCGCAGCTGTATCATCGAAAATAAAAAGTGCCAATGCCTCAGTCTTATTATCAACAGACCTTCCAAAAGCTGTGGAAGAAAAAAAGGAAGATGATAAAAAGGAAAAAGAAGAAGAAATAAGTGAAGAGACAAAGGCCATGACTGCAAGAAAAAATGAAGCCATCAAAAATGCAGAATCTCAATTTCTTCAATTTAATCAGCAAGGTATCAAAACGGCTTTTACCAGTGCAGATGCAAAATCTAAAGAATTTTTTGGCAATTTAAAAAGGATGAAAGATGCTGGAGCCACAGACGATATGATTTTAGCCGCACTTACCACAACACCTGCCGAATTGCTTGGAGTTTCAAATTTGATGGGATCATTAGATAATGGAAAAATGGGAAACCTGGTTGTTTTAAATAAGCCCATGCTTGAGAAAGGAGCTCAAATAAAATATGTCATCATTGAAGGTGAATTATTTGAATATGAGATTAAACAAAAGAAAGCTAAAAAGAAAGGTGATGGTGAAGAAGTATCTTCTGAAGCCTTAAAAGTTTTATTAGGTGATTGGGAGTATACCATTGACACGCCTGATCAAGTAAGAAAAGGAGGATTAAATTTTTCTGGCTCCCCAGATGAAATTATTGGAGTCATCAGCAGTGATGACATGGGAGGAGATACGGAGTTAGAAAATGTCTCTTTTTCCAATAATGAAATAAGTTTCAATTTTGACATTGAGATGGGACCAAATACTGCCACATTGGAAGTTGAAGCCACCGTCGATGGCGAAGACATGACAGGAAATATGACAGTTGGAGAATTTGGAACCTTTCCTTTTTCAGCTACTAAAGTTTCACCTGAATAATTAAAAGTAAACATGAAAAAATATATCATTATAATAAGCCTCCTGATTCCTATCGCTCTTTTTAGTCAGCAGATAGAAAAGGGAAGTATGTTAATAAAAAATGGAACCATACTTACCGTTACCAAGGGAACCATTGATAAAGGAGATATTCTTATCAAAGATGGTAAGATTCATAAAATTGGCCGAGATCTAAAAGCTACTTCCGATATGGAAATCATTGATGCAAGTGGCATGTTTGTCATGCCTGGTATTATTGATGCTCATTCTCATCTCGGAATTGATGCAGTAAATGAAGCAACAAGTCCTGTGACTGCAGAAGTATTTGTAGGTGACGCACTCAACCCTTTTGACATAGGCATATACCGAGCTCTGGCAGGAGGGTGTACAACATCACACGCTATGCATGGTTCAGCCAATGCCATTGGAGGACAATGTGAAACCATCAAACATAGATGGGGCACGGAAGATCCAGAGGTATTACGAATGAAAGATGCACCACGAACCATAAAATTTGCTTTGGGCGAGAATCCTATGAGAGTGCATGGAGAAGGTAGTGGAATCCAACCTGCAACAAGAATGGGAATCGAACAAGTATTTAGAAAAGCTTTTTCTGAGGCGAAACAATATAAAGCGGAAAAGGCAGCGATGATTAATGGCGTTGGTCCATTGTATAATGAGCGGATGGAAGTACTTTCTGATATTTTAGATGGTAAGATTATCATCCATTGTCATAGCTATCGTGCAGACGAAATCGTCATGTTGATGAATGTACTTAAAGATTTTGGTGTAAATAAAATTTGTTTTCAACATGTTAATGAAGGATTCAAAATTGCACCTGAGTTAGCAGAATTTGGTGCAAGTGCTTCTGTGTTTGCAGATTGGTGGGCCTACAAATTCGAAGTGTATTACTCCACGGCTTACAATGCTGCCATACTTCAAAGAAATGGTGTGATTACATCCATTAATTCAGATAGTAGAGAATTGATTAGACATTTGTATCACGAAGCAGCAAAGTCTCAAAAATATGGAGGGCTTTCTGATGACGAAGCATTGGCACTTATAACATTAAACCCAGCTAAGCAATTGGGCATCGACAATCGTGTGGGTTCGATAGAAGAAGGCAAGGATGGAGACATTGCCATTTTTAATGTCCATCCACTTTCTGTATATGCTATTCCACAATATACTATAGTAGACGGCGTGGTAAGATTTAATATCAATGAAGATCCAGATGACATGAGACTATATGTTGATCCAAATGAGGATATTCAAACATATCACTATGAAGCTGGACATGGGCATGATCACGATCATGATGGTTGTATGCAAGACGTTTTTGAAACGGGATTATTCGAGGAAAAACACTAATAAGAACTTATGAAAAATCTAATATATATCCTTTTGCTTTTGTGTGTTTCAATTAGCTTAAACGCACAGCAAATAGGCAAATCAACTTATGGTGCCTTTGCATTAACCAATGCAAAAATTGTAACATTTAATAATGGTGTAGTAGAAGGTACTTTAATGATCAATGATGGAAGAATCACTTCAGTTGGTGCAGATATCAATATACCTTCTGATGCTACAGTAATTGATTGTGAAGGAAAATTTATTTATCCTGGAATGATCGATGCTGGCACTACCTTGGGACTTAATGAAATTGGTGCTGTATCACTTACACAGGATGCCAATGAAATAGGAGACCTTACACCGCACATGGAAGCATTGACCGCAGTGAACCCCAATTCAGTATTAATTCCTGTAACAAGGGTTAATGGTGTGACTACGGTTTTAACCAATCCTACTGGAGGCAGATTTCCTGGAAGAGCTGCTTTAATAAATCTACATGGTTATACTCCGCAACAAATGTATGCAGGCTTCAAAGGACAAACAATGAATTTTCCAAGCAGTGGAAGAAGAGGCAGGTGGGACCGCAGAAGTGATGAAGATCGCAAAAAGCAAGAGGAAAAAAATCTAAAGTCTCTTAAGACAGTTTGGGATCAATTACAATTGTACCAACAAGTAAAAAACAATTTAGAAAGTGGTGACCGCTTAAACTACAATCCAGAATTAGAAGCCTTACTTCCTGTATATGAAGGGAAAGAAAAACTTATCATCAATGTAAATAAAAAGGCTGATATTCTCTCTGCTATTAAGTGGGTGCAAGACCATAAGGTCGATGCGATCTTTGCTGGAGTTGCAGATGGATGGAGGGTGGCCGATGAGCTAGCCGAAGCAAATATTCCTGTGATTACAGGACCTGTTTTAAACTACCCTTCTAAAAATTCTGATAAATATGATCGCCCCTATGCGAATGCAGGACTCATGCACAAGGCAGGTGTTAAGGTGGCTATCAGAACTAATGAAACAGAAAATGTAAGAAACCTTCCTTTCAATGCAGGATTTGCTGCAGCTTACGGTCTGGGTAAAGAACAAGCCTTAAAAGCAGTTACCATTGTCCCTGCAGAAATTTTTGGAATGGACAAAGAGATCGGAAGTATTGAAGTCGGAAAACAAGCCAATATATTTGTATGTGATGGTGACCCTTTCGAAACAAAAACTACGATTACACATTTATTCATCAATGGTTGGAATGTACCAATGGAAAGTAGACATACTTATTTATATGATGAATTTTTGGATAGAAGCCCCGGCTTAAAAAATTAAATGAAAAGATTTTAGGATCATATTCTTAAGCTTTCAAAGAAATAAGATCAAGTCGGTAAGGCCCATTTACTGACTTGATCTTTTTTTTTTGATTCTTTTCAATTGCCTTGATTATTATTTCAATTATAACTTCTAGGCAACAAATTTACTTGACTACCAATCTCTCGTATAGACCTAATCATTTATTCGATGAGAACTCAAGATATTGTTTGTTGCATATTTCTAATTTTTATTTCGTCATTAGTTTGTGGGCAAGATATTTCAGGACCACAAAATTCATGTGTTAATAATTGTCATATTTATTTCATTCCTTCACCAACTGTTGGGCCATTCGTATGGTCTGTGGAAAATGGAATAGTTGCAGAAGAGGTATCTGAAACAAGTCTCGAAATTTGTTGGGAAAATGAAGCAGAGGGAAACATTGTCGTGTATGATTTTTCAACGGCACCTGCTAGCACCTTAACATTGAACGTCCTAATAACAGAACTTCCAAAACCAAAGATCATTCTTCCCTTATACCCAGATTGCCATTCAAGACCAGATAGTACGGTGACCCAAGAAGATATTCAAGAACTCATTTGTTTAAGTGTATGTAATGGAAGTACTGTAAATTATTCTGCTCCAATGATAACTGATCATACTTACGATTGGCAAGTGACTGGTGGCTCACTGTTATCTTCTAGTAACAATCTTGCTGAAATTCAATGGGATGAATCAGGCCCTGCAAGCCTCCTTTTAATTGAAGAAAATGCTCTAGGTTGTGCAGACTCCATCCAGTACTGTATTACGATAGAAAAAAAATTAGACCTTAGTATTCAAAGTTCTACCGATGACCCGATATGTATTGGGCAATCCATTTATTTAACTGGAACAGGAACTGACTTAAATTACTTTGAA
>CALGNN010000024.1 GCA_937961455.1 uncultured Saprospiraceae bacterium
GCTTTTGCTGCGGTCTATATAAGCAGAATCCATTTATCTTTTAATTTTTAGAAAAGTCGAAATAAAGTCGCTCATCATTGGTGAGCGGCTTTTTTTTATGTCCTCTTTGGATTAATTCCTATTTTAGAATCATGAAATACATACTCTCTCTAGACCAGGGGACTACGAGTAGTCGGGCATTATTATTTAATGAAAGTTTTAATCTTGTTGATATGGCTCAACAAGAGTTCACCCAAATTTTTCCTCAACCTGCTTGGGTGGAACATGATCCAAATGAGATTTGGGAAAGCCAATTAAATGTCTGTAAAAAAGTAATTGAACAAGCGGGAATTCAGGCAAGTGACATAGCAGGTATCGGAATTACCAATCAAAGAGAAACCATTGTAGCGTGGGACAGGGAAACTGGTGAAGCATTATGCAATGCAATTGTATGGCAAGATCGTCGAACTGCAGCATTTTGTGATGAACTGAAAGCCAACAATCAAGAGGATAACATTAGATCAAAAACAGGATTGGTCATTGACGCATATTTTTCTGGTACAAAGATGAAGTGGATGTTGGATAATGTCGATGCCGTCAAAGCAAGCAAAGCCAATGGCAGTTTACTTTTTGGAACTGTTGATAGTTGGCTTGTCTATAAATTAAGTGGAGGTAAAACCCATGTCACAGATTACAGCAATGCCTCAAGAACCTTAGTTTATAATATTCATGAATTGAGATGGGACGAAGAATTGATGGAATTAATGGGCATACAAGAATACATGTTGCCGACCGTTCGTCCTTCAAGTGAAATATATACAGAAACAGATACTCAGTTGTTTGGCCATGCCATCCCTGTTTGTGGAATCGCAGGAGATCAGCAAGCCGCTTTATTTGGGCAAGCATGTTTCAATTCAGGAGAAAGTAAAAATACTTATGGGACAGGTTGTTTCATGTTGATGAATACCGGTAATACAGCAGTGAGTTCTCAAAATGGATTGCTCACTACGATTGCTTGGGGGCTGGGAGGCGAAGTAGAATATGCGTTAGAAGGATCTGTCTTTGTTGCCGGAGCAGCTATTCAATGGTTGCGTGATCAGCTACAAATTATAGAACAAAGTGGAGAAAGTCAGCAACTAGCAGAATCAGTTGAGGATAATGGAGGTGTATACTTTGTTCCAGCCTTTGTAGGACTTGGCGCTCCTTATTGGGATAGTTATGCAAGAGGAGCTATCACAGGATTAACTAGAGGAAGCAGTCGTGCTCATATTGCAAGAGCTGCACTTGAGTCTATTGCTTATCAGACGGATGATGTTTTAAGTCTCATGGAAAAAGAGTCTGGAATCGAAATACCAGAATTAAAAGTGGACGGAGGAGCAACAGCGAATCATTTTCTTATGCAGTTTCAATCTGACATTTTAAATAAGCCTGTGCGCCTCCCTGAAATAACTGAAACGACCGCTATGGGAGCTGCTTACTTAGCTGCGATAGCAGTGGGAATGGCTAGCAAAGAAGACATTAAAAGAAATTGGAAACTTGCCCAAACTTTTGAATCCAAAATGGAAACAGAAGAGCGAGATGCTTTATTGGCAAAGTGGAAAGATGCAGTATCAAGATGTAGATCTACTGCCTAATTAAATTATTGGGTTTTTACTCTTTCTGAAATTAATTTGCCGACCTGTCTACCTTGTGTAAGTCCGTAAACAATGGCTGGCTTATAATGGATTCCTCCATACAATCTACTTACTGCTGCTTCTTCCGCTGCCTGATTAAAGGAAGTAAATTCTCTGGCAGGCAATCCATATTTTAATTCTACTGTATCTCTGTAAGCGAAATTGTCACCAAATAAATTGGTGAGCGTAAGCGCGGAAGCTGCTGAAATTACACTAT
Organism: uncultured Saprospiraceae bacterium; assembly: GCA_937961455.1. Taxonomy (GTDB): domain Bacteria; phylum Bacteroidota; class Bacteroidia; order Chitinophagales; family Saprospiraceae; genus CALGNN01. The sequence goes on from CALGNN010000024.1 coordinate 1,870, forward strand.
GCCCACTCGTATGTTCAGGGAAGGGAGGCGTTTGTAAAATAGGGGCCCATTCTTCATCTAGATGTTCATTAATGACCGTTTCAGGTCTGATTAAATTACTTCGATACTTTTCATCCCAACAAGAGATAAATGCATCAGCCAGCGCAATAGAAACCATGGCATATGCTTCACAAGTTTTTAGAAAACTAGCTTCAGCTTTTTTACATGCTATTTCAGTGATTCCTATCCAGTGTCCTCCAGGAGTAATTTTCTTTGTGGCATACATCGCATGACCTTTCAAGTGTGATACATAGGGATTGCAATCCCAAAATTTTGCTACACTTTTTTCTTCTTCAGAGGCATTTTTGACAACCTCATATACCTCCATTAACTCTTTATAAAAAGTGCTATTCTTATCAATGGAATAGGGAGTAGGGGGAGGAGGTGTGAACTGATTCGCAGAATCTAAAACAAAGGGTCTGATCTTTGACCAATGAGGTTCTATTCCATCCATGTATCCTGGTGGAGTCGGTTGCCACCTTCCATCAATGTTTTTAACAGAAAATCTTGGAAAGGTCCTGGATTGCTTATAATTATCTTTGTCTGCATAGGCGAGAATATGCTTAGCTACTTGAGCTGCATAGTCTTTTGAGTTTTGAACCACTTTTTTAGGAATGCCTGTATCGATCATTTCTTGGAGAATTTCATCTCCTTTTTTTGTCAAAACATTTTCAGTGAATATGAAATTTTTTGCTGTCTGTATAAAAGCCATAACAGCAGCTAAGTGAAAGTCATATTCAATTGTTTCATCTGGTTTTGGAAAGGCTCCTAAATCGTTTAATTGACCTGCGAAAGATTTAAAGTTGGCATCTGAATGTCGCATGATTTCGTAGGCTGCAATACTGGGATATACATAATTTCTACTTGCGACTGGAGGAGAAAAAATATCGTGAACGATTCTATCCGTATAAGCATGCATCGCTTTGTGCAAAAATTTTGCATCAGCAGTCTTGCTATTTACATAAGGTTCACTAGGTCCACATGATTGAACCAATATTATTAAAATGAATAGGGTGAAAATCTTCTTTACCAAAATCTACAAATGTTTAAATATTTCTTCTAAAGGGGCCCGCTCTCTATAATTAGGATCATAATGTACATATTGTATTTTTTGATCTTGAGCAATCACAAAGGTAGCAGGAATTGGTAAAACGGCGTCCTCTTGATCAGAGAAGTCTGTGAGATTTGCTTCTTTAAACTTCACAATTTTATCTTGATACATTTGATTGACATTAAAGGCCACTCCATAGTCTTTCATGATACTATGATCGCTATCAGACAAAATGGGAATGGTTAAATCATGTTCACTTGCTGTAGTGGTGTTATAAGTTTTGGTTTCAGGAGAAACTGCAATAATGGACACTCCCTTCTCAGCTAGATCGCTTGCATGAGATTGTAACTCTGATAAATACTTTGTACAATACCCACACCAGTGACCTCTATAAAAGACCAGAATTACAGGACCCTTTGCGAGTTCATTTTTAAGTGATATAGTATTTCCGTTTAAATCTTTGGACTCAAATAAGGGAGCTGTTGATCCTACAGGCAACTCTTTTAAGCTTGTTGACGTTTCTGTCTCAATGCCTAAACTTTCCAGTTCTTTAGCATTGTCTTGAGTTGTTGTCATTTGAGTTTGTTTTTCTTGAATTTCCTCTTTACAAGAGATAGTTAATAAAAGGCTCAAGGAAAATAAAATAAGAGCTGCGAGTTTATGCATAATTGTATAAAATATTGATTTGCTTTGAAGGGGCAATTTAAAACTTTAAAAGCGCTTTAGAAAACCCATTGACCATTGGCATCAACAATCGAAAAAATAATCCAGGAGTCCATTATCGATTCCTTTAAAGGATTGAAACCAGAAGTCTGGTATCTTGCCTTGGTCCAGTTGATCAATCGCGCCGGTCTTATGGTCACACCTTTCATGACCTTGTATCTTACGAAGGAGTTAGACTGGTCCTATACTCAAGCTGGTATTGCTGTGATGTTTTTTGGCATTGGTTCTCTCACAGGTTCATTGATTGGTGGATATTTGAGTAATAGATATGATGATTTAAAGATCATTACAATCGGTTTATTCCTTACTGGATTGGCCTTTATTGCTATGGCATACATCAGTCATTTTTATCTGCTCTGTTTTTGGATATGGTTGACGAGCACTGTAGGTGATTCTGTGCGACCTTCCTTTTATACGGCTGTAGCAAGATTTAGTGAGAAGGATAATACCACTAGAGGTATTTCACTCATACGCTTAGCCATTAATTTGGGAATCGCTGTGGGTCCAGCTGTAGGAGGTTTATTGATTGAATATGCAGGCTATGAATGGATATTCTTTATGGATGGTGTGACTTGTATCGCGGCGAGTGTTTTCATGTTTTATCGTTTCCTCGGAAAGACAAGAAAACAATATGAAGAAGAAGAAAAAAGTCAAGGAGACTTTTGGGCACCATATGTAGATTTTAAGTTCATGCTCTTCATGATTTTAAACCTAATTAATCTTACTGTCTTCTTTCAAATTCTTTTTACGGTGCCATTATTTTTTGAAGAATATTTAGGCTTATCAGAAAAGTATGTTGGCTATTTTTTTATTATAAATGGTTTAATGGTTTGCGCTCTTGAAATGCCACTGGTCTTTTATCTTGAAAAGCGTAAAAATCTTTTTCTACCAATTGCCTTGGGAGCTGTATTAATTGGCATTGCCTTTGGCAGTCTTTTGATTCCTGTAAGTTTTTGGATCATATTTACCATCTACAATATCTTTTTAGTGGTCGGGGAAGTAATCAATTTTCCATTCATCAATGCAGTAGGTATTAAAAGAGCGGGAGAAAAAAATATTGGTACTTACAATGGTGCTATTTCTGTGGTATTTTCGATTTGCTTTATTCTCGCACCTGGCATTGGAGTGCCCTTATTGGATATTGTTAGCTTCGAATCATTTTTTATTGGCTGTATGATCATCAGTGTTCTTACTGGAATAGCCATTTATCTTACTAGAGGATTATTGGAGCGAGATTTTGAAATGGAAAACAGCTAACAACTATCTTGTTTTAATAACAATAACACCGTTTGATCCACGCACTCCATAGATGGAAGTATCTCCACCATTCTTTAAAACTTTGATACTGGTAATATTACTTCGATCGACCATGTCGAAAAGAGAGCTATAACTATGTATGGGTTGTCCATTTAAAATAAATAAAGGCTCATTGCTCAGTGTTAAAGAGTTAACACCTCTTATGGAAATACTGGCAGTATAGCCTGTACCTCTGACGTATACACCAGGTTGTTTTTGTAGCAACTGTGTCAAGTCCAGATTGTGAGGATTAATGGTTTTCTCTTCTTGAGTTTTGCTGGTATTTTGACTTAGCCCACATGCCAAGAAGCAAGTTGTGATTAACAAGCATATGAAGATTGAAATGGAATTTGTTCTAGGCATAATGAAATTTTAAAGGCTAAATTATAAACTCATCCTTTTTAAAAATACGTTTTCATTTTGGATAATGCTAGTTTCTTTATTTTAATAAATTCCTATGCATCTTCATTTGATATTATAGTCTTTAGCAAATCTCCTTCCTTTTGATAATAAGCCTGATTTCATGTATCTTCTAAATTGAATAAAATAACCAAGCCAAATATTTGAAATACCTTATCGTAATATTTTTCATTTCGTTTGCAGCGTTACCTCAAGCTCAAACGCCCTTCATTACAGATGGGCAGTTGTTTGCTATAGAATCAGCGACTGGTGATTTTATTCAATTAGAAATAAGTAATTCCAATGGGAGTATTCTCGTGACAGATATTGCTCAAGGCCTGGGCGCCGATATCAGCGCTTTAGCTTATCGATACCAAGATCGATTGATTTATGCAATTGATAATACCACACAGAAGCTGATTCAAATCGACGCTAATGGTGCTCGTTTTCTAGTTGGTGATTTGGACCTTCCAACGGATCTCTACTATAATTCAGGAGCCATTGAAAGAAGCGGCAATTTTATGTTGATAGTAGGAGCTAATAGCGAGTATGATCAAAAATTTTTCAAAATTAATTTGAATGATCTAAGTATTGAAAGCTTTGATGTTGAAAATTATGATTTGAGAATTTCTGATCTCGCATTTGATCCTGTGACAAATATGCTCTATGGTTTTGACGTAAATAGATCTTCTATATGTACTACAAACCCAGGGTTCACAAATTTTGAATTTTATGAACCACTAGGTTTTGACAATGACATCCAAGGAGTGTTCTTTAATTCTTTTAATGAGCTAAAGGGATTTGGAAGTACCGCATATGGGATTGCAAGTGCATTATTTTCGATTAATAAATCTAGCGGTATAGCAAATTTAAATACCACAGGTCCTCAGCTTTTTATTAATGATCTGGTAAGTCTGCCTTACACCATAGAGTTAAGGCAAAATATTCAAGAGCAGTTAATTTTTCCTTGTACGGAACTTGTGTTTCATTATCCCATTTCGAATCAAACAGGTGCGATACAATCCGGTATTTCGTACGAATTAAAATTGCCCGCAGCCTTCACTTTAATAGAAACATTGAGAAATCCATTTAATGCGAATGTTGAATATGATGTGACAAGCAATACCATTCAACTTGAAAATTTCACCTTGCCGGAACAATTAGATAGCTTGTCTTTTTTACTCAGGGTAGGGGATGTACCAGCAAATGAAGTGGAAGTGCAGGGACGAATTTTAGGCATAGATCCGGAATGGGGAATAGAAAAATGGTCAGACGATCCCTTGTCTTCGAAGTATAGAGCCCCAACAAACATCGAAATAATTAGACCCGCTGAGGATTCATTATCAGTGGAAAGATTTATTTGCTTAGGTCAGAGCTTTTATGCTGACTATAGTGAGTTTGGTAATAATTTAGTCTGGCATGATGGGACGGATGATCCTGTATTTGAAATTAGTGGGCCGGGGACTTACTATGCAAGATCAGAAAATGAATGTATAGATTTTGAAGTCAATTATGATATAACTTTTGCAAGTTGTCCTTATACGATTTCTATGTATTACAGTTTTGAACCTGATACAATTTTTCCTTGCAATGAATTGCTCATTAAATTTGATATTATTAATGATAGTGGTCTTACAAGAAGTGATGTCAGTATTAGCGACACGCTTCCAAACTACTTCCGTGTATTAGGTACACAAGGAAGCCTTTTGGGAGGCGAACTGGTGGATGACATTGAAGAAAATATTATCAACATCATAGGAATGGATCTGCCCGTTGGTGAGCATCAGATAATAGTTGAAGTTGAACTATTGGAAGCTGATGCTGGAGTAATATATTCCAGATCTGTATTAAGTGGCTTCCCTGTGCCACTTGGCCCATTCAGGCTTTCTGATGATCCAAGAAGCCCAGCTTTTGATAGTAGCTATTTGACCATTAGAGGCTTGGCACAAGATAGTGTCATTCATGAGCACTTCATTTGTGATGATGGAATTGTTGTTTTAGATGTAAGAGATTTTGGATATGATCCCGTTTGGGATAATGGAAGTACAGACGAACTCCGGGTAGTAGATGAAGTAGGAAGATATGAGGTCCAAGTCAATAATGGTTGTGATTATAAAACATTATTTTTTGATGTGCAATCAGCCAATCAGATTGAAATCTTAATGGAAAATAATTTTGAAATTCATCAAGGAGAAGAACTTGCATTGTATCCCATAGTGGATAATGAATCTTTGGAATTTGACTTTAGCTGGATGACACTGCAAGGAGAAGAACTAAGTTGTCCTTCTTGCTTGACGCATGATTTTATCCCATTGTCAGATGCGGTTTATCAATTGTTAGTGTGGAATGATCAATGTGCAGATTCATTGCAAGTAAACATTACAGTAGATCAAAGTCGCAGGATCTATGGTGCAAATATTTTTAGTCCGAACCGTGATGGCATTAACGACTACTTTTATTTATCAAGTCCAGATTTTGGAATGGTACATCAATTTCAAATTATTGATAGATGGGGAGGGCTTATATACTCCAATACATCATCTCTTTTAAATGATGCCCAAAGTGGTTGGGATGGGACAATTAATAACGCACAAGACGCACCTATGGGCGTGTATCAATGGAGAGCTGAAATAGAATTTATTGATGGTGAAAAATCTTGGTTTACTGGAGATGTGACAGTATTTAGATAAGCACTTTTTAAAAATTCACTTTGGGATCTCCAAAGTTTGAGCTATTTCTAACAAGTATTTTTCAGCTGATTTCATGGCATCCTCTAAATCATTTGCCAGATCATCTATGGACTTCTGAAAAATAAATTTGGAATTATTTTCTTGTGTTGTGTCAATCATACCTGCCACCACCCCACAATTTTTGCCGAGTTCCTTACACAGTTCATGTACCTTCCCTACAAGTTTTCCTTGGAATGAACTTTGATCTAATTTGCCTTCGCCAGTGATTACTAAGTCAACACTTTTGATGGCTTCTTTTAAGCCTGTAATATTGGCAATCATTTGAAAACCATTTTGTAACTGTGCCTGTAGCAAGCTTACCAATGATGCACCTACAGCCCCAGCAGCACCTATGCCAGGGATGTGAGCTAGGTTCTTATTGAATTGGCTTTTAACTATTGTTTCAAAATGTCTTAATCCTTCATCCAATTTTAGAATCTCTTCATCACTGGCTCCTTTTTGAGCGGCAAAACGGTGTGCCGCACCATTGGGTCCATGCATGGGATTGTTTACATCACAAAGCACCACGATATTGAGCTTTTGAAAATCAATTGCACTGTTATTTTTGATCTTGCTGATTTTGATGAGATTTTTTCCAACAGGATCCAACGGATTTCCGTTCTCATCAATGAAGACAAAACCCAGCGCATGAGCAATCCCCATTCCTGCGTCGTTGGTAGCGCTGCCTCCTATGAATAAGTAGATCGTGTGGAAGCCTTTTTCAATGGCGTCTTTAATCATGAGACCCGTTCCTTTTGTAGAACTTATCATAGGACTTTTCTCTTGGTCATGGAGAAGGCTCAGTCCACTTGCGCTGGCCAACTCAATATAAGCTGTGTGATCTTTATAGTAATATTCAGCAATAATATTTCTATTGAGTGGATCAAGGGTAGCCACTTTTATTTGTTTGAGATGGAGTTGTTTTTTTAAAATAGCGATAGAGCCATCACCACCATCTGCCATGGGATGTTTGATGATTTCAAAGTTTTTATTTTGCTGCTTAAGGCCCTTTTCAAGTGCTAGGCAAACTTTTTCTGAGGAGAGTGATCCTTTAAATTTGTCAGGGCATAGAAGTATTTTCATTTTAATAAATGTTGATCATTTTCTCTTGTAAAACATGACTAGAACACCCGGGGTTGTTCTTGCTATTTTTGCAATGTATAAACTTGAGCTTCTTTATCATTTGCCAAAGCAATGAGTTGGACTGCTTTATCAGTTTTAATAATTTCCATAGCTCTTAAAGTTCCTTCTATATTCAATCCTGATTGATCAGAAGTTAAAACCTTAAATCCTTTTCCTGCTTCATTTAATAATACTTTGCCTCGGCATGCATCGATCATAGAAAACTGAGGAAGCAAATAGGTGTTGTTGCCTCCAATAACTAAATCATCAAAGCTATCATTATTGAGATCTTCTACAACGATTGCATTTACACAAGACAGCTGAACTTCAGGAGGAAGATTCTTTATTTCGAATTGACCCGCGCCATGATTAATGGCAATGACTGAAGAAAAATGATTGGCTTTTTTTACGATTGAGTTTTTTAAAACAGCTGGTTCAAATAAATCCTGAATGGAATTTTTAGCAAAATCTCTATGCAAGAAGTTTTCCTTTTTTAGAGAAGGCAATTGATCGACCATGTCACGTTTTACAAATACTGGTGAATCTTTTCCATCCTTTCTTTTTGTAATAATTTTATCAATCCCTCCATTAGCATCGAAGTCATTGACCCATAGAAAAAGCGGATCATCTTGACTGGCTTTTAAGTAAGTATTCTCTCCTATATTTCCAATGATTAAATCTTGATCACCATCATTATCCAGATCAGCAGATTCAACAGATTGCCACCATCCAGAAATACTAGATAAGTCTGATTCTATAATATTAAATTTTACACCATCAAAAGAAAGTAATTTCGGCGCCATCCATTCTCCCACAATTAGAAGTTCTTTATTATCATCACCTATTAGGTCGATCCACTTTGCATCGGTGACCATACCTGCTAAAGCAAGTTCGGGAATTAATTGCTGCGTGACATCTATGAATTGTCCTTTGCCATTATTTGCATACAAATGGCTGCCGGGACTTAAGCCATATGCTCCAGGGACAGAACGCCTACCCAAAAAAACATCCAAGTCTCCATCTCCATCAAAGTCATAACTTTGGATGGTCGAACTGTTATTGCTGTTAGACGGAAAGGCATTAAAATTTAACTCAAACAAACCATTATTATTTAAATAAACTCGATCCATATACGCCCTCTTAGTATATGTAGGATTGTTGCCACCAGAGCAAACAATAAGGTCTAAATCTCCATCATGATCTACATCAAGAAAGGATGCCGCAGTATCTTCAAAGGCTTTAAATTTTTCCCAAAACGAGGTTTGTACTTTTTTATATCCATTTGAGCTGCCATAGAATAAATTTGCAGGACTTCCTGCTGCAGCTCCTATAAAAAGATCCATTATCGAATCACCATTTACATCGCCCATTGCCATGCAAGGACCTTCTTTTGATAATTGATAAGGAATGTTTCTCTCATAATAAAAATCCGTATGATCATCTTCTATATGTTGGTAAAAGGTCTCATCGTTTTTGGAAAACATGGTAGGCTCTTTATTCTCTCTGAGCGTGAATGGATTTGTATTTTCTTTATTAAACTGAATGGTGTTGTATTGATTTTTAGTGTAATCTTCTAATTTGGTGAAGCTGCCATTGGGCCAATACACGAGTATGGAGTCAATTTTTTTTATAGTATTTAGACCAAATGAAATTCGATGATCTACACAGGATTGAAAGCCTTTTGATTTTTGAATTTGTCTAGAATAGATTTTATCATTTGCGTGGAGATTTATTTTGGCTCCAATGGCTTGTAAATTTTCATTTTCAAATACTAACTCAAAACCAATAAAAGTTCCTCCAATGGTATTCTCATATATCAATGCTTTTTGATTTACATTATTGATCACAAGATCCAAGTCTCCATCATTATCTAAATCACCATAAGCAGCTCCATTGGAATAAGTTTTTTCAGAAAAGCCCATTGAATCTCCTACTTCTTGAAATTTCATTCCATCAACATTTTGATAAAATTGATTTTTTATAGCGACAGAAGGCATCCTATTTATGATGGAATCAACAGCGTCTTTATTTCCTGATAAGACCATTTTTTGAATGATCTCATTGGCAAAAAAATCGATGAAGTCTTGATCAATGACATCATGATAAATGCCATTACAAACAAATAAATCAACTTGTGCATCATTGTCTGCATCAAACATCAATGCACCCCAACTCCAGTCTGAAGCTCCCACTCCACTATAAAAAGCGATCTCACTAAATGTACCATCCCCTTGATTTAATTGCAGGGTATTATGCATAAATTGATTATAGAAGCCTTGTTTTATTTTTAGATTTCTTTGGTTGATGTTATCGAATGTTGAGGTCGTCTTCAATCGATAGTCATCGCTAGGGAGCATATCCGTAACAAATAAATCTTGATGGCCATCATTGTTAATATCAGAAATGTCTGCACCCATAGAAGAATGAGAAATGTGTTGAATATTTTTCTCTAAACTTTCTGTAAAAGTGCCATCTTGATTATTCAGGTATAAATAGTCTTTCTCGAAAAAATCATTTGAAATATAAATATCATCCCATAGGTCTCCATTCATATCACCTACACTTACACCTAGCCCAAAACCAATGAGACTTCCATAAATTCCAGCTTCCTCGCTTACATCCACAAAACGACCATTTTCATTTTTCATCAATTTATCTCCACCTCCCTTTAGAAAATCTTTCACCTGCCAATCTTCGGCGCGAAGATTTCTCTTATTTGAATAGTTAAGGGTGTTGACGGGTATGAAACTGTTATTTAAAATATATACATCTAAATCTCCATCTTTATCATAATCAAAAAACGCGGCATGGGTCGTATACCCGTTGTCCGCAAGATTATATGCTTCAGCCTGATCTATGAAAGTGCCATTTTGTTGGTTGATGAATAATGCATTTTTCTGATTACTCCCTTTACTAAAACCTGCATTGCAAACATAAATATCATTCCAGCCATCGGCATTGATATCTACTACGACAACTCCTGTGCTCCATTTATTTTCTAAAGTAATTCCAGCTTTTTTACTTTGATCTTCGAATGTGAATTTTCCTTTATTGAGGTATAATTTATTGGCACCCATATTAGCCGTCATAAAGACATCCAAAAGATCATCATTATTAAAATCTGCTAAAGCAACACCTCCACCATTGTAAAAATTTCTATAATTAAAAATGTTGAAAC
>CALGNN010000025.1 GCA_937961455.1 uncultured Saprospiraceae bacterium
GTAAAGCGAAAAAAATGAATTGGAAGATCTTAGAAACTATGGATACCCTAGACCAATTGGTCAAGGATTCTCACAACAAAACCGTTGCAATTTTTAAACACAGTGTAAGTTGTGGAATATCTGCTCATGTGAAACATACACTTGAATCCCAATGGAATTTGTCTGATGAAGCTTTGGATATTTATTACTTAGATCTAATCAATTTTCGCCCTATTTCAAATGAGATCGCCTCAAGATTTAATGTGATCCATCAATCCCCTCAAATTCTCATTATAAAGGACGGCGAAGTTCGGTATCATTCTAGCCATATGGCTGTAACTGCAGACAATATCCAAACTGCATTGGTAGCATAATTAGCAGATTTTTAACTATTTATATTTAATTGGCTGCGATTTAGGGGCTATATTTGTTTGTTGAATGAGTGATCCCAAGCTTTTTTTAATTTCATAAATTATTCGGGAATGAATAAATTTCTATTAGTCGTTTTATTTTCTTCAATCGGGCATTTTGTTTTTGGACAAAGCACTGCTTTAGAAGTACGCGCAATATTCGATACAAAATGTGCGTCATGTCATTCTGGAGGATTTCCTGCAGGTAATCTTGACATGTCAGTTTCAAATGATGAATTATATGACAGATTGGTTTGGGGTGAGCCAAATAATTCTGTAGCGAAAGAACTAGGTGATAAACTTATCTATCCTGGTCGTCTTGACAAAAGTTACTTGTTTAAGAAAATTAACACAGAAAATTTCGAGGCTTCTGCACCGCTTGATTATGATACAGGACATCATATGCCTGCATATCCTGGTGACCCTTTAACTGATATTGAAAAAGAAATGATTCGCCAATGGATTTTATTTGGTGCAAGAGAAACAGGTGAGACAGTCGATAAAGCGCTTATTGAAAGTTACTACAATGATGGAGGCCTTGAAGCATTCCCTGATGGTGCTCCAGACCCACCGAGTGCAGCTGAAGGATTTCAAATGAAAATGGGTCCTTTTTTCCTTGAGCCAGGTGGAGAACTTGAGTATTTCCAAAAATACGAATTAGAATTACCAGCTGATCAAGAAGTAACACGTATCGATGTGATCATGTCAAATTATTCTCATCACTTCCTGTTATACGCATATGATGATGCTGCGGCTGCTGCACAAGATCCAGATGGTATTATTCCAGATCAAAATCATACGACAGGTATAAGACTGGTGGCTACAGTACAAGAGGCCCAGAATATAGAACTTCCTGAGGGAACAGCTTTCTTTTGGAAAGACGATGAGATCTTACAGTTTAACTCACATTATATCAATTACTCTCAAAGCCTTCCATATGCTGCTGAGGTATATTTGAATGTTTACACACAACCGAGTGGCACAGCTGCACAAGAGATGAAGAATGCTTTGATTCCTAATTTAGGAATCTTCATTCCTAATGATGGTGAGGAGCATGTTTTTGAATCACAGTTTTCATTGCCTTTTGATCAGGATTGGTACATTTGGAATATGTCAAGTCATACGCATAAATTGGGAAGAGACTTTGATATCTTCCTAAGAAACTCAGATGGGACTCCCGGTGAACACATTTATGAGTCTTCTTGTCCAAATGGGGAACCCGATTGTCCTTCTCCATTCTATGATTATCAGCATCCTCCAGTAAAAGAATGGGATCCATTTTTGAAGGTGCCTTTAAGTGAAGGATATTTTATGCGCGCGAGTTATGTAAATAATGGTCCATTTAATGTGGGCTGGGGACCAACATCAGATGATGAGATGATGTTGATGGGTGTAATGTATACAACTTCGATTGATGGCCTAACTAGCACAGAAGATCCTAAAGAAATAAAAGTCTTAAGAAATGACCCTGTACCAAATCCTGTCGTAAATGAATCTATGATAGAAATCCCAAATGGTTTTAGTTTGGGTAAAATTCATTTTTATGACGCTAAAGGAAGCTTTGTGAAGACCGCTGACATTCCTTCGAATTTTATGATGAAAGTATACAATTCAGATTTTGAAGCTGGAATGTATTTTTATGAAATGGTAAGTAAGCAAGGACAAAAGGCTACAGGAAAAATGATTATCGCTCGTTAATGAAAAGAAATATTTTAATGATAAAATGCTTATGGATTTCGCTTTTGATGTCCATAAGCATTTTTAGTTACGGACAATCGGCTGTCAAAAAGGTAACTAAGGAAGCTTGCAAGTTTTTTCAAAAAATTGATCTGGAAGATATCTCCTCGATTGACACAGAAACGGTACTTCCAAAATTATTTGGTGACCTCTCCAATAAATACAAAAAAAGAATTGCAGACGAATTGGGTTATGACATTTACAACCCACAAGATATGCAGGAGTTTGGCGAATTAGTAGCGGTAGATCTACTTGAAACTTGTGAGGCGGCTAAAGAATTTTTTCTTACTTACAATGCGATTAACGATCAGCAAGCACTAGAGGAAGTAGCTCCAGAAGAAGAAGTAAAAGAAGATGATTTTATTCAACTTAACTTACCTGATACAGTAATAACCAACCCCCAAGATTTTGAAGAAGAACTAGCTGAAATATTTCCAAGCTCAAGCCCGGAAGTTGACTATGAAGACACCGACTACGTAAACTTTGTTGGAAAGCTGATGGGCTTTGAAAAGGATTATTTCTATTACATGATCGTGGAAGACTTTCTAGGTAACGAAAAGAAATTTCTGTGGGCGGATTATTTTGAAGGCTCCGAATTCTTATTAGATAAGCAAGATTTTTTAATTGGAAAATCCATTTCTGTTAGATTCAAAGATCAAGATTTTTTCAATCCTGACTTTCAAGCTTACACCGTAAAGAGTGTTATAAAATCAGTATCTATCCTTGATTAGTTTTCTGAGAAAGTAAGATTCCCTCGTATTTAAATGTATTTTTACCCCGATGAAAATCTTCCAAGCTACAGAGGCTCATATAGAAGGCCTTACAGAATTATTTGATCAATACAGAGTTTGGTATGGAGCCAAGACTGACAAAATCAGTGGACGTGCTTTTCTATCAGAGCGAATGAAGCAAAAAGAATCAGTGGTATTTATCATTGAAGATGCACAAAACAACTACATGGGTTTTGTGCAGTTATACCCTATATTTTCTTCTGTGCGAATGAAAAGAGTCTGGTTACTGAATGATCTTTTTATTAGCAAAGATCACAGAGATAAGGGCTTAGGTACTTTGTTGCTTAATCGATCTAAAGAATATTGCAAAACATCGGGCTATGTGGGTATTATGTTAGAAACAGAAAGAAATAATGATCGCGGTAATTTCTTATACAAAAGAGAAGGCTTTGAGCTGGAAGAACACAATTTATACTTTTGGACCGCAGACGCTTAAGTTGATAAAAGCCTATATTTAAGTTTGGAAGAAATCGTAAAAAATAAAGTACCCAAAGAAATCATTTGGATTAGGATATTTCTGCTTTTAGCGCTATGGCTAGAAGTTGCCATTTTTACAAAATTGCAAAATATCAGTGGCCCATACCTCAGTCCTATTTTAGCCTTAGCGACTGGAATATTCATTGGAGCTAGCTTACTCATTTTATCTTATCAATACAAAAAACCAGTCCATCACAAATCGAAGAGTGCCAGATGGCTGATCCTTCCGATGAGTTTAATTGGATTTGGATTGGTATATTTTTATGTACCTCAATTGTTTCCAAAATATCCATTCGAAGGATATTCATTGAGTTATTCCGATGTCCTTCCGACCGTAGTCATTTTTATAGATCGTTTTAAAGCTGGAGAATTTCCATATCAATGGATCTATGATTGGGGTTATCCACTCTTCCCTACTTACTTTCCATTAAAGTGGTTTCCATTTTTATTACCCGATTATCTAAATATGGATTTGCGGCATCTTCCGTTGTGGATGTATACTATTTGCACCGTAATATTTCAATGGAAAGTATTTAAGTCTTCGATGGGAGATTACATAAAAATTGTGGTTGCACTACTTCCATTTTTACCCATTTTCTATTGTTACAAATTTGAGCCCATGCACTTTGGGGTCACCTTTGAATATTTGATGGCGGGATATTACATGCTGTTTTGCTTTGCGGTACTTTCAAGGAATATTTTATGGATTGCTGCAGGCTTATTATTGTGTTTGCTTTCAAGGTATTCTTTGGTTTTATGGACGCCCTTATTCTTTTTTGTATTAATGATTAAGAAGGGTTTTAAACCTGCCTTCACTTGCGGATGTATGGTCTTGGCTGGTATTGTTTTATGCTATATTATTCCATTCATTTCGCAAGATCCTCAAATGTTTAGTAAGGCTATGGACACATATCGAAATGCCGCATTGGGGGAATGGCGTGGACAACGCTGGACTGGTGGAAACGTAAACCAAGGAACACTTTTTAATGGAACAGGCTTTGCTGCTTGGGTATATGCTTTTACTGATGGGACTCCAGAAGAAAAATTGCACTTCATGCAAAATCTTCATCTAATAGTTTCCTGTGGGGTGGTACTAATCATGACCGGTATATTTTGGATCAAAAGACATAGTTGGGATTTGCGCTATTTTGCACTTGGGTCCCTAAAAATCTACTTAGCATTTTTCTATGCGTTTCTTCAAGTACCTTATTACTATTTAATGATGATTCCTGTAGGAGTTAGCTTGGTTGTCTTATTTTCCAGCTTTGAATTGAGCATAAAAAAAGCCCCGCAATAATCTTGCGAGGCTATGAAAAAATTTTGCTTTTATTAGTTATTTAAGATAAGCGGAAGACCTTGATCCCCACCACCTACAATAATCACTTTTGAGTTTGGTGAGTTAGCTAATTCTAAGGTAGCCTCAATCCCTTTATCTTGAAGTACCTTATCTGTTAAACTTGCATTAAGAATCTTATTGGCTGTTGCTTTTGCTTCTGCTTCAATAATCTTCCTTTCCGCTTCTTTTCTTTCTCTGTCCAATTTAAAATCAAACTGGAAAGCTAGCTGCTCCTCTTCCAATTTTTGCTCAATCGCTTGCTTCAAAGTTTCTGGTAATTGGACTTCTCTAATTAAGACTTTATTTAAGTTGACATATCTCTTACCAACAGATTCTCTCGTTCTTTTTTCTATCTCATCTTGTATTGCTTCTCTTTGCGTTGAATACAATTCTTCTGGTAGATATTTTCCGATTACTTCTCTGGTTGCTGATCTAATTTCTGGTCTAAGAATCCGTTCCAAATAGTTGGTGCCTACTTCGCCATGAAGGTAACCCACTTTATCTTTTACAGGGTGGTATAGGAAACTCAACTCTACAGAAATTGTTAATCCATTCTTGGATAAAACTTCCATTTTTTCGAAAGCTTCTTGAACTCTGACGTCATAGATATACATGGTATTCCAAGGTGCGATGACCTTAAAACCTTCATCATAGGTATTATCCATCTCTAGTCCTCCCCCAAATCTTTTAAACTTTACACCTTTTTGTCCAGGTCCAATTGTTACGAATGTTGATCTACTGAAAACGGTAAATATTAATAATGCTAAAAAACCTAATAAAGCAAATCTTATGATCTTCGTCTGATCCATATTTAATTGTGGTTTTGATTGATTCAATGTTACAAGTATTTATAGTGTTCTAAAAATTAATTCTATAAAATAGCAAAAAACTACGATAAGCTATCTTTTTTTAAAATATGATCCATTCCATCAATGATATCTTGTACAGGAATATCTTTCATACATTTAAAATGTCCCTTTGGACATTGGTCATATCCAATCTTTGAACAAGGCCTGCATGATAAACCATTAGTTTGGACGATTTGTTCCGAGATTTCATGTTTACCGAAATAAGGAGCCATTCCGAAGGCAGGAATGGTGTTGCCCCATACAGAAATAATGGGCCTTTTTAAAGCTGCGGCGATATGCATCATACCGGTATCTGGAGTAATCACTAGAGCTGACTGTTGTATTATAGATGCTGATTGCTGGAGATTTAATGCTCCAACTTGATTTATTATATGAGGATGTGCACTCTTTAACTTTTGGGCGACTTCTTTTTCTGAAGGACCACCAATTAACACGACTGGATGATTTATATTGCTTATGAGTTCATCCATTAATGTCAAAGGAATTCTTTTAGTGAAATGTGCAGCTCCTAATACGAGGACCACAAATCTGGGAGACAGATTAAACGCACTTAAGTCAATTTGATTTTTCTGATCAATAAAAAAATCTAAGCCTTCATCATCATTTTGCACTTTCAAATAAGCAACCGATGCCATCATTCGATCTACAATATGCACATCAGGAAGGCGATCAATCTTAAATTGTGTCATCATCCATTTACGGAGATTGATCTTATTGAATGAGTTGGAGAGAACACCTAGTTTTCTAATAATTTCTGACGAGCGGTAATTCTTATGAAGATCAATTACTGCAGTATACTTTTCTTTTTGAAGCTTTTTGAAATCATTTTCTAGGGCAGCCTCATATGACCATACCCGATGCACAAATGGATTGTTTTGCTTCAAAGAAGTAAAGGCATCTTTACAGATGAAATCTACTTGTGCGTCGGTTTGTTTTTTAAGACACCTGACAATGGGGCTTGTCAATACAATGTCACCAATTGAGCTAAGCCTAATAATTAAAAACTTCAATCGATGATTAGGGATTCATTAATGAAATGATTTCTGTGTGTGACTTCGTATCTGAATGAATCTTTAATGCATATTGACCAGCTTTCAAATCTGAAATATTGAGTTGCACCAAATTAAACCCAGAGGGCAAAGTCTGCTTTTCTTCATAAACTTTTTGACCAACTGTATTGTAAACCGTAAAATAAAAGTCATCATTACTTTCAGTAGAAAAGCTAATTTGTACATTTCCGTAACTAGGATTTGGGAATACTACCACACTTAGCGCTGAGGCTAGGTCATCTGTATCAGTTGTAAGATCCCTATTCCCATTGCCATAGATGGTTCCCCATTTACCATTTTCAAAATAGTCAATGACATCACCGATGCCTGTTATTTTCGTATCATCAACAGCCCTTAAGCTTAGATATTTATCTCCAAAATTTCCACCATAAGTATCGAAGATGACCAATTCATCATCAATGGTATAACTTGGGTATCCAATGGTATTATTTTGATAAATAACATCATTCTCACCCGTTTCAATATTGGCTCCTAATATGTAGTAATCCCCTGTTGAACCATCCAGAAGATCGAAGGCTACGATGTTAGGAGAGTTTTTAGAAAAGGTTGGATTTCCGATACTGGTTCCTTCTGGAAGCCCATTAAATAATTTCTCAATTTTACCTTCTGCGAATTGTTCTTGATTAGAATTCCATACTTCCATAAAGCCAATATCCCAGTACTCGATACCTTCTGAAAGAACTTGTTCTATGGTGTTTTTTGCATCATACATAAGCAACTGTCCTGTGATGTCAAACTCCATTGCATCAGAAAAATCAACATCTCCTGTAGACACGCCTTGCGTGTAAGTAGGATTATATAAGTCGAAAGCTTGAGATAATTGTGTACCTGTAGAAAAATCAAAAACATTAATTACTGGCTCTAGTTCATCTGTGAGAGCAGCAAATCTGAACCCATCTTTTGAAACAGCAATGTTTCTCCATATTGGGCTGTCTGAAAGGAAACCAACATCTACTGATCCGGTGTTATAATCAATTGTAATTTCTTTTATCGTTTTGTCTGCATCTACAAAGTATGCATACTGACCATCATCCGTTACTGAGATTTTTGAAATAGGTTGCCCTTGTACATTGTCGTTTAAAAAAGTCCCATTTAAGGCGTCTATGATATAGATCTTTGAATTATTATCGTCTGTACAAATCACAAATTCAGTTCCCGGGTTTTCATTCACTGTGGTATTCGTATTTGTTCCTTGTCCATCAAATATTTTGATAAAATCAAAAACAACTGCAGCCTCTGCCGCCTCATTTGAGTTTGATCCATGCAAATCTTTTGCAGATTGGATTACCGCTAATCTCAGATCAATAAATTGAGAAGACTTCGTAAGATAATTCGTGAGTGCTCTGTAATAGATTTGCTCTGCTTTTGCCACACCAACTTCAACTGCAAATAAATAGAAACTGTAATTTGGTATTCCACTATTAATATGCACACCTCCGAAATCTTCTTCAGCTGTATTTTCTAATTGTAAATATTGATCCATATTCTTTGGCTGCCAACCTTTAGATAAATCCTGTGGACCATTCAATCCTTGATTTGGATCTTGCAATGACCTTAGTGCTCCTGAAGGGAAAAAACTAGGATTTACAACATCCTCGCCAATCAACCAATCTCCTCCATCGATCATGGCACCAAAAATATCTGAAAAGGATTCATTAAGTGCTCCTGACTGAGAAACGTATTGAAGGTTTGCTGTAGCTTGAACTACACCATGGGTCATTTCATGTCCTGCTACATCCAAGGCTTTCGCCAGTGGATCGAAAGCAGAGCCTCCATTGCCATAGAACATTGCTGCCCCATTCCAAAATGCATTCTCCATGGAGTTTCCATTTTCATCAGATACATTCACCAATGATATAATATTCCCACCTGCTCCATTGATGGAGTTTCTTCCAAATTTTTCAACAAAATATTCATAAGTAATACCTGCATTGTAGTGAGCACTTACTGCAGTATTCTTACCTGACCAATTGTTATTAGAAGATGACACATGGTCGTACTGAAAATTATTACTCTGCGGTGAGGTATTAAAAGCATCAATTGTCCAAATGACACCTTGTGGCTCATCTGGCATAGAAGAACCAAAAGAATTAAACATCGCTCTTGAAGCATCAATCATATAATAATCTGTCCCAACTTCGTAAGTATTGATATTCACCGTGTTGCCATATAAATCAACAGCATTCGCTGTGACTGCCCCATCCATTACAGATACCTTTTTAGGCTTTGCATCATGGTCATGATCATGGTTATGTAGCGTACAAATCAAAGGGTACTTTTCTATTACGGAGCCATCAGTAGCATCAATAAAATATTCCCATCTATCATGCAGGTTAAGATAAATACTGATTTGATATGCCCAAGTGGCATTTTCTAACTTTCCATCTTTGTGAAAAACTACTAGTGACGCTTGAGTTTGATCTCCTGCAATCAGTGCTTTATTTTTAATTTCTTGAAATGTTCCATGCGTTATTACATCTTGTTTTACAGATGCAATTGCAGTTTCTTTGGACAATTGTATTTGTGCTTTATCCAATGCAATCTCAGGATAAAGTTTTCCATTAATGGCTTTTGTTATTTCATCTTTATAGTGGACCCTTAACTCAGCTCCATAAACTGGCACATCTTGATGATACTGATGATAAACATCAAAGTCAGCAATTTCATCATTTACCGTTTCAACAAATTCGAGTGCGTCTTGGGACGGATTCAATTTACTGCTTTTGAATATTTGCTGGGTAATGTCTGCTTTATTTGAAGCTCTGTGTAAGCCATGTAGTTTAATATAGTTTTCATCAAACCAGATGATAGCACCTTGTTCATTCTTTTTGATATTAGAAGGTACAAGTTTGTCCAAGTTAATTTTATCGATGGGCATTGGAACCAATGTAACTGGCTGCTGGGCAGGAGGATTTACATCTGAAGTCCTATTCCACTGTAGTTGGGGAATATCAGGCTGAACTCCAGTTTCAGAACCATCTATCGATTTAAATTGAGCAAAGCTCATTTGCGAAATTGCTAAGAAGCAAATTGAAAAGAGCATGAGGTGTTTATGTTTATTCTTTATCATAAGAAATAAGTGTCATAAGGTTTTGATAAAATAGGTCGAGTTTATCTGTACTAGAGTTAGGTCCTGCTAACCAAACGATTTTATGTTCATTTTGGCCACTTTTATAATTGATAAACTGATACTTATTCCCAGTTTGTTCAATATTGATATCTGCAAGACCTAAAATTTCATAATTTTTAAATAGTTGGCTAACAAAATTTTTGTCGGGAGATGGAAGTTCTTGATAGTCTGAGCCCATTGATTTAGAAAACAATTGACCATTTTGAAGTAGAAAATATTGGTCTACGGCACCGGTAAATCCACCACCACTTCCAAAGGAAATCATGGCTTTTTCAAAATTGGCCGGTGTATACTGTGTAGTCTTACACGAGCAAAAAACAAATATTGGAATGAGGAGAATTGCGATTGATTTATTCATCATTTAAAGGTAAGATATTAATATGAACCTTAAGGAAAATAATATAGTTCAGCTTACGTTTATTAAAAATATCATAAATAATACAAAGTATTTGAAATCAGGTATTTACATTATGAAAAATACATTGTATTTTACCATTCTTTAATCTTGAACAATAAAAAAATATCATAATGAAAAAATTATTTCTTTTAGTTGGTTTCTTTTGCTTCATAGGAGGCATGAGCCTTAATGCGCAATGTTCTAAAACTTGCACCAAGAAAGTCCAGAATGCTACTTCTATGGCTGATCAATCTTCAAATGAAGTATCTGCCAAAATGGTAGCGAATATTGCAGATGCAGATCCAAGCATTGAGAAAAAAGTTTGTGATTATTCAGGAGCTGTATCATACTACAAAAAGAAACAATGTGAAGTAAGTGGTAAGACGAGCTATACTGAAGTGAACTATGATGCTGCTTTAGGTCAGTTTGTTAACATCTCTCCTTCTGAATCTGGTGCTGAATTGAGAAAAGAACATAGCAGTGCCGCTAAGGTTATGGAAATTAAAAACGCAGACGGTTCAGCTAGTAAAAAAGCATGTTGTGCTGGGGCTTGCGCAAAAGATTGTTGTAAAGGCAAAAAATCAACTAGTACATCTGAGGCTAGAGTGATCAAAACCAGTGGAACTTAATCTGTATTTTTTAGTAAAATAAATAAGAAAGGTCGGATTTCATCTGACCTTTTTTTATGTGATATATCCAGAATCGTCGTTTCATATACAAGTTTATTTAATATCTTCGTTATTTGAACTTTAGTATACTTAAAACCGTTTTTAGCGTTTTAATTCTTGCGCATGAATGATACTCAACAGGTGGCCAAAACTAAAATTTTCGATAACATTATTGAAGCTGTTGGGAATACTCCCATGGTCCACCTTAAGACTTTGTCGGCATTACTAGGTACAAATATCTACGCTAAGGTGGAATATTTCAACCCAGGACTTTCAGCAAAAGATCGAATTGCTGTTAGGGCAATTAAGATGGCTGAAGAATCTGGCAAGTTAAAGCCGGGAGGAACTGTAATAGAATCAACGAGTGGGAATACTGGATTTAGTTTAGCTATAGCATGTATTGTGATGGGCTATGATTGTATTTTGTGTATTCCTGACAAGAGTTCAAAAGAGAAAATTTCGACGCTGAAATCAGTTGGGGCTCGAGTGATTGTTTGCCCTTCAAATGTTAAACCTGAGGATCCACTTTCCTATTACACACAGGCAAAGACCTTGCACGATCAGACACCCAACTCTGTATATATTAATCAATATTTCAATGTTGCCAATGCTGAAGCACACTACGCTTCAACTGGGCCAGAAATTTGGGATCAGACTGATGGTGCTGTTACACATTACTTGGCTGCAGCTGGCACAGGAGGTACACTATCCGGAACAGCCAAATATTTAAAAGAGCAAAATTCAGAAGTAAATATTATTGGAGTAGATGCTGTCGGCTCGGTTTTGAAAGGATATTTTGATACCAAGGCGGTTAACAAAGAAGATCTCCAGCCTTATCTTTTAGAAGCGGTGGGAAAGAAATTTGTACCCGGAAATTTGAACATTGATGTCATCGACCAATTTGTCAGGGTGAATGATAGAGATAGTGCTTTTAGAGCTAGACAATTGGCAAAACGAGAAGGCATTTTTGCCGGATATTCTAGTGGCGCAGTGATCCAAGCCTTATTTCAAATTAAGGATCAATTAGATGAATCACACATGGTAGTGGTGCTATTGCCAGATCATGGAAGTAAATATTTAAGTAAAATTTATAACAACAGCTGGATGCAGAAGCAAGGCTTCATCAAAAGCATCAGCCAGTACACTTCTAGTTATAAAATTCAAAAACGACTAGAAAAGGTGCTAAACAAATACGTAAAATACAATGGACTTATTTGATAGAATACGCAGTGATAAAGGCCCTTTAGGTCAATATGCTAAAATTGGTGAAGGCTATTACATGTTTCCAAAACTGGAAGGTGAATTGACGAGCCGTATGAAATTCAATGGTGAAGAAATCATCTGTTGGAGTGTAAATAATTATTTAGGTTTAGGTAATGACCCTGAAGTCCGGAAGGTTGATGGTGAAGCGGCAAAAGACTGGGGATGTGCTTATCCTATGGGTTCAAGAATGATGTCAGGTAATACTGCGCTTCATGAAAAATTGGAGGAGATGCTAGCAGACTTTGAAAAAAAGGAAGCTGCTGTTCTCGTCAATTTTGGATACCAAGGAATACTCTCTGCCATTGATGCACTAGTAACAAGAAGAGATGTAATTGTATATGATCAAGACAGTCACGCTTGTATTGTAGATGGTGTAAGATTGCACATGGGTAAACGTTTTGCTTTCGAACATAACAATGCTGAGAGTTTAGAAAAATGTCTCGTCAGAGCAACCAGATTGGTGGAAGAAACAGGAGGAGGAATTCTTGTGATCTCAGAAGGCGTTTTTGGTATGAGAGGAACACAGGGTATTCTTAAAGAAATCGTAGCTCTTAAATCTAAATATCAATTTAGATTGATGGTGGATGATGCACATGGTTTTGGTGTGTTGGGAGAGACTGGAATGGGAGCAGGAGAATTTCAAGGAGTACAAGACGAAATCGATGTATATTTTGCCACATTTGCTAAGTCTATGGCGAGCGTAGGAGCGTTTTTAGCAGGTGATAAAGACGTGATCCAATTTTTAAAATATAATATGCGTTCCCAGATTTTTGCTAAATCTTTAATGATGCCTGTAGTGGTAGGTGCAATTAAGCGTCTTGAGATGATCATGGCTTCTACGAAGTATAAAGACAAATTATGGGAAAATGTAAATGCCCTGCAAAATGGATTAAAGGAGCGTGGATTTGATATAGGTGACACCAATAGTTGTGTAACACCTGTTTACTTATCAGGCTCACCAGAGGAAGCCATGAATATGGTTTTGGATTTAAGGGAGAATTATAGAATATTTTGCTCGATAGTGATTTACCCTGTTATTCCTAAGGGTATCATTCTATTGAGATTAATTCCTACAGCGACACATACCCTTGCTGATATTGAAGACACTTTAAATGCCTTCGATGCTGTCAAAGATAAATTGGTAAATAAGGTGTACTTAAATGCTGACACCTCAAACCCGATGCTAGCATAAAATATCAAGGCTGAGGATTCATAACTACATACCGTCGCAAACAAGTACTTGAGTAATTTTTAATTAAACAAGAATTTGTCAATTTTGCATTCAATTAAAATGAGATATCATTTTACTAAAAATAAGATAAGTGGCTCTACCTATAATTAGTGGCATCCAACAAATGGGTATTGGTGTTCCCAATGTCAAAAAATCCTTTGATTGGTATCGTAATAACTTTGGATTTGATATTCCAGTATTTGAAGAAGCTGCTGAAGCAGCACTCATGAAAAATTATACTGGAGGAGAAGTTCACAAAAGACATGCTATATTATCTATTAATATCCAAGGAGGAGGAGGATTAGAAATATGGCAATTTACTTCAAGGACTCCCCAAGCAGCTGAATTTGACTTGCAATTAGGCGATCTTGGGATTTACGCCGCTAAGATCAAATGTTTGGATATTGAAACCAGCTTTAGAAATCTGAAAGCAAAAAATCCATCTTGTATATTAACTGATATTTCAGAGCGCCCTAATGGCACATTGCACTTCTTCGTAAGAGATGAAAATGGCAATCTGTTTGAATGTGTAGATGGATCTGAGTGGCTCTATGAAAAATATCATGATACAGGAGGCATCAAAGGTGCTATTATTGGTGTATCAAATATTGAGAAAGCCCTGCCAGTATATCAAACGATCTTGGGCTATGAAAAAGTAGTGTATGATAAGGAAGGAATATTTGATGATTTAAAAGGTATCCCAGGTGCGGACAGGAGGATGCGAAGAGTCCTGTTAAAGGCCAAATCATCTCCTACAGGAAGCTTTAGCAAATTGTACGGCCCAACCGAAATTGAATTGGTTTCATTATCAGAAACTCAAGGTAGAAAGATATTTAAAGATCGCTATTGGGGAGATTTGGGATTCATTCATTTATGTTTTGAAGTAAGGGGCATGAAAGAGATGAAAGAGCGCTGTGCTGCACTCAACTTCCCATTTACTGTGGACAGTGATGAAAGTTTTGATATGGGTGAGGCTGCAGGCCAATTCTCATACATTGAAGATCCAGATGGGACTTTGATAGAATTCGTTGAAACCCATAAAATCCCTATTTTAAAGAAGATTGGCTGGTATCATGATTTGAGAAATAAGGCTCCTGAAGCGAACGTTCCAAATTGGATGATCAAGGCAATGAGATTCTCAAGAGTTAAATGATAATCCTATCTTTGCAAAATATTTGAAAGAATTATCTGTTTTAGCAAAATAATAATCGTAACAAGGGAACGAAATGCACCTCTTATTCGATTTATAGATGTATCCTCTTAATAAACCAAGTATAATCATAGTAATATTTTACCAATAAAAATTCAATAAAAAATAACAGTATGAAAATTAAAATCTTTGGATTTTATCTTGTCCTTTTCGCCTTAATAACTTTTAGTTCTTGTGATCCAGAACCAGTGGATCCACCTAAAGTTTATACAACCGTTGAATCAAACATTACAGGCTTAGCTGACTTAGGCTCTGAGTTTGTTTATGAAGCTTGGATTACTTCAAGCGGTGCTCCAGTAAGTTTGGGCACGTTCTCAGTAGATGCTGCTGGTAACATTCCTTCTCAGGCATGGAATTCTAATAGCGAGACTATTGATAACGCTACCGATTTCTTTATTACCATAGAGCCATTTGTAGATACAGACCCAAGTCCATCTGGAACAAGAATCCTTGAAGGAGGATTTGCAGGAGATGCTGCTGATCTAAGAACAAGTGATGTGATTGGAACTGGAGACTTCACGACTGCCACAGGAAATTTTGTTTTGTCTACACCGACTTCTAATACTTCAAGTGATGAAGATAGCGGGATTTGGTTTATCAGTGTTGATTCAACTGGAGCTGCAACTGCAGGTCTTGATCTTCCAGTCTTAGGAGACGGATGGGAATATGAAGGTTGGGTTGTATTTGGTGGAACAACACCTGTTTCAACAGGAAAATTCACAGATCCAAGTTTACCAGATGATAGTGATATATACGCTGGAAATTTTCCAGAATTAGCACCACCATTTCCTGGTGAAGATTTTATTCAAAATGAACCAGCAGGTTTATCATTTCCTACCATGTTAGAAATGGGTAACAATCTTGTAGTGATTTCACTTGAGCCATTTCCAGACAATAGCCCAGAACCATTCTTCATTAAGCCATTGGCTTCTGAGATCTCAATTGATACTGAGCCTGGTCAAAATTACAGTATTGCTAATGATGCAATAAGTACTTTGCCTTCTGGAGATGTTGTAAGAAGATAAATCTCGAAAGAAAAAATTCTATTAAGCTCTTGCTATTTGTATAGTAAGAGCTTTTTTATTTTATTGCATCGATTCCGTATTACCAGTTTATGACGAAGAGACAAATTATCAATTATTTTGATGCCATCCGAAGGATGAGTTTTTGGTTTCTATTTGTATGCCTCATTCTAATCATATTTGGAGCCTTTGGATTTCGAACCTTTGAGAGACCATTTTGGAGAGGCTTTTCGATTAGTTTGGTACTATTAAGTTTTGGTCAGTTGATCCGACTTCTATGGCAATACAATAAATCACATCAGTTAAGAAGCAATGTACTTGATCTTTTTGATTCTGACCTTTATATTGTTAAAAGGGACGAGATCAAGCGTATGAAAATATTTCATAAGATTCTTAGTCTTGAAAGAAAAATAGCCATACTCATGATCATTGAAGGGATTGCAGCATTTTTCTTGTTCTTATTTTTCAAAGACAAGGTATTTATGGGTATTGGTTTTGGAGCGAGCGTTTGCGGGATACTTATGTATGTGTATCAGATCCTTAACGAATATAACGCCAACAACTACAGTTATTTGCTAGAGGAAAAATAAGCCCAGTCTTATTAATAATTACTTACCGTAAATCAATTGAATCAGTGATCCATTTAAGAATTTCTCTGGATCAATCTCACTTTGTAAAACAATTCCTTTAAGATTTTCATCAATCAGCATTAAAGCTAATTGGGCCATAGGACCTGCAGTTGTGCTTTGAATAGCTCGCAAGCTTACTTCTCCAATTTGCAAGGGTCTTACTTTGTAGTACTTATCGATTGCTCTAAAGACACCTTTATCATCTTTACCAGTTACTCTGGCATAGACATAGACGATATCATTTTCTTCAAATGGGATCGTATCTAACATTCTTTGCTGTAACTGCTCAATCTTATCTGGGACATCCCCAATACTTTCTAATTGTACCTTCACCCATGGAAAATGCCCTGGATATCTCATGGTCTTATAATCTACATTTTCTACCCTACCCTCATAAGCCTGCGGAATATCGGCAGCACCTCCAGAGGTAAGATCAGCTTCCAATTCTACCCCGTCAATTCTGAGTAATTCGTATTGGGAGAGGGAGGGAACATGTTGAATCTGGCCATCTCTCATAACAATCGCATCTTTCACATATTCTGTGGCAACGCCTATGGAAGACCAAGTAAAAGCATATTGATGCGGAGCTACGGCATTTTCTGCCAAGGCACCCACTTTCATCGATATATCTTTGAGTTTATCTACCTTATATTCTTGTAAGAAGTCTTTCGCCAGTTTATTGGCTAATATATTGATGAATCCTGGAGCCAAGCCTGCTTGTAAGATGCACGCAGTTTCAGCATCCTTGCCCATTTCCATGATTTGCTCTGTTTCATGAACATACTCCGTTAAGTTGATGTAATGCGCTTTACTCTTAATGGCTAATGCTGCCATTCTAGGAGCTTGAGATCCAGGTAGGCAATCAAGTATGATATCAGAAGCCAATGCAAATTGCTCTAGTTCTTCTGAGTTCTCTTCTTTGGGCATCGTAAATGCCTGAATATCCTGAGGTGAAGAAAGGCCTTTATTGATCCATTGAAGGGCATCTTCCGCTGCTGCTTGGTAAGCATCTCCAATGTAAATCTTGATATCATATTCTGAGTTGGCAAGTAAGAGCGCTACAGCTCTTCCAATACCACCTGCTCCTGCTACTAAAATTGAAGTGCGGTTCATTTATAATCTAAAGTTTAAACTAGTCAATAGGCTGGCAAAAATAGTTTTTCCCAAACAACTTTCTATTCTTTTAAGACATATAATTCAGCGAATGTTCTAGACTCATAGAACCTTGGAATGTATTTAAGCAAACATATTATAAAAAATGTTAAATTAAAACAAAACACTATATGTAATAAAGTCATATTCATTGATTAACAATTGAATAATTTTAATAATAAGTATAAATGCCTATATTTGTATATCCCTGTCACAACAGTAAAGTTTCAGTGTTTTATTTGTAAACTTTAATAGTTTTTAATGGCCTCTAAAAGAAAAAAAAGAAAGTCCAGTAAAAAAGCTTCGTGGAATATTAATTGGAAGGATGAGCGTCTGACCAAAGTATTTGGTGTATTTATGCTATTGCTAGGATTGTTTTTAGCGATTGCATTTATTTCATATTGCTTTAACTGGCAAGTTGATCAAGATAAGGTACTTAAATTTAGCTGGTCAGCATTTATTTCAGGAGATGGAGAAGTAGCCAATTGGCTTGGTAGATTTGGAGCTTTTAGTTCTAATATGTTTTTCTTTTGGGGATTTGGGGTGATGTCTTTTCTATTTGTAGCCTTTTTCATAAAGTTAGGCATCAATAGAATCAAGAGACAAGCGCTTTCTAATTTATTACCAGCAATAAAGTATGGTGGTTTGAGTATGGTATTCGGATCGATACTCTTAGAATTCCTATTCCAATCTAAAGCTTTCCCATGGGGTGGAACTTTTGGTTCAAGCACTTGTCAATATCTATCTAGTTTTCTTGGGAATATTGGACTTGGTGCATTGCTTTTATTCAGTCTTATCGCATTTTTAGTTTGGATGTTTAATCCAAACTTTGAGCAATTAAACCTTGTACCTGCAATTCCAGGAATGAAATCCTTGAATTTTCAAATGCCTAAAATATTCGATTTTAGTTTTTCTGGAGTAAAAGCTCAAACAAATAACAAAAGAGTACCTAAGAATGTAAACAAGGCAACATCAGCTAATGACTATGTACCTTTGAAGCCTTCTGGTAACCGGCCTATTACAGAACATTCAGAAACTGAATCGAGTATTCTACCTGAAGAATTGGAAATACCCGAACGTAAGCAAACCAGTCTGGTTTTTGATTTGCCTAAAGAAGAAAAAGGACGAGCAAAGAAACCTATTACAGAGCCTGGCAAATTAGCGGAACTAGAAATCAATAGCACTGAAAAGATCTTAGACAATAGTCTTCCCATTGAAAATGTGGTAGGTGAAGGAAATAAACCTAAGGCAATCAATCCAACAGCGGAAGACGTCTTAAATTCTGAGCCTTATAATCATCATGAAGAACTAGAAGATTTTGTCCACCCTACCTTAGATTTGCTCTTCGATTATGAAGATCAAAAAGTAGAAATAGATCGCTCAGAATTAGAAGCGAACAAAGATCAAATCATAACTACGCTACTACATTATAATATTGAGATTACTAAAATCAAAGCTACCATCGGCCCAACCGTGACGCTTTATGAGATCGTTCCTGCACCAGGGGTTAAAATTTCCAAGATTAAAAATTTGGAAAATGATATTGCTCTGAGCTTAGCTGCTCTAGGTATTAGAATCATTGCACCTATTCCTGGTAAAGGGACCATCGGTATCGAGGTACCCAATAAAAAGAGACAAATTGTTGCACTAAAAGAAGTGTTGAAATCACCAAAGTTTCAAGATACCAAAAT
>CALGNN010000026.1 GCA_937961455.1 uncultured Saprospiraceae bacterium
CTGTGATTACGAAACAAGATGCATCAATTCGGGTTATGAAATGCTTTCCCATAGCAATCGTCAAGATTATATAGATGCATGGAAAGAAGGAAAAACTGGATTTCCTTTAGTTGATGCTTGCATGAGGTGTGTAAAAAAAACTGGCTGGATAAACTTCAGAATGAGGGCGATGCTGGTATCCGTATTCTGCCATCAATTAGATTGTGATTGGCGTTTAGGTTCATATCATCTTGCACAACAGTTTTTAGATTATGAACCGGGCATACACTATCCTCAATTTCAAATGCAAGCGGGAGTTACGGGTATCAATACCATTAGAATGTATAATCCTATCAAACAATCTAAAGATCATGATCCGAATGGAAATTTTATCAAAAAGTGGGTGCCAGAATTACAATTATACCCAGAGCATTTTATTCATGAACCTTGGACGTTAAAAAATTTAGAAAAACAACTTTATGGCATTTCACAAAATTACCCTGAGCCAATTATTGATTTAACTTCAAGTGCAAAGTACGCTAGAGATAAAATTTGGGGACACAGGAAAACAAAAGTAGTCCAATCCGAAAATAACAGATTAATAAAATTACACACAAGAAATAATGATCCTCGAAGAAAAAGACATTAAAAACTTAGAGAGAAAATATAGACTAAATCTTATCAATTCGATTACTGGAATAAAACCAGCAAATCTAATTGGCACCATCTCAAATGACAAGAAGGATAATCTTGCTGTCTTCTCATCATTGGTACATTTAGGTTCTAACCCTGCTCAATTAGGTATGATCACTCGACCTCAGACGGATGGCATTAAAGACACCTATGCAAACATTATGCAAAATGGTTTTTATACGGTAAACCACATCTCAAGACCATTCATCAAAAAGGCACACTATACTTCAGCTAAACTTGAAAAACAATATTCTGAATTCGATGTCATGAATATAAAAAGAGCCTATATCAAAGATTTTATTGCACCATTTGTAGCTGAAAGCAAAGTTAAGATTGGTATGAGGCATTTAGAAAGTATTGAACTTCCCAACGGATGCATTTTTATCATTGGCGAGATTGTATTGATTGATCTCCCTGATGCTTTAGTAGATGACAAGGGACAAATCAATTTGGAAGCGTATGACTTAGTTGGAATTTCAGGCTTAAACGCCTATTACGATCTTAATAAGATTACATCCTTTCCTTATGTTAGAGTGAATGAAATACCAGACTTTAATGAGTAAAAAAAACTTAGCTAGTAAAATTTGCATTGTTTGTCTTCGACCATTTTCTTGGCGTAAGAAATGGGCTAGAGATTGGGAATCTGTAAAATATTGTAGTGAAAAGTGTAGAAGAAACAAAAGTCATGCATCAAGAAATTAATCTAATTTTTCCCCATCAACTTTTCGAAGAAAGTCCGCTTTTAAAAAATGGGCTACCAATTTATCTCATTGAAGAACATTTATTTTTTAAACAATATAAATTTCACAAACAAAAGATTGCATTCCACAGAGCAACTATGCAGTCTTATACCAGTTTTCTCAAAAACTTAGGGCTGGAAGTTGCTTACATATCTTCAGATAATTCACAATCTGATATAAGGATCTTTTTAGAGAAACAAAATGAAATAAAAACCATTCACTATATAGATCCGACGGACAATTGGTTATCGAAAAGATTAAATTCATTTTCTAAGAATGTAAGATTCATAGAATATCTTAGTCCACTATTTTTAAATACTAAAGAAGACAACAGTTCATTTTTTAGATCAGATAAAAAGTTCTTTTTCCAAACTAGTTTTTATAAGCAGCAAAGAAAAAAGTACCAATTGCTTCTCAATGATGATGGCACACCTGTAGGTGGCAAATGGTCTTATGATGCAGAAAATAGGAAGAAGTATCCTAAAAACACATTGCCACCTGAAGTTAAGTTCCCTCTTCAAAGCTCCTATTGGCTTGAAGCCATTTCATACACAGAAAAACATTTCGCTCTAAACCCAGGAAACCTTTCTGAAGAAAGATGGTATCCTATTAATCATGCAGAAGCCAAATCATGGTTGAAGCAATTTTTAGAATTTCGATTTTATGATTTTGGTACTTACGAGGATGCCATGCAAAGCCAGCAAGCTATCCTACATCACAGCCTGCTCTCTCCTTTGATGAATGTCGGTCTCATCTCTGCTGAAACGATTCTCAAAGAGGCTAAAACATATTATTACACCAAAGAAATTCCTATCAATTCCATGGAAGGATTTGTTAGACAAATCATTGGTTGGAGAGAATTTATAAGAGGCATTTATGAGCTGAAGGGCACTCATGCAAGGACTTACAACTACTGGAATTTCAAAAGAAAAATACCAACTTCGTTTTACACTGCTGAAACAGGAATTACACCTGTAGATGAAGTAATAAAACAAGTTTTAAAAACAGGCTATTGTCACCACATTGAGCGTCTCATGGTACTTGGCAATTTTATGCTTCTTTGCGAATTTCATCCAGATGAAGTCTACAAATGGTTTATGGAATTATTCATTGATGCATATGATTGGGTAATGGTCCCCAATGTATATGGTATGAGTCAGTTTGCAGATGGAGGGTGTTTTGCCACAAAACCCTATATCAGTGGTTCTAATTATTTAAAGAAAATGAGCAACTTTTCAAAAGGTCCGTGGCAGGAAATATGGGATGGTTTATTTTGGAGATTTATGCATGTGTACCAAGACCAATTCAATAAAAATCCGCGTATGACAATGCTATTAAGTACACTGAAAAGGATGAGTCCTGAAAAACGACAATCTCATTTTGACAAAGCTGAAGAATATTTAAATAAATTATAACATTTCTGTTGATAGTACATTGTGACTTACGTGTAAATCATAACGTCTAAATAGCATTAATAAATTCATAAAATAATTACATGTTTGAAAATCTTAAGCGTATAGCCATGCAAAAATTGGCAGCCAAAATGGCATCGAATGTATTAGGTGGTGCAGAGACAACAGCGGCTGCTGAGGAAGGCGCAGGTGCCTTTATGGAATCTATAAAAGCAAAATTGGCTGGTGGGAATTTGACAGAGGTGCAATCATTGTTCAAGGGTGAAAATCTGGAGAGCAACGATTTATTCGGAGAAGCTAAAGGCAAACTTGCTGCAATCTTACAAAGCAAGGGGATGTCTAGTGAAGAAGCAAGTGCAGAAGCAGAAAGAACTGCACCAGACTTAATTGCTGGCTTAAAAGAGAAATTCGAATCTACAGAGGAAGCTGACAAAGAGTTTAGCCTTGAAGGATTAGCAGGTATGAATCCAGCTGATTTAATCAATAAAGCTCAAGATATGTTAGGAGGAAATGCTGGAGATTTGCTCAATAAAGCGAAAAATCTATTCTAAGAATAGAAAAAATTGTTTCAATGAAAGCCTACTGTTAACAGTGGGCTTTTTTTATTTCAAGGGGCACAATTACATACTGTAGACAAAACAACTATTATTTTTACTCTTGAGCGTAAAGCCAACCAACTCCGTCTTAATCCTGACAAAACCTTCTCTCCTTATTTATGATTAAAATTATTGTTTTAATTTTGAAATATGAGGTGGTGCTATCTATGTTTTATCATAATATTCACTAGCATTCAAGCTAGTAATGCACAAGAATTAAATCTTAAATTTTTCCTAGTAGATGAATTAACTGAGGAACCTATATCTGATGCGCATCTTTTTATAAGCAATTCTAGCATCGGTACCATTAGCAATCAAGACGGTCTTTGCGAAATTAGCATATCAGGTCAAGATAATCATACATTAATCGTATCGCATATTTCTTACGAAACCATGATCATTGATCCTGTGAGCTACCCACTCTTATTGGAAGGAGGTGCGGTAAGCTTGAAGCCTAATGGGATTGATCTTAACGAAGTGATGGTTACGGCAAAACAAAGCTCGAGATGGAAAAAAAACTTCAAGAAATTTAAGCTTGCCTTATTGGGAAATGATATTCCAGCTTCTCAATGCAGCATCCTAAATCCAGAGGTATTGCGATTCGAAGAGAAAGGTGGAGACCTTTATGTTACTGCTGTAGATTTATTAAAAATAGAGAATGATTATTTAGCTTATCAAATTGATTTTTGGCTTGAAACACTAAGTATTAAAGCCGACGGATCAAAATTTTATCAAGGTATGGGGCAGTTTACTGATAAAGAAAATGCTTCCAATAATAAATATCAAAAACGAAGAGAAAACATCTATCAAAATAGTCTTGCACATTTTTTAAGAAGCCTCATAGATAGTCCCGATGTAACAACTTTAAAAAACTTTGGATATCAAGTAAGCACAGAATTATATCAAAATGGAAAATTCAAATTGATAGCTCCTTCGACTCCACAAGATTTAATAAAGCCAGATGCAACTCCTGGATTATTTCAATTGCATTTTCCAGAATTTCTCAGCATTAAACATCTGACTCTTTTAGAAAGCAAGGAAGGATCAAAGGTTTCCATCTCAGGTGCTGAACAACAAAGGTTTGGTAGTGATCGGACACAATCTATCAATCAAAAAAATCAAAGCATCATTTCCAGGCTATACAAAATCACCCCTTACTTGCTCTTTGATAATAATGGTAATATTATTAACAAATCTGATGTACGAGAATATAATTATTGGGCAGATCAGAGATTGGCTACTACCCTTCCCATTGATTATAAAGTTTTTGAAGAGGTAAACGAAATAGAAGAAATTCAACTATCTGAAGCAATCGACAGTTTGGTCGTATTGCAAAAACTCATTGGCTTTGATGACAATGAAAAGATACAAGCATTAGAGACTTTGAATGAGCATTGGTCTATCGCATATGTAGCTCCCCTCCTCGAGGTTTTAAGATTAAGCAAAGATGGATGGCAACAAAAAGAAATTAAGCAATTACTGGTTAAAAAGATCCCCGAAATAACTCCCAAATATTTTGAAGGCATCCAATGGGCTTGGGACAATGAATTCATTCATAGTAATTTTTATGCAGATTTTAAAGCTTATCTCCACAGTGGCTTAGATCCTTCATTCCATAAATATTTTCACGGAAGAAGTAATCAAACTAAAATTCGTCTTGATGAAATTGTTTGGGGCGGAGTAGCCCAAGATGGCATACCTCCACTTCGATCACCTAAAATGTTACCAGCTTCGGAAGCACAATACCTTTCTAATGAAGATGTAGTCTTTGGTTTATTTCTCAACGGAGCAGCTTATGCTTATCCAAAACGAATCCTAGCATGGCATGAGTTTTTTACCGATGATATTGAAGGGCAATCTGTTGCAGGGGTGTATTGCACACTCTGTGGCACACTCATCATTTATGACGCTGCATATAAGGGTGTTAAGCATGAATTGGGAACCAGTGGGTTTTTATATAGATCAAATAAATTGATGTACGACAAAGCGACTCAATCACTTTGGAGCACCATCCAAGGAAAACCTGTGGTGGGTCCATTAATTAACGCTGACATAGAACTTAAAACACTTCCAGTTGAAACTACTACTTGGAGTGCATGGCTTGAAAAACACGCCAACACTCAAGTTCTTTCTTTAGATACAGGGCACCAAAGAAATTATGATGAGGGAGAAGCTTATAAAAATTATTATGCGGATGATGCATTAATGTTTCCCACTCCACTTCAAGATAATAGGTTGGCAAATAAAGCACGAGTATTCATCCCAAGGTCACAAGGATACAAAGATGAACCTTTAGCCCTATCGGTTGATTACTTAAAGAAGAAGGGCATGCATCAAGATCAAATTGCAAATCAAAACATTTTGGTATTAACAGAGAAAAATGGTGCAAGTCGAGCCTATGTTACAAATGAAGAAATATTTAAATCCTACAAAAGAGGAATCCTGAGTGATCAGAATGGAGTTAAATGGAAGGTATCTGACACTGAGATTACAAGTCCTAGCGGAGAACGTTTTCAGCGAATCCCTGCGCATGAAGTGTTTTGGTTTGCCTGGGTAAATGTATATCCAAATACGAGAATTATATATTGACTATAAATTCAAGAGTAAAAGGCTTACTAATAATAAAGCAAATAAATACTGTTTGAAATATAATAGATTTATATTCAAATCAAATTACTCCGATTAAGATCAAAGCGTTTTAATAAATTTCTGCTTACAGCAATAAATGGAATCATTCGTAAATTATATTCGCCAATTCCCGCATTATAAAGATCATTTATTAGATGATGTACTTCCTTATTTGTCAGAGAGAAATATTGAAGCTGGATCCTATTTTCTTGAACAAGGAAAAATAAGTCGAGAAATAGCATTTATTGAAAAAGGACTTATGCGTTTATATTACCTTAATGATGGCAAAGAAGTTACCAGTTGCTTTTGTAAAGAGCATACAATTACTTGTTCTTATAAAAGTCTAATTACAAAGACACCTAGCGATCTATCTATTCATGCCATTGAAGAGACAAAACTTATTGTTTTTGCATTTAATGACTTACAAAAATTATATGAAAAAGATTTGTTCTGGCAACAGGTTGGAAGACTCGCTGCTGAAAATGAATTCATAACCATGGATTGTCACAATCGCTTCATGAATGATTTATCTGCTACAGAACGATATCAACAAATTCTACATGAAGATGGTGAGCTTTTACAAAGAGTCCCCCTAAATTATCTTGCCTCTTACATCCAAGTAGCTCCGGAAACGTTAAGTAGAATTCGGAAGAAGATGAGTCGAACTTGACCTAGGTCAATTGATTTCAAATAGTTCTTATTCATATTTGAATTAAATATTAAATAAATAAGAACATGAATTCAAAAGCAACAAAACAATCAGTGGTCAAAAGTTATGGACTTTTGGCAAAATCGAAAAATGGCGGACTTATTTCAAACTTATTTGCATGCTGTGGCACAAGTGAACATGCTGATAAAGTAGCAGAACAGATAGGCTATTCTAAAGAAATATTAAACGATGTGCCTGAAGATGCTAATCTAGGCGTTGGCTGTGGAAACCCTTCTGCCTTATCCCCAATTAATCCAGGCGAAACCATCATAGATCTTGGCTCAGGTGCTGGCTTTGACGCTTTCATTGTATCAAGAATTGTTGGGCAAACTGGAAAGGTGATTGGGGTTGATCTTTCTGATGACATGCTTAAATTAGCCAGAAAAAATGCAGCAAAAGGAAATTATAGTAATACTGAATTTATAAAAGGCGACATCGAAAAATTGCCACTTGATTCTAATATTGCAGATCATGTCATTTCTAATTGCGTAATCAATTTATCCTTACATAAAGACAAAGTATTTAAAGAAGCCTATAGAGTTTTAAAACCAGGTGCCACCCTATCAATCAGTGACATTGTGCTTGTAGAAGAACTACCGGACTTTG
Organism: uncultured Saprospiraceae bacterium; assembly: GCA_937961455.1. Classification (GTDB taxonomy): domain Bacteria; phylum Bacteroidota; class Bacteroidia; order Chitinophagales; family Saprospiraceae; genus CALGNN01. Next base: position 7,364 of record CALGNN010000026.1, read on the forward strand.
TGAAAAACTCATTGGCTGGACATATTGCCTGTGTTTCCGGTGCTGAAAAAGTAGCAGACTATTTAGCCTACATTGAAGAAGCAGGATTTCAGGATATTAATATAAAATCAAAAAAAGAATTCCCTTTGGAATTAATTCTAACTGACCCTCAAGTAAAGGCACTAGCCAAAGCTATGAACTTTGATCTAAGCAGCGATGAGGCCAGAGATATTGCCTCAAGAGTTACAAGCATTTCATTGACAGCTGTAAAGTAAGGCAAAGATGAGAAGGCATAAAAAATCAATATTGAGTAGTGTCATTATATTGCTCTTTGGTACAAGCTGTTGTTGGCTTGTATCCTTAACTGCATGGATTGGAAGTGCTACTGCTTTGAGTATCTTGTCAAACTTCACTCGTGATTATCAAAGAATCATATTAACTATCGCTCTAGTATTTTTCATTATAGGTCTGTTCCAATTATGGAGACACAGGAAAGGGCAAATGAAAAAATCAAACTAAAATCAATAAGACTATATAAAATCATAGGATGGAAATTTTATTTCAATTTTCAATAATTGCATTAACATTATTTATGATACTTGCTTTTTATGATGGCGTCTATCTTCATTTGTGGAA